>JALYSZ010000227.1 GCA_030854525.1 Chloroflexota bacterium | reverse complement strand
GCGACCCCGACCCCGCTACGCGGTCAGGGGCCCCTGCCCCTGGGACAGGACCCGCTGGCGCGTTGGTAGCCGGCTACTCGCCCTTGAACTTCTGCGAGTTTCCCATGTGCGGCCAGGCGCGCTCCTGTCCGATCTGGAGGAGCTGCCGGGTGTGATTGCGGTCGTGATGGATCCACTCATGGAGCAGATCGCGGATGGAGACCTGACCGGCCATGGGGTGCGCGATGCTCTTGCTGAAATCGGCCGGCCGTAGCGACCGCACGAGCTTGATGCCGTCGTTGCGGAAGCCCATGAACTCCATCCACATGCTCTGGCCCATCCGCTCGCAGTCCTTGCGCTCCTTGGCGACCTGGACCTGGTCCCACGAGCTCGTCTTCGCGTTGCCCGCCAGGATCTCGCGGACCCGGCCAGCGAAGCCGCGCTTCTCCGCCTCGACGAGGTGGCCGACGACCTCGTTGGCGCACCACTCCTTTTGGTCGAAGTGCCAGCTGCTGTCATCGCCAAGGGCGGTGAGCTCGGCCTCGACCAGGGCGCAGGTGGACTCGAGGTATTCCGCGACCTGATCGGTCGTGAGCTCCGACGTCGCGGTCATGTGACGAGCTGCGGCGCGCTCCGGATCGGGATCTTCACCTTGAGGACAACATTGCCATCGGCGCGCGCCTCGTGCGTCGACTCCCCGTGAAGGAGCTCGAGACGTTCGCTGCGCCGGATGCCGGACTGGAGCTCGCCGTCGGGGGGTAGCTCCTTGCCGTCGCTCTGCAGCAGCACGTCGAGCGTGTCTTCCTTCCACTGGAGACCGAGGACGATGTCTTTGGCTTGCGCCTTGTCGATCCGCTCGACGAGCGAGTCCTGGATCAACCGGAAGATCGCGACCTCGTCATCGGACGGCAGGCGGCGATCACGGCCGGTGCTCGAGAAGTCGATGCGCACTCCGTGCTTGTCAATGAGGGTCTGGACATAGCGCCGCAGCGTTGGCACGAGGCCGAGGTCATCGAGGATCATCGGCCGGAGCTCGAAGATGAATCCCCGAAGCTCCTGGAGCGTCTTGTTGACCATCTGCCGCAGCGACGCGAGCTCGCCACGCGATTTCTGGGCGTCGACGTCGAAAAGGCGCTCGCTGATCTCCGACTGGAGAACGACGTTCGCCATCGCCTGCGCCGGGCCGTCGTGGACCTGCCGGGCGATGCGCTTGCGCTCCTCTTCCTGCGTGTCGACGACCGCCTGAAGGAGACGGCTCTCGTCGATGAGCGGAGCGGTGTCCGGCGGAAGCGGTGGAGCCGTGTACTCGGCGAGCTGCCGCTGCGCCGTCGTGAGGATCTGCGCGCTACGGTCGATGAGCTTGCGCTTGGACTGGAGGGAGTTGAGCTGACCCTCCATCGTCATGCGACGGGCCATGGCGGCCGCGTGCTCGTCCGTCGCGCCGAAGATCTCCTCGCGCTGGAAGTTGCCCGGGTTCTTGCGAACCTCCTCGACCTTCGCCTTCATCTGGTCCTCGCGGGACTTGAGGCGGTTGACCTCGGTCTGCGTCGACTCGACGAGAAGGTCGAGCTCGCGGATCTCGGCGGTGACCTTTTGCTGTTCGGTCGCGATCTCCGCAAGAACGCCCAGGGATGCCATCGTCAATTACCGATCTCCGGTCCCTTGATCCAGCCCTGCCGGATGGCGTAGACGACCGCCTGCGTGCGGTCGTTCACCGACAGCTTGCGGAGGATGCTCGACATGTGATTCTTCACAGTCTGCTCGGAGATGGCGAGGGCGTAGGCGACCTCCTTGTTGGTCATGCCCTGAGCGATGTTGTCCAAGATCTGTACCTCACGGGGCGAAAGCGGCGCGAAGACGTGCGTCGACCCTGGACCATACACGGAAAGCTCGCGGAACTCAGCGAGGACCTTCGACGCGACGGCCGGTCGGCTGAAGATCTTCTCGTTGATGATGAACTGGCCGGTCCGCACCTTGCGAATCGCGTCGATGAGCTCGGCGGGCTCGCAGTCCTTGTTGAGGTAGGCCGCCGCGCCCGCTCGGATGGCTTCGAAGAGGATCTGCTCTTGATCTTGCGCGGTCAGGATGACGACGCCGACTGCCGGGAGCTCCCGCCGCACGCGCTGCGTCGCCTTGATGCCGGATAGCCGCGGAAGGTCGACCTCGATGACGAGGACGTCGGGCTCGAGCTCGTTCGTCTTCGCCACGGCTTCTTCGCCATCGGAAGCCACGCCGACGATCTCCATATCCGGCTCCTTCTCGATGACCTGCCGGATGCCCATGGTGGTGATCCGACTCGCGTCGGCGAGAAGGACGCGGATGGCACGTTCGGGCCTGTCGCTCATGAATGCTCCTCACGAGTCCGCTCGATGCGACGTGCGCGGAGCGGCTCAACCTTCTTTTCGGTGGGCAGGAGCAGCGTGACCGCCGTTCCCTTGCCCGGTGTTGACTGGATCTGGAGCGAGCCACCGTTGAGCTCGGCGCGCTCGCGCATCGAGAGAAGTCCCACCGACTTCTTGTGGCGGGCGGCCTTCACGAGATCGAAGCCCATCCCGTCGTCGGTGACGTGCAGCACCCAGTTGTCGTTCGCGCGGGACCACGCCATACCGACCGCGCTCGCGTGCGCGTGCTTGTGGACGTTCTGCAGCGCCTCCTGCATGACCCGGTAGACCGCGAGCTCCTCCATCGGAGTCATGCCGGTCTCCTTCAGATCGAGCTGGCTCGCGACCTTGATGCCGCAACGCGCCTCCCACTCCGACGCGTAGTTGCGTATGGCCTCGGCGAGACCGAGTTCGGTGAGCTCGGGAGGCCGAAGGTCGTAGATCATGGCGCGCACCGAGTCGAGCGAGCCACGGAATTGCCCTTTCAGATTGGAGAGCTCGGTCTTGAGGGTCTGCCGCACCTCGGCAGGAGCACGCTCGGCGATGCGCTCGAGATACTCGACCTCGAAGATCGCGTTCGCGAGCACCTGGGCCGGCCCGTCGTGGACATCGCGGTAAAGCCGCTCTCGTTCCGCCTCGAGGCTCCCGAGCACACGCTGGGCGACCTCGACCGACTCGTCGTCGGTGTCCGACGAGGGATCGATGCCCGACCCGAGCAAATAGGCGGCGCTCGACTCGATGTGCTGCACCACGAGCTGCAGCTGCTTCAGCCGGCGGTAGTCGCGTTGAGTCTCCTCGTCGAGCTCGCCGTGCGTCGTGAGGCGCGAGCGGTCCTCGGCCTGTTTCTGATATGTGCGGCCGTACTTCTCGAGCTGCTGGCGCAAGTTCCGCACGTCGCGGCGCAATTCGTCGACGACCGCGTCGAATTGCTCATCCAGGTCGTCGGATGCTCGACTGACGCGAATTGGGTCGCTCATCGGCGGTCAGTCTAGCGGCGCTTAGTGTGAATTCGGGACCATGAAGAGCACATATGACGCGCTCTCCGCGACGATCGCCCATCGCAGATCGCGAGCGCGGACCGCGAGCGGCGACGCGGGCTTGAGGAGGAGCGCTCGTGCACCGCGCCGCACGAGAACTTCGCGCCAAGTGGGACCGAGAGAGACCAAAGTCTCGTAGTCGCGCAACGCGTCGCCGGTGTACGGGAAGAGTCGACCATCGATGAAGACCGGAGTTGCAGGCGCGTACCAAATCAGGAAGCCGCCCCAGTCGTAGTCATTCACGACGCCTGGACCGGGCGGGAGCGAGGACAAAACGGCGGCCGGATATGGGCTGAGGTTCGGCGCGCCACGCGCGAGAAACCCCGCACCAATGACCGCGGCAAGCGCGATCGCGGCCGTGACGAGATCCAGACGGAGCGATGGAACTCGCGGCACGAAGACCGGGAGCCGCGCCTTGATGCGAAATCGCGCCGCGATGACACCGATCGCATCGGGCGCGTGTGCCGCGAGATACGGGACGGCAGCGACCGCGAAGAACGGCGTGTGTCGTGCGGCGGTCATCGAAACGAAGAGCACCGGCACGAGGAGCGCGAGATCGCGAAGCGCAGTCGGTCGGGAAAGCTGCGCGGTCACGAGAACGGCGAGGACGATGAACGCGAAGACGAACCCGTACGGCTGCGTCACATCGGGCACGCCTTCCTCCTGGATGACCCGAGGAGGCGAAAGGAAGTGGCCGCTCGCCGAGGTCCAGATCGAGACGCCCGATGGTGTGAGGACCGTGACCGCGATCGAGGCGGCGACGACCCCGACGGCGAGACGGCGCGCGTCCGGACGGCGTAGCCAGAGCTCGGCGCAGGCGATCGCGGCCACCCCCAGACCGAGCGCGAACGAAGCGTGAAGGTTCGCCCACACGACGATGAGCGCGGGCGCGGCGATCAGGAGACGCGGTCGTTCGGCTGATGCTCGAAGAAGAAGCATGAGCGCGGCGAAGCAGAGCAGACCCATGAGCTGCGGGCGCTCTGTCCATGCGAAGCGCGAGAGCGCGATCGCCGGCAACGCCGCGACCACGGCGAGGATCGGCCTTCGCTGCCCGAAGAGCGCCGCGGCCACGATGAGCGTCACGATCGCGGCGACGAGGAGCGCGCGGAGCACGATGATCCCGTTCCAGCCGAGCGCGGCATAAGCCTCGTACCAGATCACCTGCCCGAGCCACTGATCGGTGAGCACCGGAAACCCGTTCACCGACCACGAAAACACGTCGACGCGAGCGAGACCCTGGGTAACCGTCTGCCGTCCCTGCGCTAGGTGCCAGAAGAGATCCGGGTCGCCGATGGTGGCGAGGGTCGAAAGCACGCCGAAGATCCCGCCCGTCACAAGCGGCAGCGACCAGGAAAACCTGCCGGTCACGGCCGCGCCAGTACGATCCATCGGCCGTCCGGGTCCGAAGCGCGCACGCGCCAGCCGTCCTCACGCAAAGCAACGGAGAGCGGACGCTGCGGTCGGAGGAGCAGCTCGCTCACCTTGTACTTATCGAGGAGCTCCCGCCATCCGGGCCGGAGACCAACGACCGCGCGATAGTCATCGAGCACACCGCCGAGGTACGGCACGTAGCGCCCGTCGATGAACACGGGCCGCTCCGGCAAATTGAAGATGAGGTACCCGCCCCAGTCGTACTCGTTCAGGAGAACTCCATTGGTGGCGCGCAACGCATCGAGCGCCCCGGCCGGGTAGGCACGTTCGTCCGGATGCGCGGGAGCGCTGAAGGCGCTCGCAACTGCGGCGATGACGAGCACGAGGGCGACGGGAAGGCGCACCGGTGCGGGTACCTCGAACATGCGCCATCGGGGGCGCGTCCCCCCGGTCCCGAGCCCGGTCAGGCGCGCGCCGAGGAAGGCGGTCGCGGCGAAGCAGAAAAACAGCATCTGGCGTTGCGCAGTGAACGCGAGGTAGAGGAGCGGCGCGAGGAGCATCGCTTCGCGGAGGGAGCCACCGCGCAACAGCGTCGTCCCGATGACGAGCATGACGAATCCAGCGAAGAGGGCGCCCGCCGGAGTGACGACGTCAGGCGGAAGGAACTCGGTGAGGAAGCGGGGCGGGTGCAGCAGGTCTTCGCGTGCGGCACCCGCAAAGTCGAGTGGCGCGGGATTGAGAAGTGTGACCGCCACACACGCCGTCGCCGTCAGCACGAGGGGCAACCCTCGCCGTCCATTCGTGAGAACGCTTTCGGTCGCGAAGATGGCGACGATGACCAAACCAAGGAGGTAACCGCCGTGGAGATCTGTCCACAGGAGGAAGAGCGGCGGCAGGACGAGAAGGCGCCGCGAGAAACCGGGAGGCAATGAAAGCAAGAGCTCCAGTAGCACCGGGAAGAGCGCCAGCGTGAAGAGCTGCGGCCGGTCGGTCCACGTGATCTTCGAGACGAGCAACGCGGCGATGACCAGCGGCAGGCTGATCCACCAAGGTGTGGCGCCTCGGCGCGCGAGGCGCACGAGAAAGAGTGAGGCCACGGCGATCAGCACCGCGCGAAGGATCGCCACACCAGCCCAGCCCCCGGTCGCGAACGACGCCGCGAAGGCGATCTGGCCGAGCCACTCCCCGATCCCGAAATGCGTCCCCGCGACCGTCGACGAGAAGATGTCCTGGCGAAGGAACTCGCGGTGGTCGAGCATCCATTGGCCGGTCGCGAGCTGCCAGTAGGTATCGGAGTCGCTCGAGGGCAGACCCACGGCGATGATGAAGACGGCGCTCGCAACCGAAAGGGGATACGCGTTCGCGGAGAGGATCGCCCTTAGCGGCCGGGACGTAGAAGCCATCGGACCGTGAACGCCGCGACGTCGCGCATAGCGAGAAACGCCCCGGCCGGCGTCACGCCCTCCGCGATGCCCGCGATGCGCGGGCGGTGCGGGATGTCGACCTCGCGGACAGTTCGGTGGCGCGTGCAGAGCGTGATCAGGATCTCGGCCTCGAAGAAGTTCGTGTTGCTTCGCGACGGAACGGACCGGAGATCCTCGGCCCGGTAGAGCTTCACGCTGTCGATGTCGTGGACCGGCAGGCGGAAGATGCGCCGCAGCAAACCTGAGTAGAGCTGTGCCATGACCACGCGGCTCGCCGGATCGCGACGCGGAACGCGGCGACCGACGACGAGCGCCGCACCATCGCGTATCGCCCACATCGGCTCGAGCGCGGCGGCCGGCACCTGGCCATCCGCTGGCGCGAAGTAGATCCACTCGCCCTGTGCCTCGGCGTAGAGGCGCTTCATCGTGGCCGGGATCCCGAGCCGTGTCGGGTTGCGCAGGAGTCGGAGCTCCGCGACCTCCGCGCACGAGCGCTGCAGCTCCGCCCAGGTGCCGTCGGTGCTTCCGTCGTCACACACGATCAGCTCGACGCTCGAGGCAAGGGCGCGCGCGACGTCGCGGTGGCCTCTCACGACCCCGGCCACCGTGACCTCCTCGTTGTGGGCTGGGATCACGATCGAGAGCTGGATGCGCTCACCCTAGGGCACCCAAGCCTCGCGGCCGGTGTCCGGCGAGGCGCGAACAGAGCAGCCAATGACTGCATCGGCGCGAACCGCGTAGATCCGGACCGTGCCGCGCTCGATCGGCGAGGCGAGCCACGGTGGGAGATCGCCCCGGTAGAGCCCGTCGTACGCCGAAAAGTGCGCCGCCTCCAACACGACGCTCCTCGCGCCGTAGCGCGCGGCGACGCAGGCCGCGGCAACCGGGCCATCGGCCGGTGTGATCAAGACCGGCCGATCGGCGATCCACCGCCACGCCGCACCGTCGATCGCGAGGAACGTTCCCGGCGGGATCGCATCGACGGCATCGACTCGAGCCCGATAGCCGGAGTTGAACGAGCCGTCCCACGTCCACAGGCCGACAAGCGCGAGGGCCACCGCGGCGGCCATCGATCCGACGACGGCGAGACGACGCGCCCCTTCATCCCGGCGCGCGAGCCAGGTCTCCCCGCCGAGTGCAACGAGGCCCATCGCGAACGGATAGAAAGCCGCGAGCGAGTGGAAGTACGAGCCGCGCGTCGCGTGGAGCGGCCAGACCAGACCCTCCGCCACATAGATAAGGAGCACGAGACCGGCAAACGCGCGCACCGCAGGTTGCCGCCAGCCCGCCCGCGCCCCGAGAACGAGCGGGAACGCGAGGAACGCCATCAGAGCGAAGACCGCGACAATGAGATCCGACCAGAGCGCGGCGAGCCGGGTCGTGACGATCGTCGCGAGATCGACGGTGCCGGTGGGGTCGATGGCGAAGAAGTCCTCGTAGCGGGCGAGGAGGATGGTGCGCGCGAGAAGGTCGGGCGATCCGCCGAGCGCGATCCCGCGCGCTAGCCACGCCGCGCCGATCGCGAGCGCCACTGCGCTGCCCACGGTGCCGGCCGCTCGAGAGGCCGGGCGCATCGCGAGCGCGAGCAGCGCGACACCGAACAAGGCGCCTTCGGCACGAGCAAGGAACAGGAGTCCGACCAGCAGGCCGCACGTCGCACCGGCGCGCGCGTCGCCGGCCGCCCCGCGCGCGAACGCGACAAAGAACAGCGTGCCAACGATCGCGGCTACGGCGAACGAGTCGAGGGTGACCCACGCGGGCGCGAACGCGCCTCCGCCGAGGCCCGCGAGCGCCGCCGCGACGAGGGCGGCGCGTGACGATGCACCGATCGAGCGCGCCGCGGCATAGGCCACGACGGGGACGAACGCGGCGACGGCGATGACCGCGGCTTGCGCGGAGCGGAACGTCCCCAGGACCGGCTCCAGGAGCCAAATCCCCGCGGCCTGCACGAGGCTCGCGAGTGGCATCCAGAAGCGATGACTCGCGACCGGAAGGGCCTCGAGGTGCGGAGCCTCGAGAAAGTTCCAGATGAAGTCGGCGGTAAGTCCCTGGCCGTGCGCCAGTCGTCGCGCGACGTCCACGTAGTAGAAGGCGTCGGTAAATCCCGGTTGGATCACGACGAACGCCGCTGAGAGCGCGCGCAACGCGAGGAGGCCGATCGAGAGGACGACGAGCCAGCGGGTCACGGTGGCGCACCGATCCGCTCGGTGCGCTGCGTCCTTAAGTAAAGCGCGCCACCGACGAGGATCACGGAGAAGACGCTGACCGCTCGGTCGAGGACGGCGACGGCAACGGCGTCGTTCTGGGCGAGGCCGAATCCCGTGGTTAGGACGTAGACCATCGCGATCTCCACGAACCCGAAGCCGGCCGGAGTGAGCGGGACGGTCGTGAGGAGCGAAGAGGCGACGGCGACGAAGATCACCTGCGACGGCGGCAGGTAGAGGCCGAGGGCGAAGAGGACGAGGAGAAGACGGCTCGTCTCGAGGAACCAGACCAGCAGAGTCAGCGGCCCGGCGACCGGCAGGGCACGAAAGCTGTGGAGCACGCCCTCACGAAAGAGCCGGCCGATGCGGCGAACCTCCGCCGGAAAGAAGCGCCCCAGCCGGGGGCCGATCGCGTAGAGCCCGACCAGGCTCAGCAGGATGAGAAGCCCGAGCGCAGCTCCGGTGACGTAGAGGATGTTGAGATCGGGCAGGATCGTGCGTCCGAACGCGACGTAACCGTCGACGACGAGGAGACCGAAGACCACGAACAGGTCGAGGAGCCGCTCCGCGACCACCACCCCGACCGTGCGCGACAGCGATATCCCGAATCGGCGCTTCACGAGGTAGCTGCGGTAGAGGTCGCCGAGCTTCGCGGGCACGAGGCAGTTGACGAACCAGCCGAGGAGGAGGATCTCGAGAAGGTCGCGCCCGAAGATCCGCGCCCCGCCCTCGCGAAGCAGGCGCGCCCACCGGACGGCGCGGACCGGGAACGAGAGGTAGTAGACGAAGAGGGCCGCGACGACGAAGACGGGGTCGGCGCGTCCCAAGGTGGCGAACGCTTGGGACCAGTCCACGTTTCGCGCGAAGAACGCGATAAGCGCGATGGGGATCGCCGTCGAGATGAGCTCGCGCCAACCGAACAGCTGGCGCCGAACGGCGAGGTCGTCGGTGCGCTCCGCCGCCGCGGCGAGCTGCTCGATCGTCGGGTCCTCGACATGCGTCGAGGCCCGGCGGTTCAGCGAGTCGCGGTCGGGCTCTTTCGTCCGAGCCACTTCCGAAATCGGTCGTAACGGGTGAAGACATGGACGCCGCCGCCGGAGAGTCGTCCTTTGACGACACCCTGCCGGAGGGAGTCCAGGAAATCGCCGCGCCCGGCGAAGTCCGGCATGTCGACGAACGCGCGGCCGATCTCGGCCGCGCGGTGCGCGTCGCTTCCGCCCGTACCGACGATGTCGTGCTCCTTCGCATACGCGGCCGCCGACCGGTTGTTCAGGAAGATCGCCTCGCGCGCGTTGAAGATCTCGAGCGCGTCGATCTGCGAGCGCAGCCGATCGAGCGAGGCGCGCCGCATGTGGTAGCGCCGGTTGATGCTGAAGGGATGCGGGACCACCACAAAGCCGCCTTGGTCGTGGATGCGCGCGATCGTTTCTTCCCCGCTCAGATCGCGCGGGACTGCGCGCTCGAGAAAGAGTCCGATGATCTCGCCATCACGGGAGCTGATCTCCTCGCCGACGATCACGCGAAAGCCGTCGGCGAGCTCGCGCAGTCGGAGGCCACCCTCGATGGTGTTGTGGTCGGTCGCGCAGATCACGTCGATGCGCGCTGCGCGCACTCCGCGAGCCTGATCGGCGACCGTGGTGCGACTGTCCGGCGAAGCCTCGGTATGCGTGTGCATATCCACGCGAACGCGCTTCGCCTCGGTTCCTATGTGGCCCTTCCTTTTTCATGCGCGTCCTCGACGATGGCGCGCACGCGCTCGCGAAATCGTGACACATCAAAGCGCCGCGCTGAGTCGCGAAGCGCTTTCGGTTCGAAACGCGCGCGCTCCGCCCGTAGGACACCCTCGGCAAAGGCTCGCGCCTCGGGCACATCGACAAGGATGCCCTCCTCGCCGTCGCGAACGATGTCGAACACGCCTCCCGCGGCGAGAGCGACGACGGGCGCACCTGAAGCTAGGGCTTCGACGCAGACGATCCCGAAATCGTCCTCGGCCGGGAAGATCAGGCCCCGGGCCGACGCGAGAAGTGAGCGGAGGGTGGCATCGTCGGCACGTCCGGCGAAGACGACGTTCTCGCTCGCGATGCGCTCGAGGGCCGCGCGCTCGCGGCCTTCGCCCACGACCAAGAGACGCATGCCGATGTCATTGAAGGCGCGCACGGCGACGTCGGCGCGCTTGTATGCGGAGAGCCGTCCGACGAAGAGCCAGAAGTCACCGCGCTCATCGTTCGACGCGAACGAAGCGACGTCGACCGGCGGATGAACGACCTCGATCGTCTCCGCCGGCACGCCGTAATAGGTCTGGACCCGTCCGCGCACCGCGGTTGAGTTGGCCATCCATCGATCGAAGCGCCGCGCCGCTCTCTGGTCGTCGTCGCGAAGGCGACCGAGCAGATCACGCACCAGCGGCACGAGCGGTGCCGGCACCTCCTCCTCCAAGTACCGGTCGCTCCAGTCGTAGAGGTATCGCGTCGGCGAGTGGCAGTACGCGACCGCGACCGTGCGATCCGCGAGCCCGATCGCTTTGATGAACGCGCTAGTCGAGACGAGGGCGACGTCGGTCTCTGGCGGGACGCGGAGTGCGCGGGCCGCGTTCGGATAGAGCGGCAGGAGCAGCCGGTGGCTCTCCCCGAGCAGCAAGCGTTGGAGATAGCTCGTACGCAGCGACCACCCCGGGAGGTCCCCGTAGCGGCGGCGATCGTGGAAGAACGTGTAGACGGGCGCGTCGGGCCACATCTGGTGGAGCGCCTCGACGACGCGCTCGGCGCCGCCGTGCACGACGAAGTACTCGTGCGCCAGCGCGAGCTTCATCGGCCGAGGATGCGCTGTCGGGCGACGAGAGCGGCGAAGACCGGCAGCGCGCGCTGGCGACGCCAGCGACGAGGCTCGAACGCGAGCCGCCAGAGCCACTCAAGACCGATCGCGTGGACGAAGCGCGGCGGGAGCCGGACCCGCCCAGCGAGCTGATCGAAGACGCCTCCGACGCCGATCGCCGTCCGGACGGATGGGAGGAGCGGCAAATTCCGCGCGATCCAGCGCTCCTGCGCCGGCATTCCGTACGCGACGAGCAGGACGCGCGCGCCGGCGGCCTCGATCCGCTCGCGGATCGTGACGTCGTCCTCCGGTACGGGCGAGCCGGCGTAGGTGCCGGCGACGCTCAGCGACGGGATCCGTCGAACCAGCGCCGCGGCGGCGTCCTCGGCGACGCCCGGCGCCGCTCCGAGCAGGAAGACCGGCCCGCTGACGAGCTGAAGAACCGCGGGTACGAGGAGGCGCCCGGGGACTCGGCCGGGCAACGGATCGCGAAGCACGCGGGACGCGACGAGCACGCCGGTACCGTCGGCGACGACCATGTCAGCCCCTCGAGCGATCTGTCCGAGCTCGGCATCGCTCCGAGTGAGCATCACGAACTCAGGATTCGCTGTGATGACGAAGGTTCGTTGTCCCGCCGCGTGACGCTCGATGATCCGCTCCGCCGCGGCGGCGAGGTCGATGCGGTCAAACCCGACGCCGAGGATGTCGACGCGCCCCGGCGCCAAGGCTCGCTCGCTAGCGGACTGCGACGAGGCTTCTGCGGAAGAAGTCGAGGTGCTCGAGCGCGAGACCTGTCCCCTTGGCGACGCAGTAGAGCGGGTTCTCGGCGACGTAGCAGGCAACCCCGGTGACCTGCGTCAGGAGCTTGTCCATGTTGCGCAGGAGCGCGCCGCCACCCGATAGGACCATGCCCTTGTCGATTACGTCGGATGCGAGCTCCGGCGGCGTTTCCTCGAGGACCGCCTTCACCGCACCCATGATCTGCTGGAGAACCGGATCCATCGCCTCGCTGATCTCGTTCGAGCCGATGGTGATCGTCCGCGGCAGACCGGCGATGAGGTCGCGTCCGCGCACTTCCATCGTGAGCTCGGGATCCATCGGCAGTGCCGAGCCGATCTGGATCTTCACATCCTCTGCCGTGCGCTCGCCGATCATCAGGTTGTAGCGCTTGCGCACGAAGTTCGCGATCGCGTCGTCGAGCTTGTTCCCCGCGGCGCGAACGCTGCGCGACACGACGATGCCACCCAACGAGATGACCGCGATCTCCGCGGTGCCGCCGCCGATGTCGATGATCAGGTTGCCGGACGGACCGGAGATCGGGATGTTCGCGCCGATCGCGGCGGCGAGCGGCTCTTCGATGAGGTGCGCCTCGCGCGCGCCAGCTCGGATCGCCGCGTCCTTCACGGCGCGGCGCTCGACGCTCGTCACGCCGGATGGGACGCAGATCATGAGCTGGGGCTGGAAGATGCGGATCTGGCCACACACCTTGTTGATGAAATACCTGAGCATGTACTCCGTGATCACGTAGTCCGCGATCACGCCATCGCGCATTGGACGGAGCGCGGTGATCGTGCCCGGCGTTCGGCCGAGCATGAGCCTCGCCTCCTCACCCACGGCGACGATCCGGGGCCGGTTCGAGCCATCCTCCTTCGCGAGCGCGACGACCGACGGCTCGGTGAGGACGATCCCCTTCCCGCGGACGTAGACGATGACGTTCGCGGTACCGAGGTCGATGCCTATCTGGCGGGAGAACACGCGGTGAACTCTAACGGCCGAAAAGACCGAAAGGTGCTCTAAATCCTCACGCACCGACCGCCGACAAGACGAAGTCGGTTGCAAATCCAAGCATTAGCCCGACCAGGATGCCCCAGGTCGTCATGTCTTTGTGACCGAGCTTGCGCGCGACGGCGAGGAGCTCGATGACCACATACAGGATCGATCCAGCGGCGAGCGCCAGAAAGGCGGCAAACACGGTCTCGTTCTGGAAGGCCTGACCGATGACCGTGCCGAGGAATGTCGGACCTCCCGCGATCAGTCCGAGCGCGCCCAGGAAACGCCAGCTCGGGAGATGCGATTCGCCGGCGAGGGGACCGACGATACCGAAGCCCTCGGTCGCGTTGTGAAGCGCAAAGCCGATGACGAGCACCAGTGCAAGGCGGAGCTGGCCTCCGGCCGCGGATTGACCGATCGCCAACCCCTCCGACAGGTTGTGGAAACCGATCCCGAGCGCGATGAAGAAAGCGAGCCGCTGTGCCGGACTTAGTCGCGCGATGGGTCCAGCGCGAAACTCGTGAACGTTGGCCGCGCCAGGGCCGAACCGCATCGTGGCGCGGGCGCGCCGCGACAGCCAGAGGTCGTAGTAGACGAGACTCATCAGCCCGACCGTCAAAGACACCGCAAAGACGATCGCGAGCCACGCGAAGTGGAGCCAGGTCCCACCCCCTGACGCTTCCGCGAGCGCTCCTTCGACCGGCTCGATGCCTTTGGCCAGAACGTCCCAGAAAAGGAAGAGGAGGATTCCCGTCGCGCCGGCATTCAAGAGCGATCGCACTTTTGGTGAGGCGCTGCGCATCCGGCCGAGAGGCAAACCGAGGAACACCGTGAAGCCGGCGATCGCGCCAAGCGCCAGGATCTCGCCCATCGACATCGCGGCTTCCGTCCACTCCCGGTGCGATACTCGCCGTGGGGAGAGCCCCTTTTAGGTCGCCCTAACGGCTAAGGTCAGCCTAACGATTTCCGACTGCGGAGGTCAACAATTACCGCTTCGCCTGCCGTCGAGGAGTACCTCCAGGCCATCTACACGCTCGCCGACGAGAACGGCCACGTCGTCTCAGCGCGCCTCGCCGAGTTCTTGGGCTTCTCGGCCCCGGCCGTCTCCGAGATGGTCCACCGGCTCGAGCGCGATGGTC
>JALYSZ010000206.1 GCA_030854525.1 Chloroflexota bacterium | reverse complement strand
AGACGGGGCATCGCGGAGCGCAGCGGGAGTCACCCGGCCGACAGGCTCAGCGTTCGCCGCGGGACGGGCCGGGCGAAGGGACCCGCGAGCAGCCGCGATGCCCCGGCTGCGCCTGACCCTTCGCTGTTGCGAGACCGCGAGGAACGGCACCGGCGTGAAGACGGCGGCGATAAACCCGAGATAGTTCCCTTGGAAATACCGCCCGAAGAACAGGAATGCGAGGAGCGTGAGGGCGTAACCGGCGAGGAGCGTCGCGATCGTCGGCCGCTGCCAAAGCCGGATGAACCACCAGACGGCGATGGGCGCCGCGACCGCGATCTCGATCGCGGCGAATGGAAAGTCCGCTTGCCGGTACGAAATCAGGCCTAGCGCGAGCAGGATCGCCGAGAACCCCATCCCCGAGATCGGGTACGTCCAGGCGGCACCGCCGGCGTTGTAGCTGACGACGTCGTCCCAGAAGGCGCCGAAGTTGTTCGCCAGGAAGGGCACGAAGGTCGCGAGGAGGAAGAGCGCGGCAGGCCATGTCGGCACAAGGGCGGCGACGGCTTCGCGCAGCGTGCGCGGCCGTTTCGTCGCCACGAGGTACAACGCGACGAAGGGCAGGAAGATCAGCGCGTGCAGCTTCGCCGCTCCGGCGGCCGCGAAGGCGAGGGACGACATCGTGCGGCGCTCGCGCATCAGGAGTGCGATGCCCGCGAAGAGGAACAGCAGTACGAAGAAGTCGTTCCGCCCCTCAACAACGAATGGGAAGAGCTGCGGGTTCAGAGCGATCGCGGTTGTCATCGCAAGCCGCTGCGAGGCGCCTTGCACGATGAACGGCACGAGCGCGAGGGTGCCGATGTACGCCGGGAGATAGAGATAGCGCTGGTCCCAAATGAAGCCGAAGTGGTCGAAGAACCACAGGAACGGGGCGCTCACCAGGAACATGAATGGGAAGTAGGTCAGGTGATAGAGCGCCGGGTTGTTGATCATCGGCCAGAAGAACATCGGCGTGTCGAGGTAATCGGCAACGTAGGGATTCATGCCAGCCAGGAACTTCCGCGAAGCCTCCTCCACCATGAGGCCACCATCGTGGATGTACGTGTACGGCTTGCCGGTCTCGCGGAGGATGATCGAGGCGAGAGTCGGGATGATCACGAATGCCGCGACGATCGCGGCGAGATGCGCGACACGGGCGCGGGTGGTGAACGATCCGTGAGACCGGTGATCCCGGAATGGATAGGCAAACGCGAGGGTGCCGCACGCGATGAGGAAAACGGTGTCGGCGCCAGGCGGGAACAGCTGCCAAAGCGGCACGTCGTGGGTCGCGGCCACAGTCGTGTGGTTAGCGAAGAGCAGGAACCAGTTGCCGACGCCGAAGAGCGCGACCACCTTCGCGTCGAGGGAGAGGTCGCGCCAAGCAGCTAGCGCCCACTTGATAGAGCGCTCGAGTGATTTGGCGAGCATCAGGCTGACTCCCCCGCTCCGACGATCGTAGCAGCGGGTCGCTGGAGGAATCGGGCATCAAGCGTCAACAAATCCTCGTTCGCGGGCCGAAGTAGGGCTCTGGCCTCGCCGCCCCGAGCGCGGAGCTGGTCGGGCGTGAGCGCGTCGGCCACCTCCAGGGCACCCACGGAGAGCCGGCGCAGCCGAGCGAGGTACGCTGCGGAGCCGAGCGCGCGTCCGAGATCGCGTGCGATCGCACGCACATATGTTCCCGAGGAACAGACCACGAGCAGGCGCAGATCGGGGGAAGCGATCTCGATCACGTCGAGTCGAAAGACCTGCACAGTTCGCGCCGCGAGCGCGACGGTCTCGCCCCCTCGCGCACGTGCGTACGCCGGGCGCCCAGCCACCTTCAGCGCCGCGTACTGCGGAGGGATCTGGGCGATGACACCGCGTAACGCGGCGAGCGCCGGTTCGATCGTCCCTGAACCGAGCTCGGGGACAATCCCTTCGCGCGTCACCGCGCCCTCGCGATCGTCGGTCGCAGTCTCCGTGCCGAACCGCACGACCGCGTCGTAGACCTTCGTCGCCTCGTGGATCCGGTCAGTGAACTTCGTTGCGGTACCCACGAGCACGGGAAGGAGGCCGGACGCTTGCGGGTCGAGCGTTCCGCCGTGGCCGACGCGCCTCGTCCCGAGAACACCGCGGACGACCGCGACGACGTCGTGCGACGTCCAGCCCTCCGGCTTGTCGATCGCGATGACGCCTGACGGCGGTTCGGGCTGAAGGATCAGGCGCTGACGGGCGCGCGCGTCTTCGCCGCGTCGAGCGCCGCACGGGCGGCGTCGAGCACGCGACTCCGAACATCCGCGAGGTCGCCTTCGATGAGCGCGCCGGCCGCGCGCACGTGGCCGCCGCCCCCGAAGTGCGCCATGAGCGCCGTCGCATCGACGGACGGTTCCCACTGCGACGTGCGACACGAGACCTTGACCGCAGGGGCAGGGGCCCCTGACGGGGTAGGGACCCCGCGCTGCTCGTTGAACAAGAGCGCGACGCGCATCCCGCTCGAGCGCGCGACCTGCTCGACGAGGCCCGAGATGTCCTCGTCGCGCGCCTCCGCGCGTTCAACGTCGCCGGCGCGAATCTCCGTCCACACCAGCTGGCCGCCCTGCTCGCGGACTAAGCGTGAGAACGCGAAGCCCCACAGTTTCAGCGCCTCGAAGCGTTTGTTTCGGAAGATGTTGTAGGTGATCGCCTGCAGATCGGCCCCCGCCGCCCGAAGTCGAGCCGCCCGGTCGAGCGCGCGCGCGTCGGTACTTGGGAACTGGAATGAGCCGGTGTCGGTCATGATCCCGACGAGGGCGGCCGTGGCCATCTCCGGAGTCCACTTGATCCCGAGCGCGTCGATCACCCGCGAGACAAGCTCGGCGCTCGCCGCGGCCGTGACGTCGACGAGGTTCGCGGCACCGAAGTGATCGTTCGAGGCGTGGTGGTCGATGTTCACGAGCGCGGGACGGGTCGGAAGCGCGAACTTCGCGCGATCGACGGATCCGAAGTCCACGGTGACCACCAGGTCAACGTCCTCGGGGGGCGGGTCCTGGGTAAAGCGTTCGCTCCCGTGCAGAAAGCGCTGCTGCTCGGGCACGGGATCGGCACAGTGCCACGACACGCGCTTGCCGAGGGACTCCAGACCGAGGCCGAGTGCCAGTGCCGAGCCGATCGTGTCCGGGTCGGGATCGCGGTGCGACACGAGGGCGATCCGTCGCGCCCCATGGAGCGCCGCGGTGATCTCGTTCATCGCCCCTCACGCTCGCGCGCCTCGCGGAGCAGAGCCGAGATGCGGACAGCCCGTTCGGCCGTGCGGTCGTGGACGAACGTGAGCTCGGGGACGAATCGGAGCTCCGTTCGTGAGCCGAGCTCGCGGCGCAGGAACGGCTTCGCGTCCTCGAGCGCCTTCATCGTCTTGCCCGAGGCCTCCTCATCGCCGAGGACGCTCACGTGAACCTTCGCGCTGCGGAGGTCGGGGGTGATCTCAACCGCGGTGACAGTCGGAAAAGCGATGCGGGGATCGCGGAGTTCCTCGCTGATGAGCGTACCGAGCTCGCGCTGAAGCAAGGAGTTCACCCGGTCAGCTCGCTTGTAAGCCATGGCTAGCGGGGCTTCGGCTGAACGACGTAGCACTCGATGATGTCGCCGACCAGCACGTCATTCTGGTTCTCGAGGACGATGCCGCACTCGAGACCGACAGTGACTTCACGAGCGTCGTCCTTCATGCGCCGGAGCGTTCCGATCTTGCCGTCGTAGATGGCGGTGCCGCCGCGGAGCAGGCGCGCTTGCGCGGAACGACGGATGAGGCCGTCGACGACGCGGGAGCCGGCGATCGTCGTTTTCCCTGAGGTGAAGATCTGCAGCACCTCGGCGTGCCCGAGGAGCGACTCGACCATCTCGGGCTCGAGCATGCCCGTGAGCGCCTTCTGGACGTCGTCGAGCAGCTCGTAGATCACCTTGTACTGGCGAACGTCGACCTTCGTCGCCTCGGCGACGCGACGGGCCGGCGCCTCCATCTTGGTGTTGAAGCCGATGACGACGGCGTTCGACGCCGCGGCGAGTGTGAGATCCGACTCGGTGATATCGCCGACTGCGTCGTGGATGACCGACAGGGCGACCTCTTCCTTAGGCACCTTTGCGAGGGCGCCCTTGATCGCCTCGAGCGATCCCTGAACGTCGGCTTTGAGGACGATCTTGAGCTCTTTGGCCTGACCTTCCTTGACCTGCGCGAACATCTCGTCGAGCGTCGCCGGTCGTTCCGCCGCCGCACCCGCCGCGCGCTCGCGCGCGTTCTGGGCGACCACCGCGCGCGCGGCTTTCTCGTCTGAGACGACCCGCATCACGTCCCCCGCCTCGGGGACCTCCGGAAGGCCGAGTATCTCGACGGGCCGTGAGGGCTCGGCGCGCCCGACGTTCTTGCCCTTGTCGTCCACCATCGCGCGCACCTTGCCGAACGTCGTGCCGGCCACGACGAGATCGCCGCGCGCGAGCGTGCCGGTCTGGACGAGCACGGTGGCGACCGGGCCGCGGCCCTTATCGAGGTGCGCCTCGATGACGCGACCGATCGCTGGACGGTCCGGGTCTGCCTTGAGCTCGGCGACATCGGCAACGAGCAAGACGGTCTCCACGAGATCTTCGATGCCCTGCTTGGTCTTGGCCGACACGGCAACGAGCGGGGTGTCGCCGCCGTACTCCTCGATCGTGACGCCATGCTCGGCGAGCTGCGCCTTCACCTGGTCGACGTTGGCGTCGGGACGGTCGATCTTGTTGAGGGCGACGACGATGGGCACCTTCGCCGCTTTGATGTGGGAGATGGCCTCGATGGTCTGCGGCTGGACGCCGTCGTCCGCCGCGACGACGAGCACGGCCACGTCGGTCACCTGCGCACCTCGAGCGCGCATCGCCGTGAACGCCTCGTGACCGGGCGTGTCGAGGAAGGTGACCTTGCGGTCGTTGTGCTCGATCTGGTAGGCGCCGATGTGCTGGGTGATCCCGCCGGCCTCGCGCGCGGTGACGTTCGTCATGCGGATGGCGTCGAGGAGGCTCGTCTTACCGTGGTCGACGTGGCCGAGAACGGTGACGACCGGCGGCCGCTCTCTGAGCCTCGCCGGATCGACGTCCTCCCACAGGACTTGTTTCGTTGAGGTCGGCTCGGGCGTCGCCTCTTCCTCGATCGGCTCAGGCGCTTCCTCCTCGGCCCGCGTTTCGATGCCGAGCCCGTGCGCGACCAGCGTCGCCGTGTCGAAGTCGACGGACTCGTTGATCGAGACCATGAGTCCGTTGTTCACCAGCTCGCGGATGATGTCGACCACGCTCACATCGAGAGCACGCGCCAGATTGCCGACGATGATCGTCTTCGGCAGCGTGACGACAGTCGAGGTCTCCGCCACGGCGACCGGCGCCACAGGCTCCGGGATGGGCTGTGGCATCGGGGCGCGCTGAGGCCGGCGCCCTCGGGGGCGTGGCCCGCGCTGCGGTGGCATTCGCCTGGGTCTTGCTTTAGGCACTGGGTCTCCGTTCTCTCGCCGCCGCCGCGAGCTCGCCTCGCAACCGGTCGGCCGTCATTCCGTCGATATCAATTTCGAGCGCTCGGGCCAATACGCCTTCGGCGAGACCGCGCTCGAGGCATCCGGGATCAGGATCGAGGTAGGCCCCGCGTCCGGGCGCCTTGCCGCGAAGGTCCACGGAGAGCTCCCCCAGCGGTGAGCGTACGACGCGCACCAGCTCGCGTTTGGCACGTGCCGTCCGGCAGGCGACGCAGGTCCGCTGCGGAAGGGTCCGTACCGGCCGCGACGCCGCCTTAACGGCGCTCGGCTCGCTTCTTCTTGCCCCCGAGGAGCGCGCGGTCCTCTTCATCCAGGTCCTCCTCGTCCGCCTGGGCGGATTCGGCTTCGACCTCTGCAACGAGATCGTGACGGATCTCGGATTCCTCCTCCGCGGGCACGGGCTCGGCGACCGCGACCGGCTCCGGCTCGGGCTCAGGCTCGACCTCGGCCCGGACCTCGGACTCGCTTCGGATGTCGATCCGCCAGCCTGTGAGCTTTGCGGCGAGGCGAGCGTTTTGGCCTTCCTTGCCGATCGCGAGCGAGAGCTGCCGGTCGGGCACGATCACGTACGCCGTCTTCTCCTCCGGGACGATGTCCACGCGTACGACGTGCGCCGGCTCGAGTGCGTTCGCGACGTACCGTTCCGGGCTTTCCGCCCACTCGATGATGTCGATCTTCTCGCCGCCGAGCTCGTTCACGATCGCCTGCACGCGCAGGCCGCGC
>JALYSZ010000172.1 GCA_030854525.1 Chloroflexota bacterium | reverse complement strand
CCGGCAGCCACCGCCATCGGCGCATACCTCGCCGGGCTCAACGACGACAATTTCTCCGGCGCGATCCTCGTCGCGAAGGACTTCGTTCCGTTCGCGAGCAAGGCGACCGGATATGGCGATCGCGCCCGCGGCGCGCCGAACGCCACGATCACGCCGTTCAACATCGCGTCGGTCACCAAGGTGTTCACCGCGGTCGCGATCGGGCAGCTCGTCGACCAGGGGAAGGTGTCCCTCGACGACCCGCTCACCAAATATCTCCCGACGTATCCGAAGCCGACCGGCGATCAGATCACGATCGCCATGCTTCTCGGTCACACCGCGGGCACCGGGGACTATTTGAACGACGCGGGCTATCTGCGCGTGCGCGATAGCTTCGAGTCGCTGTCGGAGCTCATCGGCGCGGTGAACATCGGCGTTGCGCCCGGCACGGTGCCGGGGAAGACGCTCGCGTACAGCAACACGGGATATTTGTTGCTCGGTGCGGTTATCGAGAAGGCGTCGGGCCGCGACTACTACGACTACATGGCCAGCGAGGTGTTCGCGAAGGCCGGCGTCGCCGCGGGGTTTCTGCACAACACCGAGGAGGAACGCAGGGATCGCGGCTTCGCGCTCGGCTACAAGCCCGATGAGACCAAGAACTGGAGCATCCTTCCCGTGCGCGGGACGCCGGCCGGCGGCGCGTACGCGACCGCTCCCGACCTGCTTTCGTTCCACAAGGCGCTCGCGACGGGCGTGCTCGTGAAGCCCGACACGCTCCGGCGTCTCGTGATCGTCCCGCCCGTCAAGGGCCAAACATCTGTGGGCCTCACGTCGGGCGTGTTCTCGGGCGCCGACATCGGCGCCAGCGCGGTTTTCGGGATGACGCCCGCCGGCTACACCGTGATCGTGCTCGCGAATGTGGGTCAAGAGGCGCAACCGGTCGCGGACCGGATCCTCAAGCTCTTGGCGAGCTGAGTGCCTCAGCGCTCGCGCACGAGGATGCCGAGATCGGTCGCGAGCGTCTCACGTCACATTCGCAGCCCGCCCTAGGGCACACGACCTCGACCTCGCAGGAGCTATATCAGCTCCTCAAGCCCGCCGGGTCTCGCACCCGAAGGCCGCGAATCGGCGCGAAGTCGCGACGTTTGCGAGTGACGAGATTCAAGCCGTGCTCCAGCGCCGTCGCCGCAATGACGGCATCGGGTAGCCGAACAGCCGAGGTATGCCGGATCCGTCCCGCGTGCTCCGCGATGTCGTCGTCTAACGGAATCTCGGTGTGAAGCGCAAGCAGACCGCGGACCGCGGGTTCGTCTTTCTCGTCGCCAGCGAAGAGCTCCGCTCGGGTGATCACGGAATACGAACCGGTAATCCGAGGCAGCCTGCGAGCACCGCGGAGGTGATCGACGAAGACGTCGGTATCGAAGAGAAGGTTATCTGGCGGGGCGTCGGCCACGATGCCCCCACTCATCGCGAGACGGGACGCTGAAGCTCGGAGCTACCCCGAAGGTTTCGTCGAGCGTCTTCCGCAGATCGACTGGCGGTTCCTTTCCAACGTACGCGTCGACCGCGTCGCGAACGACCGCCGCGAGCGTTTTGCGCTCGCGGCGACGACGAGAGTCCAACCTCTGACGCTGCTCCTTCGTGAGGTAGACCTGAGTTCGGGTGGACGCCATATACAGCGCAGTATACAGCGTCACTATTCATTCAGGTCCCGCGATCGCTAGGGCAGAACCTCGACCGTCGCGGTGAAGACCGCGAGGAGCATCGGGCAGGCCGCGCCGCTGGGGCAGTTCACGCCGCCGCTCGCCTTGATCGTCGATCGGCCCGCGGATCGCGCGAGCCAGATCGCCTGCGTCCCGCGGACGAGCATGTAGTTGCGATTCGGTTCTTGGATGAGGACCGTCCCATCGGGCGGCTCGAGCTGCCAGTTGATGTCCTCGCCGAGCGCGACCTGGATGTGGTCGCCGACGTGAGCGGTCACGGTCTGCTGGTTGGAGGCCTTGGTAACGGTCACGCTGCTCTCGGGGGTCGGCGACGGGTCGAAGCCTGGTCCGGCGACGCTGCCGCACGCGGCGACAATGGTCGCGAGCGCGACAGCGAGCAGACGAGTCTTCATGTGGCTAGAACGACGGCCGCGTCAGCAAGTTCCCGTGGCCGGTCCAGGGGCACGTTGTGGCCCGCCTCGAGCTCCACGAGGCGCCCATCGGCGAGCGTCCGCACCATCTGGTGCGCTACCTCCTCCGAAAGGACGTTGGAGCGCGTTCCGCGCACCACGAGTGTCGGACAGGCGATCGCT
>JALYSZ010000161.1 GCA_030854525.1 Chloroflexota bacterium | reverse complement strand
TCAACCCGATCAACGTCGAGCGCGCGGTGAGCACGACGCTCGATGAGCTCCGGAAGATCGTCGACGGCAAGGTGTCCGAGGACGATCTCGAGCTCGCGCAGGACAAGCTCGTCGGCGAGCTGGACATAGCGCGCGAGAGCCCGGCGGGCGTTGCGTCGCTGCTGCTCGAGGGCGAGGTCTTCGAGCTCGGTCCGGACTACGCCGAGCGCTACCCGCGGGAGCTGCGAGCCGTTACGGTCGACCAGGTCGTGGAGATGGCGCGCACGTTCCTCCCCCCGGATCGGTACGGCCTCGCGATCGCTGGGCCTCCGCTTCCCGAGAACGATTGAGCTTTCCAAAAGACACCATCGCCCTCCTCGACCGCACCGGGGAGGTCGACATCGAGACACGTTCGCCGAAAGGCTCCACGCATGTCGTGCCGATATGGCTCGTCGTCGACGGGGACGATGTGTTCATCCGCGCGGTTCGCGGGCCGACGTCACGCTGGTACCGCGAGGTGGTCGCCGGACCCGGAGCGCTGGTCGTAAAAGGGAAGCACATACCCGTCCGGGCGATCGCGGCCGCTGATAGCGAATCGGTGAAGCGCGCCTCGGACGGCTATCGCAAGAAATATCGGAAGGGCGGCTCGCTCGATTCGATGCTGGTCCCGGCCGTGTTGCCCACGACCCTCCGACTCGAGCCGGCCTGATCGCGCGCTAAGGCGCCGCGCCCTCCTGGGCTTCGAACCGGTCCGATAGGGCGGTGGCCTCGGCCAGGCGGGCGGTCCAGCGGTCGTCGAGCGCGGCAAACACGCTCGCGGGGGACGTCGCGGAGAGAAGCGAGTAATCGTGCGCGATCGCCGCGGCCTCTCGGAAGTTCTTCGCCATGCCTTCGCGGTACCACACGAGTCTCGCCGGCGCGGTCGCACCCGCGACGGCGTCCGCGACTCCCGCATACAGAAGCGAGGCGGTCGCCATATCGGCGCTGTCCGTCGGATCCCATGGACCGGGACGGTCCGCGACGCCGTTGACGAGCTCGCTGGCTTTCAGGACGTCGAGACCGGTCGCGTCGATCATCGTGTTCCACTTCTCACGATCGGCCGCGTCCCGCGAAGCCTGCGACTCGCTCAGCCCGACGAAGCCCGCGGAGAGCACGCCCACCGCAATGAGGCCCCCGAGCAGCGCGAGATGCGTCGCCTGCCGCGCGGCGCCTGGCCCCGTGAGATACCGGAGCAGCCCGCGCACGAGCTGGAAGCCGCCGAAAAGCAGCGGCCCCCATGCGAGGAAGTAGGTGCCCTCCGAGAACGCGTAGGTCAGGGCGGTGACGAGCGCGCCACCGGCGAACCAGAGTCCGCCGCGCCGCGCGTAGCGGAAGGCGGCGTCCGCGTCTTCCGCTGCGTCGGCAACGCCGTTCTGGGTCGCCGCCGCGAGCGCCTCGTCATACGCAGTGCGCTTCGTCGGATCGACGAGCGTCGCGAACGCGGCATCGAGCGCGGCGCGAAATTGCGCGACCTTGTCCGCGGCGGTCTCCTGGAGACGAAGGACATCGCGCCCGTAGGCGGAACGTATCTCCATTTCGGTCGCGTGAGGCGGCACTCCGAGGAGGTCGTAATAGCTGTTCACCGCGTGCGATCGTGACATTCACCTCAGCGTGCAGGAAGGCGAACGCTCCCGGATGAGACCTCTACGAGACCCTCGCGCTCGAGTACCCGCACGAGGCGCGGCACGCGCTCGTCGTTGATACCTCTCCGAAGCGCG
This sequence comes from Chloroflexota bacterium, assembly GCA_030854525.1. The sequence continues at coordinate 827 of JALYSZ010000161.1, read as the reverse complement.
TCGACCTTCACACCGCTAGTTGACGTCGTGAGGTGGCGCACGATCGCGCCGCGCACTCGACGATCGCTCTGTGCGAACTGCGATTGCTTTCGCTTCGGTGGTCCCTCGACGCCGTCGTAGTCGCAGATGCTGCGGATTGGACAGACGTCGCATCGCGGTCGCTTCGCGAGGCAGATCGTGGCTCCGATGTCCATCAGGGCGTGGTGCCATCGCGCCGGCTGACGCCTCGACCCGAAGCGCCCGTCGAGCTCCACGGCCTCGCCGTCGGTCGCGGCGCGGCCAAGGATGGCGCGCCCGAGCACGCGGCTGATGTTCGTGTCGGCGAAAGCGGTCGGCTGATCGAAAGCGAAGCACGCCACCGCGGACGCCGTGTACCCACCGATGCCCGGAAGTGCGTCGAGGCCCCACACGGTGCGCGGGAGGGATGAATGCATCCGCGCGATGCGGTGCAGGTCTCGGGCGCGCCGGTTGTACCCGAGGCCCGACCACTCGCGCAGCACCGCACCGAGCGGCGCGCGCGCGAGCGCGCGGACCGTGGGAAACCGCCGCAGGAAGCGCCGGTAGGCCGGAAGAACGCGCGAGACCTGCGTCTGCTGGAGCATTACCTCGCTCACAAGGACGCGGTACGGATCGCGTGTCCGGCGCCAGGGAAGGTCACGACCGGAGCGGCGGTACCAGGAGAGGACGCGCCTGCGAAACATCGCCGGAGGGGCCGGTGTGTCGTACAATTCCGCCACAGAAGAGTACGCCCGGTTGAGTGCTGAGGGCCTTCGGCCTTCAGCGCTTTTCATTAAAGGAACACCGCACGGGTGCAAAGGCCGTGCGCA
>JALYSZ010000127.1 GCA_030854525.1 Chloroflexota bacterium | reverse complement strand
GACGTTCGAGGAACAGAACATCCGCCCCTGCGCCACCCGCCCGTTCGATAAAGACGCGCGCGCGCTGTCTGTCGCCGAGCAAGGTCTCGAATTTCGAGGCGCCAATCAGCGTCAGCGGAACCCCGGCCGCAGTGAGTGCCGTGACCACCGCCGCCTCCTCCGGGAACACGGGCAAGGTGGCGGGCTCTCTCGATGGAGTGGTACCCGCTGAACTCGGGGCGGGTGTGAGGCGCGGAGTCGCTGCGAACGAAGTCCCCGCCGACTGCATTTCGGTCGTGGGCGTGCAGGCTGCGCAGACCAAGCACGCGACGAGCAACAACCTACGCATCAGAAGACATACAACCACACGCTCCCGGTGGTTCCTTCCGCCGGTTATCGGTAAGTCCACCATTCAGAATCACCCTGCCTCTACTGCAATCCCCCGCTCCTGGTGGCAGCCCGTATGTTCACCTCGCTGAGGCCGCGCTACTCGTCAGGCCTCCCTTGCCGGTCTGCTCCGGCTATCCGATCAGAAAAGCGCAACGTACTGGGCGCGCGGTGTCCGCGTCCTCTCTTCAGGGACATTCGGACACACCAGGTTGCAGCGCAATGCGAAACCGGACTCGCTTCAACTCGTCGAAGTCGAAGGCGTGGCAATAGACCTGCTCCCCCGCGAGTCCCCTAGCTCTCACTATCGCTTTCCTGTCATCAAACAGTCGGCCTGAGGGAATGATCCAGTGGTCGACGCTTGCTGCGCCCGGCGCAAGTCTCGTTCCTTCCGCCATGGCGCTTCCCGGCGTTGCGTTCGTACCTTCGACAAAGAAAACGACCGGAGTGCCGGTGTGATTCTCAACGGTCACGCTATAGCCAGCGTCTGAAAAGCAACCAGTTAGCAAGAGCGATGCACCAATGACCAGGCGATTGAGTTTCACTCAGCGCTGTCCCCCGACCCCATAGAAATAGGGTGAGTTGTACTCCCGCGGGGCTGGTGTATTCGGGAAGTCAGGAGGCAGATGTGCTCGGCGATTCGCATCTGACCCAATGAGACACCGGTACTGAGCAACGACGATTTATCCGTCCTGCGCGTCACGATCCCAGCAGTTTCTGCGACAGTACTCCGCGACGCAGCGTGATTCGTCCGGTAGCCGTGATCGCGATTAGTGGCCGCAAAATCCCCAAGTACTGGGCTCGGGAGGGATGGATGTCTGTCCCGATTCACGGACGTAAAACTGCTCCCTGCTGCATTCTGGCTGTGTTGACTTGACGGTTACAAGCGATGGGTCGAGTTGCTCGGTTCGGTTTCGCGTCGTGTATTGAACGGGATGCCAGCCATGCTTGAGAGAACTCGCAGTGCACGCTTGGCCACTATCCGAGATGACGATCGCTTCACCGAGCCCATCACTCTTCAGTGGCTCGCAAGATGGATCCGCGTATTGAATCAGCACCCAGCCGTGATAGCCGGCGGGAAGGTCGTAACGCATCGGTCGCGATAAACCTCCGATCGCGGCGCACGCCGCGATCAGGACTATCGCACTAAGAGCGAATATCAGTAGGCCAGTACGGAATCGTTTCACCACATGCCGCCAGCGCCACGTCGTCCCCTGAACTGGCGGTCTCTGAATCCAAGCACGGTCCCCGAAGCCGGGGCAAACAGTACTTGTTGAGGGTCTCGGCCATCCTGATAACGCCAGACTTCTAGCGATGGGAAGGTGGATGCATCGCCACGGAAGATTATTGAGTCTTCTGCAGACTCGCCGATCTCCAAGTCAAACCCTACCTGCGGGGCGAACCCGAAACCGAGACCGTCGGCGGCTTTGCAGAACGCTTCTATCGACGATCCTTGCCCTGACGCACCACACACGCCCATGCGTGCTGGTTGTTCGAGCGATATCGGACCAAGCCACAATGCTGAGGTTCCAGGTCGCGCAGCCGAGGTTATGCCGCCGCTTTGGTCGCGACGAATACGGAGCTCGAACCGGTATGTCCCTCCGTCGGCTTTGGCTCATCGATCTGCGGGTTTCGCCCGCCGCCGGACGTTGCGTTTCGCCTTGCGTTGACGCTTTCCTTCACGTACGGCGGAAAGGAGACTCACGCCGCTTGACACTGGCCCCGGCTTATCGGGTACGAAGCGAGTGTCGAGGGTCATCAAGGAATCTGAGGGACGGAGGTCCGTCCACTTGGAAAAGACTTCGGAGTCGCCCAGCCGCCCCTCTGTGAGCTCATCGAGCGTCACAAGGGAGGCGAGCGCCCATCGCACTCGCTCGCCCTTGCCGTTCACGTATTGTCAGTCGTCCCGACGCGCGAGTTCCAAGAAACGTCGCGGCGCATCGTTTCGCGTGCGCGCACGGAATACATAGACGCTCTGCTCGTCGATCACAGCCCGCGGCCCTCGATGATGCACAGCCGCTGGCACGCGCCGCTGAACCATTTCACTGCTTCACCCTTAGGTACTTTCTGTTCAGTGCCTCCGATTGGGCCGTGAGAACCTGCCGCGCTGCAAAGGAGATTCGTCAGCCGGAGGGGCACTCTCCGTAACCTGTGGTCATTTCCACGACCCAATCGAGCCGAACCAAATCCAGGTAGCCGAGATCTACGGCCTCCACGCCACCGGGACCATCCGTGAAGACGACCGCCACCCGAGGCGTGAGCTCAGCACGATCCGCCCGTGGTTTCAACTACTCCGGCTTGCGGTCGCCTTGGACGAGGCCACACAGCACGAACCGCCGATACTGGATCGGGGCCAGCCAAGTCAGTTTGAGCAGTCATCATGCTGCACTACTTCGATTACCCAGCTGGCCCGTTCCAACTCCTCGTAGGTATAGAGGTGGCAGAAGATACGCTGGCCACCCTGCGTCCGTGCCTCAATCTGCCGTGCCGGACCGCTTAGAGTGCCGCCACGTGTCGCCGGCACTATCCACTGATCCTTGAGGGTGGCGCCGGGGGCTACGAGCCTCGCATTACTCGCTTTCGCAGGGTTGTCGGCGTAAACGTTGAGCGCCTGGGTCGTCGAATTGTGATATTCGACGACATGCGATGCATCGCCGATGCAGCCGAAAGCACCGAGCGCGATCACTAGCACCGTGACAAGACGCGTCCTACGCATCACTGGTAAAGATGATCCAGGTCCGCTCGGCGGTCAGCGTCGATCTCCATCGAGTGCATGAAGTGAACGAGCTTATCGTGCTTTCGACACCATCCGCACCGCACGACCGCTCGTGGCGAGAGACCGGTGGTTGTGCTTATAGCCTCGCAGGGCATCCTCGAATAGAGAGAAAGGCTTAGGCCTTGAACGAAGCGGCACCTTTGGGGTTGCCCAGCTGTGGTCGCTCCTCACGATCCGCGACCGTGACTTCCCAAATCTTGATGCGACGGCGCATTCCTTCCAAGAACTTATCCAAGTCGGCGCTGCCTTCTATTCCATGCCGCTTCTTGGTGGCGTCTCTGCCCAAGAGAACGTACTCGCCGTAAGGTGCACTCACATACATCCGCTGCTCGGCGACATAGCCGGGGCCGATCACATAGCGAATCGCCTCGGAATCCTCCTGAAGGTAGGACTCCTCGCTCTGGTCACTGTAAGTAGACACGTAGTACGTCTGCGAGTGGTCCGGACCGTCGGAGGCATCGAGATGAGTGGCTATCAGCCTGAAAAAAGGAATGAGCATCTCGTCGCCGCCGCCGCGAAAGGCGCCGCTGAAACGAATCGTTTTGTTGCGCGCGCTGATCTTAAGCGTCCCAACATCGTCCTCATCCTCGATGTTGGAAATCGCCCTCACCTTCTCGACAAGGTCATCGAAAGCCGCACGAGACAAGTGCGAAAACGAGAAGTCCACAGGCTCAACCGTCCGATACCAGCTCATCCCTTTGCACCTCCCCTAGGCGCTCGTATCGCGGGGTCGCCATGATTCACGTACGGGCGCGGCCAGCCCAAAAGGGCAGGTTAAGTCCGGGTCCTTAACCGAGCAAACAGTCGGGCCGTGCCGAGGGGGCGCGAGGGCCCTTTGCTCCGAGCCTTGAGTAACTCGTTCGCGCTCCAAGCCTCGCAATTCTCGTCGAGCAACGCATCGATCCCCGGTCCGGCGAACGGAGGTTCTGGGTCGACCCTTGCTCTGAACAGGCACTCCATCAGCCAATTTCGCCATCAACTGAAAGCGAGACCTAGGCGCCTCATGGCCATAATTAAGTTGCTCTATCGACAAGCTGCTCCAAGCAATCAACCCCGCGCGAGCTTTCGGCTCTGCGACCAATGGACGTTGTCGCAGCGCGAGAGCGCGACCACTCCCAGCTACGGCGCCCCGAGACGGATCGATGCTGCGGGGAGCGGACGTTCAAAAGGACCGGCCGGGGCCGGGAATGGCAGCGGACTCGTCGCGCCGGAGCCGATGTCGATCACGAGCGCTTCGCCGTAGCCCGGGATGATGATCGCGCTCCCGTCCGCGCGGAAGAACGGCGACGACGGAGGGAAGGCACTTGCGGCGTATGCCGTCCGCCGCCCCGCGGTGGAGGACCACAGTTCGAGATGCGGGGCGGAGCCAGCTGGACTAATCGTGCTCACGCTCAGGCCAAGGTCGTCGGAGCCGGGTCGCCATCCGAAGGAGCCCAGTGACAGGCCAGGACCGAGACGCTGATCCGCGCGCGCGTCGTAGTCCGCGAGCGGCCACGTCCAGAGCGAGCAACCGGTCGCAGCCGTGCAGTGGATCCCCGCGGCCGTCCGTGCGTCCGGCGAGCCGTACACAGCCCACGAGCTCTCCGGGCCCCGTTCGAGCGGCGTCGTTCTCGTGCCGGTGGCACCGATCACGAGATAGGTCGAGGCTGGCTGCGCGTGCGGAACGATGAGCGCAGCGAGCGTCCCCGAGCGCCGGTCCCAGCCGACGATGTCGTAGTAGCTGCCATCGGTGATGCGCGCGAGCTCCGTCACCCTACCCGTTGCCAGATCCAGCGTTCGGATCGAGTCGTACTTCGGTGTGACGCCCTGCGTCGAGCCGGCGTCCTGCGCCGTGAACGCGATCGCGGTCCCGTCGTTCGACCAGACCGGCTGGCCCGGAATCTCATTCGGGAGGGCCACGAGGCGGCGCTGCTCCGTCGGCTTCGCGCCGTCGAGCAGGTAGATCCCCCACGGCCCGTCCTGCGGCTGTGCCAGGTACGCGAACCGACCGCCCTCGGGCGCGATGCCGCCGTGCGGTTGGTTGAAGAAGCTTCCCGCGAGCTCGCCGACGGAGGTCGTGTCGCCCTCGCGACGGAGCTGTGGAGCCGAGCCGGAATCCCAGCCCTGGCGGACGCCCTGGTAGACGACGCCGAAGCTTCGCTTGAGTACCGCCACGTTCGGCGTCGGCGATGGCGGTGGCGTGACGCCGGCGCGCAGCGGCGTGCAGGTAAATGTCGCGTTGCTGCACGTGAGCGTCACGTCGAGCTTCTCGGTCACGGTCTGCCCCTCCGGCACACTGATCTTCCCGATCGTGACCTCGTATGGCCATGTACCGTCGATGAGCGGGCCGGCTGTCCGGACGACGATCGCTGCCGACTTGCACGGCGCGATGGTGACAAGCTCCGTATCGCTCAACGTGCGCCGCTCGGGCGCGACGAGCTCATAGCCGAGCACGTGTAACCCGCTGCCGCCCGCGGTGATCTCGACGCGCACGCTGACCGTCGTCGGTCCCGGAGCGTCGCGCGTCGAGAGGAAGCCGATGGTCCATCGCATCTGGTTCGTCGCCCGATCGGTGAGCTCCACAGAGGAGAGCGAGCTGATGAGAGAGCTGCTTGTCACATGGCGCGCGAGATCCAGCGAGCTGGGAAGGCCGCACTCGGCTGTCGGCACCGGCGAGGCGCTCGAAGCCGTCGGCAACTGCGACGATGACCGCGACAACAGGACCACGGCGACGATCACGACGACAGCCGCGGCGACGCCCGCGAGGCCGCGCGGCACCGACGTGCTGCCCTGCGCGCGGCGCGCAACGGCCGCGAACGGCGGTATTGCCGGTAGCTCCGAACGACGCAGGAGGCGCCGGAACTCGTCCTCTTCTGCGAGATCGCGTCGCAGCTCGTCGTCGTTCATCGCGCGAGTCCTCGCTCGAGCCTGCGATACGCCGCGATGAAGTTGCGCCGGCCACGCGCGAGACGCGACTTCACCGTCTCTTCGCTCACCCCGAGAAGGTCGGACACCTCGGCGCGCGCGAAGCCGTTGTCGTAGAAGAGCAGCAGCGCGGCAGCCTGGTCGGCAGGGATCGCGCGCAAGGCTGTTCGCACCTGGTCCGCTTCGATGTCGAACGTCCCACGCGCCGTCTGCTCACGGCCCGTGAACGGCAGGAACGCGAGGATCGCTTGTCGGCGCCGATGGCTATAGGCGAGGTTCGTCGCGGTGCGGAAGAGCCATGCGCGGACTGCCGCCGCATCGCGGATGGAGCCAGCCCCGCGGATGCCGAGGATGAACGTCTCCTGCATCAAGTCGCTCCCGACCTCGCGGTCGCCGACGAGCTTTGCGACGTATCCGACGAGTTCGCCGGCGTGTTCGTCATACAGACTCTCCCAGTCGAGTGTCATCCGCCGAACGGTCCGGGCAGCTCGGAGGTCCTGCGGCTGCACATATCTATGACGCGCGGGACCGCGCATTCGGGTGCAAAGCGGCGCGAGGATCGGGGCGGGCCACGCTGAGTCGCAGGCAATCGGTCAACGCGGTGCCACGCTATTAAACTGCCGTGATGATCCGCGCGTAATCGGCCTCGCGGTCGAGGCGGTTGCGCGCCAACGTGTGGAGGTTGAGCAGCATGCTCAGCCGCTCGACCCGCTTGTAGCTGCCGCGCTGCAGGGTCAGCTGCTTCTTCACGCCTCGGAGCACGGACTCGATCGCGCCGGTGCTGGTAAAGCGCTCGTGCCGGGCGAACTGCGGACCGAGGACAGCTTCGGTGTCGATGATCCAGCGCTCGAGGTCGGGCAGCTTGTGCTGTCGGGCGAGGCGCGCGGAGCGCCGCCAGGCCGAGGCGGAGCGCATCGATTGGCGAAGGGCTGGCCAGAGGGGCTTGGTGCGCGACTGCAGCTTGTGCTTGGTGAGGATCTCCTCCGCGCGCTGGCGCACCTGGAACACCGACAGCGCCACCGTCGCTCGAGGCCAGCGCGCCTTGGCACTCTGCAGCAGCGCCTGCTCGCCGTCGCACACGATCCGGTCGGCTTCGCCCTCGATGTCCCTGAGAAAGGAGCGCCAACTGGACGCGTCCTTGTGCCACGACGCTCGCAATAGCAGCACCTGGTACGGGCCGCCGACGTGCTTCTGGGTCGCCGCGCCGAAGACGACAAAGCGCATCTCGCCGCCGGGGACGGGATCGCCCTTGTAGTCGAGCGCGGCCACGTTGAAGGGCACCGAGTCGATGACCACGCTATACAGCTTCTTCGGACGGGGCCGCAGCTCCTCGAAGATCGGCTCGCTGAAGCGCTCTAGCCAGGTCGCCGCGAGATTGGTGTCCTCGCTGTCGGGGCGACCGGTGCGCTGGCGCGCGTCTGCGCCCGCCTGCCAGAAGGAGGTACCGCGACCGAGCAGCCACAACGCATGCGCGATCTCCGCAGTCGGGTACCGGTAGCGCCGCCGCACGCCGGCTGGCGCGATCGTGAACGCGTGCGACTTCGCGGGCGGTCTTGGCCAGCAGCGGTACAGGATTCGCTCGTGTTGCGTGTACGTCCCACCGCGCGTCACCTTGGAGCTCTTGTGCCTCAGGCAGCGCGGAAAGATCCTGCGCGATTCGTCGCGGCATCGCGCGGAAATCTACGCCGGGGGTTTGGTCCTTTTCGCTGAGGCTATCAACCCCCGCGCGAACCACCAGCGCCAGCCGGAGCGCTTAACCCGACGCGTCGGTTGTGGCTGCCGCGGGCCGCTCGGCCGAGTGGAAGCGGTCTCTTCGCCGACGATCTCGTTGCAGAGGCGCACGCACTCGTTGCAAATGAAGATTCCCTGTCCCGGTCCCGCGATGAGCTTCTTGACCTGGTCCTGCGT
>JALYSZ010000054.1 GCA_030854525.1 Chloroflexota bacterium | reverse complement strand
GATCCTCGACCGCGATACCGAGGGTGGCATGGCTGCCGTAGTGGGCCGCGTTCGTGAGGACCCGGCCATGGGCATCAAGTACGTCGTGCTGACCCACAACACGATCCGCGGCGCGGCCGGCGCGTCGGTGCTCAATGCGGAGCTCCTGGCCGCAGAGGGGTGCCTCGGGAGTTGAGCGCAGCGGCAGAGACATTCGTCACTCGCCTCGACCGAGTGCCGTTGAATCGCTTCCACTTGCGTCTGCTGATCTTGTCCGGGCTCGGGTGGATGTTCGACGCGATGGACGTCCTCATGCTGAGCTTCCTTCTCGCGCCGATCCGCGGCGAGTTCAAGCTCGACGCGACCGGGGTCGGCCTTGTCGCGAGCGCGACGTTCGTCGGCATGTTCATCGGCGCCGCGGTGGCCGGCCGCCTCGCGGACCGCTACGGGCGTCGCACCGTCTTCACGGTCACGCTCGTCATCTTTTCGCTCGGAAGCGCGCTCTCGGCGCTCGCGCCCACGTACGAAACGCTCCTTGCGGCGCGCGTCATCGCGGGCATCGGCCTCGGTGGGGAGCTCCCGGTGGTCGCGACCCTGGTGAGCGAGCTCTCGCCGCGCGCGCAGCGTGGCCGGATGATCGTGCTCCTCGAGTCCTTCTGGGCGTACGGGACGATCCTCGCGGGGATCGTCGCGATCACGGTGGTCGCGAACTACGGCTGGCGTTGGGGCTTCGCGGTCGGCGCGGTGCCCGCGCTGTACGTCGCGTATCTTCGCCGCGCCCTGCCGGAGTCGCCGCGGTTCCTGGCTGAGAAGGGGCGCGCGCCGGAAGCGGACGCGGTCGTGCGGCGCGTCGAGCGCGCGGGTGGGGGAGCGCTGCTGACCCTCGCGCCGGCCGTCCCTCCGACGCGGGCCGGCCGGACCCGGGTCGCCGAGCTCTTCAGCGGCCGGTACCGGCGTCGAACGGTGATGCTCTGGATCCTGTGGTTCGGCGTCGTGCTGACCTACTACGGCATCTTCCTATGGATCCCCTCGATCCTCGCGACGCGCGGGTTGTCCGAGGTGCGAAGCAACGAGTTCTTCTTCCTCTCGACCCTCGCCCAGGTGCCGGGGTACTTCAGCGCGGCGTGGCTCGTGGAGCGATTCGGTCGGAAGCCGACTCTCGTCGGGTTTCTCCTTGGAACCGCAGCGTCCGCGTTCATGTTCGGCAACGCGGGCACCGGCACCGATGCGTTCATCTGGGCGGCGCTGCTGTCGTTCTTCAACCTCGGTGCCTGGGGGGTCGTTTATACGTACACGCCCGAGCTCTACCCGACCTCGGTCCGCGCGACCGGCGCGGGCGTCGCGGCGGCCGTTGGCCGGATCGGCGGGATCATCGGGCCGTACCTCACGCCGGTGCTTGTCGCCGCGATAGCGACGAACGGCACCTTCGCCGTCTTCATGGTGCTGCTCGTGATCACGGCGGCCGCGGTAGCGCTCCTCGGCGAGGAGACGCGTGGCCGTTCGCTCGAGGAGATCGCCCCGGAGGCCGAGGCCGCCTAAGAAAGCGTAGATTTCGTCGCCGCGATGCATGGGGAAGATGCCATCGGGGAGGCGCGGAAGGCACTCGAGCGGCATGCCTGGGGCGACGCGTTGACCCTGCTGCGGCAGGCCGACGGTACAAAGAGCCTCGACGCCGACGGTCTCGAGATGCTGGCCGACGCGGCCTGGTGGATGGCCGAGCCCGACGAGTCATTCGCGGCCCGCGAACGCGCCTACGCCGCGTTCGTCGCGGCCGGGAATGCTCGGCGCGCGGCGAGGGTCGCGCTGAGACTCGGCCAGGACAACGCGAACAAGCGCGCCTATGCGACGGCTGGCGCTTGGATCGAGCGCGCCGCGAAGCTGTTGGAAGGCGATGAGGACTGCGCCGAGTTCGGGTACCTGCTCTTCGTGCAGGCCGCGACCGGTCACTCCGCGCTCGGCCTCGACGCGACCCTCGCTCTCGCGCGGCGCGCTGCCGACATGGGGAAACGTTTCGGTGATCGTGACCTCGAAGCATTCGGCACGATGGCCGAGGGCCTCAGTCAGGTTGCGTACGGCGACGTCGCGAAGGGCCTGACGCGGCTCGACGCGGCGACGGTCGCGGCGGTCGCAGGCGAGCTCAGCGTTTGGTCGACCGGATGGGTGTACTGCGGAACCATCGGGGCCTGTCGCGAGCTGGCCGACTACCGTCGCGCGAGCGAGTGGACCGACGCAACGACCCGCTGGTGCGAGCGGCAGTCCGTCACGGGCTTCCCCGGCATATGTCGTGTGTACCGCGCCGAGGTGGTCGCGCAGCACGGGTCCTGGGCGCAAGCGGAGCAGGAGGCGCGCAAGGCCTGCGAGGAGCTTCAGCGTTATCAGATCAGCGAGGTCGCCGCTCTGGGGTTTTACGCGATCGGTCAGATCCGCCTTCGCATGGGCGACCTGCCCGCGGCGGAGGAGGCGTTCCGCCATGCCCATGAGCTCGGCGCCGTCCCTGAGCCCGGCCTCGCGCTGGTCCACCTGGCGCAGGGCGACGCGGCCGCAGCGGCGGCGTCGCTCCGTCGCGCTCTGACCAACGAGAGCGAAAGATTTGGACGCGCCCACCTCTTGCCCGCGGAGGTCGAAGTAGCCCTTGCTGTCGGCGACCGCGAGCGAGCCCGCGCGGCATCGAAGGAGCTGGACGAGATCGCCGCGGCGTTTGGGACGGCCGCGATGAACGCAGTCGCGGGTACGGCGCGAGCCGGGCTGCAGCTCGCGGACGGCGAGGCGGTGTCCGCGGAGAAGACCATCAGCGCCGCGCTTCGCCAGTGGCAGGAGCTGGACATGCCGTACGAGGTCGCGCGAGCCCGTCTGTTGCTCGCCGCCGCCCTCCGCGCCCAGGGCGACGAGGCGGCGGCGAAGCTCGAGCTGCAGGCCGCGCGATCCACCTTCGAGCGCCTAGGCGCGAGACTCGACATTCGTCGCACGAGCGAGCTTCTCGGTGACGAAGCGCACCTCACGTCGACCGAGCCGACGCAGGAGCGCGTGACGCGGACGTTCCTTTTCACGGACATCGTGCGCTCAACGAAGCTCGTCGATGCGCTCGGCGATGTCGCCTGGCAGGACCTCATCCGTTGGCACGATCAGACGCTTCGCGCGCTCATCGCCGAGAGCGGCGGCGAGGAAATCCGCCATCAGGGCGATGGTTTCTTCGTCTCGTTCGCGAACGCCGCGGACGCCATCGATGCCGCGGTCGCGATCCAGCGCCGACTCGCCGAGCATCGTCGCGCGCAGGGGTTCGCCCCGCAAGTCCGGATAGGAATGCACACCGCGGACGCCAATCGCCGCGGTCTGGATTACGCCGGTTTCGGCATCCACGAGGCGGCGCGGATCGGGGGCGTCGCCGGCACCGACGAGATCCTCGTGAGCGCTGCGACGCTGGAGGCAGCCGCGAAGGCCTATGCGAGCGAGAAGCGGACGGTGACCCTCAAAGACATCCAAGAGCCGGTCGAGGTGGCTTCGATCGACTGGCGCTGACAGTTTTCGCGTCTCGCTTCACGGGACTGAGACGCTTTCGCACCACCGCGGAGGCCCGGGCGCTACATCGACGGCCCACAATGCGCCGCATGAACCGCCGTCTTTTAATGCTCGCCCTCACGGGTCTGCTTTCAACGGGGTGCTTCGGCAAGTTCGCGCTCGGCGTCACGCAGACGATCGAGCCGACGCCGATCCTCCCCGGCGCAAACGTGAAGCAGGAGCTCAACATCGAGGCCGACGGTCTGCTCGGCACAGCCGTGAAGCAGGCGCTCACCGACGCGGCGACCAAAGGGCCAGCACAAGCGGCATCGGGAACGCAGTGGCAGATCCGCGATAACTCGGAGGGTTCGGCGGTCCACCTTCGCATGTTCCGGACGGTGAGCCTGACCGAGGCGCAGACCGCCGTTGCCCAGTCCTCGACCGGTGGGTTCGACGTCGGAACCATGAACGTTCGCGCGGACGACTGGGTTCTCGTGCGGCGCTACACCGTTCGGGTCGTCGTCACTCCGAGCGCGCCGAGCACACCGGCCGGAACGACGACGGGCACGGACGCCACCTCCCAGCAGCTGGCGAAGGCCATCATCGCCGGCATCACGTACGACTACTACATGAGCCTTCCCGGCGTCGTCACCGCAACGAACGGCGTGCCCGGCGAGCAGTCGCGTTTGGTCTGGCATCTGGACCTCGCGTCAGGTTCAGAGCGCGTTCTAACCGCGGAGAGCATCTACCCGGACGTGCCTCGGCTCGTCGTGCTTCTGGTCGCGCTCCTGCTGATCGTCGCAGTTGTCCTGATCCGCTCCCGCGCGCGCCGGCCGGTCACGGCCCCGGCGCCCATCTTCACGGGGCCGCCGCAGCCCTAGCGCGGCAGCTGCGCGAGGAACCGCCCGGCGTTCTTGTACGCGATCGCCGCCCGGGAATCATCCGGTAGTTGCATCAGCCATCCGCGGATCCGGTTCACGATGTCGGCGTACGCGTCCCAGCGCTCGTTCCCGGTGTACGAACCTCCGACCGTCCACGTGTCGGTGCCGACCAGGAAGCGATCGCTGTATTTGAGAAGGAGCGCGCGCCACTTCGGATCGAGCTGACCTTGCGGCGCGACGTCATCGCGAAGAGAAAGCTCGACGGAGAGCTTGGGCCATTTCGCGAGCAGCGCATCGATC
>JALYSZ010000052.1 GCA_030854525.1 Chloroflexota bacterium | reverse complement strand
CGAGCCCGAGCGCATCTTGTTCTCCGGCGATCACGTGCTCCCGCGTATCACGTCGAACGTCGGGCTGTATCCGTACTCGCGGGACGACCCTCTCGGCGATTTTCTCGGGGCACTCCGAGCGGTGCGCACGCTTCCGGTCACGCGCGTGCTCCCGGCGCACGGCGATCCGTTCGACGATCTTCGCGGCCGCGTCGATCAGATCCTTGCGCACCACGAGGAGCGGCTCCGCGCGACGCTCGATGCGATCGGCGACGGCGAGCGGGACGCGTACACGGTGTGCCGCAAGCTGTTCCCGGTGCTTCGCTCGGCGCATGAGGAGCGGTTCGCACTTGCCGAGACGCTCGCCCACCTTCGATATCTCGAGCGCCGCGGCAACGCTCGTGAGGTCGGAGATAAGCCCGCCCGCTGGAGTCGCGTGTAGCTCCCGAGGTCCTATTGACACGGCGTGAACAAGTGTTCTAACTGGCGAATGTGGGAGCCAAACGCGACCAACGCCCATACAACGTCGCGTACTACAGCCTGCACCGCGCTGAGGAGATCGCGCGGGTCACTCGGCGGCAACGCGCCACTCTGGGATTTCTCCGCGACCTCCGTCGTCGCCCTTGTGCCGACTGCGGAGGCGTCTTCTCGCCGTGGGTCATGGACTTCGATCACCGAGACCCAACCAAGAAGTCTTTCAACGTCATGACCGGTCGGGCGATGCTGATGTCGCGGTCTCGGCTAATCGCAGAGATCGAGAAGTGCGACATCGTCTGTGCCAACTGTCATGCCGCCCGCACGTATAGATGGCTCCTTGCCCTCGATCGTCCCTTAACTGGCACATCCCGCCGACTCGAGGAGAAACGACGTTATTGGAGAGGGCACGCGGAGCTACTGGAACAACTTCGAAATGTCCCGTGCGCAGACTGCGGCCTCCGCTTTCTGTCCTTCGTCATGCAGTTCGATCATCGAGACTCATCCGACAAGAGTTACACGGTGACGCGAATGATCGGTCGCGCAGGCCGTCAAAAGATCCTCGAGGAAGCAGCCAAGTGCGATATCGTTTGTGCGAACTGTCACCGCGAGCGGACCTACAGTAGGCGTTCAGCTAATGCGGGTGTGGCGTAATGGGAGCGTGCAACCCTTCCAAGGTTGAGGCGCGGGTCCGATTCCCGCCACCCGCTCCCGTCAGCGAACTGAACCTCAGCGCCACCTCGTAAGGATCACCTCACGCTGGAATAGCCGCGCCGCGAGCCAGAGCGCGAAGGCCGCGATCGCGGCGAGGATCAGGCCGATCCCGAGCGCGAGCGCCGGCCCGAGGACGATGACGCCGGCGAGCTGACTGAAGAGCAGCACGAGCACCGGCCGGACGAGCACCGCCGAGAGTTTTCCAAACTCAGGTCGCGGGTTCGAGACCCGTCTCCCGCTCTGAGCCCGAAGCGTCCCAGCTTCCACTCTTCTAGCTGGTCACGGCCTAGGCGCACCTACGGATGAGACCAGGCCACCCGCTCAGCGCCACCGCGTAAGGATCACCTCACGTTGAAATAGCCGCGTCGCGGCCCAGAGCGCACCGGCCGCGACGATGGCGAGAACCACTCCGATGCCGAGCGCGAGCGGCGGACTCAGCACGATGACGCCGGCGAGCTGACCGAACAGGAGCCCCACCACAGGCACGACGAGCACCGCGGAGATTTGCTGCGCGGTGCGCGGGTCGTTCACGCGCGACGAGAGCACGACGATGAGTGCGACGCCGATGAGCGCCAGCAGCGGCGTGTCGACGAGTACCGCGAGGACCCAGCCAGGCGTCACGATCATCGCGCGAACGCGGTCGCTGACTGCGAACGACAGGATCCCGACGACGAAAACGGCGGCGGAGGCGAGCGTGATCGCGAGCGCCGGCACCAGCGCGCCGAGGATCTTGCCGAGCAGAAGCTCCCAGGTGCGAATTGGAGTAGCCAGCACGGGTTCGAGGGTCCGCTCGCGCTTCTCCCCGACGATCGCGTAGGACGCGAGCACCGACGGAATGAAGATGGGCACCAGGAGAAAGAGGGTAGAAAACTGTCTTCCGAGGATGGCCTGGCCGAGCTCGAATTGCGAAAGGGAGGCGAACTCGGGCGGAAGTGGCGCGGCCGACCCGATCGTGCTCGCCGTGAACTTCCCGACAAAGAAGAACCCCACGACCGCGAACGCGGTTATGAGCGGCGGCAGGAAGAACGTCGCGAGAAGCAGCGTGCGCTGCAGGCGAAGCTCGAGCCACTCCTTCTCCAGGACGATGAGCACCTTCTTCAAGCGTGGCCACCGACGAGCCGCAGATACACGTCTTCCAGCGAGTGCTCGATACGCTCGACGTAGCGGACGCGCGCCCCCGCACCCAGAAGGGCATCGACCAGATCGGGGTTCCGGGCGTCAGGGTCGTCGAGCTGAACCGTGAGGGTGTCGCCGTCGGTGCCCACCGCGCGTACGAACCCGAGCGCGCGCACGACCGGCACATAGCGCGCGGCATCCCCGACGACGCGCACCACCGTCCCTGCGCCGAACAAGCTTGCGCGCAGCTCGCGTGGAGAACCCATTCGCAGAAGTCGGCGCTGGAAGATGCCGATGCTGTCGCAGAGCTCGTCGGCCTCCGGCAGGTTGTGCGTTGTCAGGAAGATCGTGCGGCCCTCCGCTTTCAAGCTCTTCACGAAATCGCGCACGGTACGCGCCGCTTCGGGGTCGAGCGCGGCGGTCGGTTCATCCAGGAACACGACCGTGGGCTCGTGCAGGAGCGCTCGGGCGATCGCAAGCTTCTGACGCATTCCTTTGGAGAAAGTGCCGACCGGCTCGTCTCGGCGATCCCAGAGCTCGAGAAGATGTAGGTAACGCTCCACCTGGGCATCGGCTCGCGCCGGCTCGAGGTCATTCAGCCGTGCGAAGTAGCGGAGATTCTGCCGCGCCGAGAGCCGGTCGTACAGACCGGGCTGCTCGGTGAGGATCCCCACCGATCGCCGCAGCGCGGTATCGTCGAGTCCGAGGACGTGACCCGCGACGATCGCGTCGCCGTCCGTTGGAGCGA
>JALYSZ010000049.1 GCA_030854525.1 Chloroflexota bacterium | reverse complement strand
CTGCTGCTGGCCGCCGACGACCGTGTACAGAGTGGCCAGGTCGGCGCGCCACTGGTCGAAGGGGTTGTGAAGCCCCTTGGTCGACTGCGTGTTCAGCGAGGATTGCGCCGTCGTCACGCTGCCCTGGACCGTCGCGAGCACGGCGGAGGTCGTATCGAGGGCGGTGGTGAGGCGCGAGGTCGCGATGGTGTAGTTGGTTTGGGCGAGCTGGAGGCTGCTCGCGATGCTGGTCGTGTCACTGCCCGCCGCTGATGCCGCGTCGAAGTCGGCCACTACGGAGAGCAACGCGCTTCGCGCGCTGTGGTAATCAGCGAGTGCTGGTGATAGGAGGGTCAGCGAGTTCGCCCGCGCGTTCTGCAGTGCCGGAGAGTTCGCCCCGCTCACCGCGTTCATCGCGTTGCGGAGATCCCCGGTATCGCCGCCGCCGACGATCTTGCTCATCTCCGCGATGAGGGCGTCGATCTGCGACTGGATCGTGCTGAGGCTGTCCTGGAAGCTGGAGATCCCCGTCGTGGCGTTGTCAGTGAACGAGCCGAAGTTTGATTTTGCGGCCGCGTAGTTGTTGGTGACCTTGTTGAGAGTGGCCTGCGCCGTAGCGAGATCCTGCGCGGCCTGCTGGCGAGCCTGGTTCAGGGCCTTCTGCGAATCATTCGAACTGGAAGCGGTGCGGTTGTAGTTGTTCTGCGCGGTCACGAGATTCGCCTGCGCCTGCGCAAGCGCCGTCTCGAGATCCGTCGTGTCGATCTTCGCGAGCGGCTGACCCGCGGTCACCTGCTGTCCGACGGAGACGTAGAGCGCCGCGATCTTGCCCGCGGTCTTGAAGGTCATCTTCGTCTGGTTCGACGCGGCGACCGATCCGGACACGGCCACGCTTTGGATGACCGAGCCTTTCGTCACGGCCTGCGTGCGAATCTCGGCCTTGGCAACGGGAGCGTTCGCGCGGGACACGAAAACCGCACCGCCGGCCATCGACCCGATGAGGGCGACGGCGAAAATCCGACCCGGCCAGGTCATCAGGATGCCTCTGAATACGGTCATCGCTCTCTTCCCCCCGCACGGGTCGCAGCTACGACAAGGCGCCAGCCACCGCCCGAGCGCACCGATTTTGGCCCTGTCACGCCCCATAGATAAGGGTCACGGCTAAGAAGGCCATGAGAGCCGCCGCCGGGTTCCGTGTTTCGCGTATTCTCGGCCCGTTCCATGGACCTGACCTGGCTCGGTCACGCCTGTTTTCGCATGCGCGGTCGGGAAGGGGTCGTGCTTGCAGACCCGCCCGACCCCAAGTCGGGGCACGCCATACCCAAGACCGAGGCTGCGATCGTGACCATCTCCCACGATCACCCCGGGCATTCCAGCCTCAAGTCGGTCGGCGGCGAGCCTGTGGTCCTGCGGGGCCCGGGCGAATACGAGGTCCACGAGGTCTTGGTGACCGGGATCGGGACCTACCACGACGATTCCAAGGGGTCCGCGCGGGGACGCAACACCGTCTTCGCTATCCGGTTGGACGATCTCGTCGTCTGTCACCTCGGTGACCTTGGCCACGAGCTAGCCGCCGGCGACCTCGAGCGCCTCGGCGATATCGACATCGTCCTCGTTCCGATCTCCGGCGGCGACGTCAACCTCACCGCCGCGAAGGCCGCCGAGGTAATCCATCAGCTCGAACCCAAGGTGGTCGTGCCGATGTCGTACGACCCCGATGCGAAGAAGGACACGCACGCACCGTTCGAGAGGCTGTTACACGAGCTCGGTGTGAAAGAGCTCACGCCCGTGCCGAAGCTCTCGGTGACGCGCGGTTCGCTCCCAGAGAACGTCCAGGTCGTCGCGCTGGATTCGCGGGCGCGCTAACCTCCCGCCGCAAGGGAGGGTTCTATGGGCTATCCGGGGGCTACCGCTCGTGCATTCCAGTACGGACTCATCATCTTCGCGCTCACCGCTCTTCTCGGTCTCGCGAACGCGACACAGCTCTTCGGCGCGCTCGACCGCAATACGCTCCTCACGCACCTGCACTCGGGGACGCTTGGTTGGATAACCATGGGCGTGATCGGTATCGCCATCTGGATCTTCGGTGGCTCCGGGGCGACGACCGCCCGCAACGTGCTGATCAGCGCGGTCTGCACCGCCGCGTACGTCCTCGCGTTCTGGTCCGGCAACTTTCAGGCGCGCGCGATCTTTGGAACGATCGAGCTCCTCGTCATCCTGTACTGGTGGTGGTTCGCCGTGTCGCGAGGGAGGGCCGAGGGCTTTGGCCGGCTCGACATCCCCAGGCTGTCGGTGATCTTTGGTCTCACCACTCTCGTCATCGGGTCGACGCTCGGTGTGATCGTGCAGATCATCCTCGGGACCGGTAACAGCCTTCCGACGAACACCGATCTCATTGGTGGGCACGCCACCGCGCAGATCGGCGGCTACCTGGTCCTGGTTGCGGCCGGCACCGCGGAATGGCAGCTTACTGGCGGAGGAAAGCGAACCACCGCCGGGCTCGTCCAAATCGGATTTCTCTTCGTCGGCGGCTTGCTGCTTTCGGTGAGTCTCCTTCTCTCAAGCGCGTTGGGGCCGCAGCTCGCGCAAGCGCTTCCTGGCATCGCGACACTCCTCACGCTTGTCGGGATCGTGATCATCGCGGTCCGTTTCGGTCGGGCGGCCATCGGCGCTCCATGGACCGCGGTCTCAGGCACACGCCACATCGCGATCGCGGTCGGGTTCCTCGCGATAGGCGTGGTCCTCGAGGTGATCCTTGTCCAGCAGTTCATCGCCGCGCAGGGGGATCCGTCGAAGGTTTCGGTCGGTCTGCTCCACGCGCTCGACCACGCGTTCTTCATCGGAGTTATGACGAATACGCTCTTCGGGGCGATCTTGGTGGCGAGCGCGGATCGGCCGCGCGCGTGGCCATGGGCTGACAACGTCATCTTCTGGGGTCTGAACATCGGCGCGGCCGCCTTCATGGCGGTCCTCATCGTCGCGGGATCGGGCGAGGGTGCGAAGCCTTTCACCCACCCGGTTTCGTTCGTCGCGCCGATCATGGGTCTCGCGGCCCTGCTCGGCATCGCAACCTTCTCGATGCGGCTTTCGAACGCGCCCGCAGCCGTGCGTGCGCCTTCTCCCGCGTAGCGAGCATTGGAGCGG
>JALYSZ010000039.1 GCA_030854525.1 Chloroflexota bacterium | reverse complement strand
CTACCGCTGAAACGTGCGGATGCGAGATCGAATGAGCCCCAGAAGAACTGGACCGGGCTCGCCTTTCCGCCGGATAACCCGGACGATGTCGGCTACGCGCTTCGCCCGCGTCTCCGCTCTCTTTGCGCTCACGAGGTTCCGCAGGTGCTCCTTCCTGCGCCCCGGCGTCAGCGCCTGGAACTTCCGCATGCCGCCTGCACCGAGCGCCTTTCGCAGATCGTCCGGGACCTCTAACGCCTCGACGCTGTCGAGCAGTGTCCACGACCCGTCGCGCTTCGCGGCCGCGATCTTCGCTAGCCCAGCCGCCTCCATGCGTCCTTCCTTGAGCAGGCGAGAGATTCGGACCTTGTTCGTGCGCGACCATCCGCTGCCCGCCTTCCGCGGCGTGAAGAGAAGGCCGGTGCGCTCGTCGTCCAGCGGTTTATTCACGCTGTCGATCCACCCGTAGCTGAGCGCATCCGGTATGGACTCCTCGTAGCCGAGCCGGGCCTTACCCGTCGCGGCCTTATACGAGACGAGCCAGACGCCGGACGCCTTGTCGTGGTTGTCATGCAGCCATCGGCGCCATTCGGCCGCCGTCGTCGAGTGGACGCGCGGGTAGTCGGCTGCGCTCAGTGAGAATTACCAGACATGACCACGCAGAATATCGAGTACTCGGCGGCCGGCGACCGGACGTCGCGGGAGCGCGCGGCGCCCTGTGTGTTCTGCCTGCGCGCCAACGGGCCGATGACACGCGAGCACGTCTTTGCGCATTGGCTCGTGCGCCAGGTTCACGGCGCGCGACTGGTCGCCTCTAACGCAGCGCCAGCCACGACTCAGTCAGGGGCTGCCCCTACGCGGATCGCACGCGTGATCGCGGGCGTGTGCGCCGACTGCAACGCCGGCTGGATGAGCGGTCTTGAGGTGAGCTTCCGGCGGGCACTCTTCGCTCGGCCGCGGGTCGGCACGCTGCAAGCGCCAGATCGCATCACGCTTAGTCGCTGGTTCACCAAGACCGCGGTGCTACTTGCCGAGGCGCACGGTGGTGCGCTCGTGGGTGCGGCGCATCGCACGCAGCTCGTCGCCGGTATGCCCGACGACATGGAGGTCTTTCTCGCGCGGAGACGCCGACCACGCCAGCTTCTGGACTTTGCCCTCGACGTGATGACCGATCGCGACGCGCCTGCGCTGCGGGTTCGGTCGGTCGCCATTCTGGTCGATGAACTGGTCGGTCACGTCGCGGCGCGCGGCACCCTGACGAGCCGTCAGGGGACGAGGTTGTGGCCGCTGCGCTCTCACACCCTCCGCTGGGAAACGCTTCCGGTCATCACATCGTTCGTCGCTTCCAAAGATGAGGACCGGCCGTGAAGCCTCGAAGACCCTGACCCCGGGGCTTCCCCCTAGGCCTAACGTCGGGCCGGCGCAGGACGGCGCGTTGCTGGGGCGAGGCGCTCCGTGAGCGCGTTGATATCGAGATCGGGCTCCGGGTACCGCGGGTCCATCTGTTCCAGGGTCTCGATGAGAATTTTCGTGATCGCCCAGTTCCGGTACCACTTCTTGTTCGCAGGCACGACGTACCAAGGTGCGTCGCTGGTCGAGCAGCGGAACAGTGCCGCGTCGTAAGGCGACCTGGTAATCGGGCCACCGCTCGCGCTCATCGAGATCTTCGGGTTGAACTTCCAGCGCTTCGTCGGGTCCAGCAACCGGGCGAGGAGGCGCTTGCGCTGCTCGTCGAACGAGATATGCAGACAGATCTTGGCGATCTTCGTGCTGGCGGTCGTCACCTCGCGCTCGAAACGGTTGATCTCGTCGTACCTTTTGGACCAGACCGCCTCCGGAACGAGGTTGCGCACCCGGACGATGAAGAGATCCTCATATTTGCGAACGGACGAAGCGTGATTCGCACGCATATCGACAAAGGCCGCCTCGATCTTATTGAGTTGCATTCGGGCTACGGTAGTCGCGGGACGGAGGGTGGATTCGAACCACCGATTACCTGATCCAGAGTCAGGTCAGCGAAATCTAGCCGTGAAATGCGAGGTCCTCAGCGAAGTAGGCAATTGACGGGGAGCGGGCGACAACTCCCGTCGAGAATCAGGTGAGCTTCCGGCTGCACCCTGACAC
>JALYSZ010000393.1 GCA_030854525.1 Chloroflexota bacterium | reverse complement strand
AGGCGACGTTGCTCGCTTTACGCCCCAGGACTGGCGGAAGCAACGACCCAGCGCGTCTGCTCTCGCGCTGGCCCGACATCAAGATCGGCGTGACTCTCGGAGCGGGCCACCTCCACCAGCTCGACGTGCCGGAGCCGGCGACGCCGATAATCGAGTGGGTTCACACGCATCGCGACCTAGCCGCGATCCTCGCTGCTCCTGGCGGTCTCGCCGCGCGACTTTTCGCTCCCCAGCCGGAGCCATCCGTGCTCGTTCTGAATGAGTCGGCCTGTTTCAACATCACGGGGGTTGAGTCCCGTCTTTCGCTCAGATCTTGAAACAGTCCGTCCACTTACCCTGCAAACGTCTTCGGAACCACCACCTCGACGAAGGGCTGCCAGTGCCGCAAGGGCGAAGAGGAGGCGGGAAGGCGCCGAGGAGACTCAGGTCGACGCGGAACCGAGCGACGACATCAGCCCGCAGCCGCGCCGACGACTCGCGCCTCGAGTGCATAAGCGATCGCACTCTCGATAGACATCTCGCGTCCGGCCGCGGTGGCGGACTCCACGACTTCGACCGAGAGCGACGCGCGCGCAGCATCCAGCGAACCGCCAATCGCCTGCATGATCCAAGGCGGGAGCGCAAGGCCCACCCGAGCCGCGTTGTGCTCGGCTGAGGCCGCGATGCGCACCGCACGCTCAGGCCTGCCTTGCTCCGCGGTCACCGCAGCGAATCGGAGCAACGCGTACAGGAGGGAGAACCGATCGCCCAGCGCTCCGAGCAGCCGGATCGCTTGCCGAGAGTGCTCCGCCGCACGCCCCAGGTCGCGCTCGTCGCCGGCCACCCAGCTGAGCACCAGATGCGCCTGTCCCGTCGCCCACACCCGGCCTGACGTACGCGCCTCCGTGAGCACCTCCTCGGCCAACGTCCGAGCGCCGGCAACATCGCCGGTAAAGCGGGCGTTCGTTGCGAGATGGATCCGCGTTGCGTCGAAAGTGAAGATGTGGCCGCTCGTGCGCGCAAGGTCCCTGGCTTCGCGGAAGAGCGACAGCCCTTCGACGGGTCCGCGCTCAACCATGGTGAGATCGCCGAGCCAGTGCAAAGCATCGGCGACCAGACCATCCTCGCCAAGCTCGCGGCCTAACGAGATGGCCTCCTCAAGCCAGCGCCGACCATTCACGACGTCGCCCTTTGGGAAGGCAAGCATCCCCGCCGTGCGGAGGGCGCGGACGCGTGCCGCCGAGCGCTCGACCGAGCCAGGCAAGGCGAAGATCTGGTCGATCCAGGAGAGACCTTCCGATGTGTAACCGCGGATCCACCAGAAGAGCCCGATCGCCGAGGCTATCTCAGCCGCGCGCTCGAAGTCGTGCTGTTCGACGTACCAACCCAACGCGGCTCGGACGTTTTCGCGCTCCTGTTCGAGCGCTCCGATGGCCGCGGCGGCATCCGCTGTTTCGAGCTGGCCCTCCGTCAACCCAACGAAGCGAAGGAAGTGATCAGCATGGGCGGCGTGGATCCGCTCGGCTTCGTCGCTTGCGTGGAGCTGCTCGTCGGCGAACTCACGCACCGTCTGAAGCACGCCGAAGCGCGTTGCCCCGTCGAGTTCGCTCCGTCGTAGCAGGCTCTTCCCCAGGAGCGAGTCGAGGATGTCTGGGAGTGCGAGCGAAGGCGTCGAGCACACGTCCTCCGCGGCGGCGGCTGACCATCCGCCCGCGAAGACCGCAACGCGACGGAACACGAGCTGCTCCTCTGGCTGAAGGAGCTCGTAGCTCCAGGCGATCGTGTCGCGCAACGTTCGGTGCCTGGCCGGCGCGTCTCGCGCGCCGCTCGTGAGCACGCCCAGACGCTGATCGAGCCGCACGGCGAGCTCCTGCGGCGAAAGGGTCCGTATACGTGCGGCCGCGAGCTCAATCGCGAGCGGAAGCCCGTCGAGGCGGGCGCAGATCGAAGCGATCGCCGCGGCGTTCGCCGGAGTAATCGCGAGATCGGGGCGCACCGCCTGCGCCCGGTCCATGAAGAGCGCCACGGAGTCGAATTCGGCGAGCCGCTCGGGCGATGGCAGGCTCGCGGGGTCTGGGGCGGGTAGGGGTTCGATCGGGAGCTCGCGTTCTCCGGTCACGCGGAGTGCTGACCGGCTGGTCACAAGCACGCTCAGGTGCTGACAGGCGGCCACCAGCTCCGACACCGCCGGCCCGGCGTCGATGACCTGCTCGAAGTTGTCGAGGACGAGCAGACGATGTGCGTCCTGCAGTTCGGCCACGAGGCTGTCGAAGGTGGGGCGGCTTGCCGCCTCGTGCACCGCGAGGGTCCGCGCGATCGTCGAGAGGACAAGGCCTGCGTCGCGCAGCGAAGCGAGCGGGACGAAGACTGCGCCGTCGTCGAACTTATCCGCCGCCCGCGACCCAAGCTCAATGGCTAAGCGCGATTTTCCGGTGCCGCCGGAGCCTACGAGAGTGACAAGCCGTGTCTTTTTGAGGAGGTCTTCGATTTGACTGAGCTCTCGCTCGCGCCCGACGAAGCTCGTCATCTGCGGCGGGAAGTTGCGAAGGGGAGCACCCATGGTGCGAAGCAGTGGGAACGCGTCGGGCAGTCCGTCTATGACGAGCTGATAGATCCGCTCGGGGTGCGAGATGTCCTTGAGCCTATGCTCACCGAGGTCGCGCAAGGTCACGCCTTGTGGCAGCGCATCGCCGAGCAGAGCCTTGGTCACGGAAGAGAGCAGGACCTGGCCACCGTGACCGGCGGCGGCGACGCGTGCCGCCCGGTTCACGTCATAGCCGGCGTAGTCCATGCCGGTGTCCGGCGGCGCCGGCGCGGCGTCGCCCGTATGCATGCCGATGCGTACGCGGATCTGTGCGTCGTCCGGCCACACATGAGCGGCGAGCGTGCGTTGGCCGTCGGCGGCGAAGCCTACGGCGTCGTGCGCGGTGCGGAACACAAAGAAGAAGGAGTCGCCCTCCGTACGCACCTCGACCCCGTGATGCCGGGCGGCCGCGTCGCGGATGATCGGGCCATGCTGGGAGAGCAGCTCGTGCCACCGGTCTCTCCCCAGCTGGCGTCCGAGCCGCGTTGAGGATTCGATGTCCGTGAACAGGAACGTGACGGTCCCGGTCGGTAGCTCGCCCATGCCCCTCTCCGAGCGCATAGTGGTCCAAGTGTTAATGGTGCGCGCGTCCGACCGAGACGCCGCTCGTGTGACGTTCAGCTCGCCAACCTGAGCCACCCATGTTCGTCCTGAACGAGCCGAACTGTTACCACTTCCGCGTGCTTGACCCCCGTCTTCCGCTCTGTTGGCCCCCGGCGAACTTCAACGGGCTTGGGGATGGCCGCGACCACGTAGGGGCGCCAGTCCTCGCAAGGCTCAACCGCTCCACACTTTCGTCGCTCGCCGTGATGCTGTCGAAGACGGCCGCGAGCGTGCCCTCTCGATCTACGTCGCGGGCGGTCAGTGCTTGGCGATGGTCTTGCCTTCGGCGTGAGACTGATTGAGGAGATTGGGCGTTTGGTAGTCGCGGTTGCCCTCGCGCCAGCAGGAGAGCAGGCAAGCAAGTGAGTGACAGCAGGCGCGGGTATGGAACCCCGCAAGAGGCCATCAGCGCAGCCGGACGAAGCGGCCTAACGCTGCGCGTGATCGTCGAACTGAAGGAGTCCGCGGCCGGCGTGTATCTCAGCGACGACGAAGCTGAGGACGACGAGAACGAAGTTGTCATCGCCCGCCGCGATCGGCGCGGCTGGCGGGCCTGGCCGAGCCGCGGCGGCCGGGGTTCGCGTGAGCACAACCTGCGTCTCGGTCTCGCGATCGGGGTCGGTAGTGGGGGTGGGACATCGCGAACCAATGGCTCCGCGGAGATCCACTCCGAGGTCTCCGGCCGTGTCATCTCGCCCGCCGTAGCGAAGGTCGAGATCACGTTCGGCGATGATTCGCGCCAGTCGGCGAAGATCGCCAACCGCGGCTACCTGTGGTTTCACGCTGAGAGCGGACATCCACTCCGCGGCTGGTTCGGAAAGGACCTGCCCGAGATTCCCGATCGTCTCCAGGCGGTGCTAGTCGCTGCGTATGACGCCGAAGGTACAGAGCTTCAGCGGCAGGAGATGGGTCTTCATCGCCATCTTGCTAAACCTCCCCGGTGGCCGCCTTTCGGGCGCGGGAAGGCAAGCGCGTCGCTTCGGCTCTACAAGCACCGGGACCGCGATCGGTCGGGCGAGTAAGCGCTTCAGGAGGAAGGCAGCAGCCCGGCGAATTTGAGACTTTGCGACTCACGCCGGCCAGAACACGGCCACTCCCACTCGGGTCTCCCCGCAGCGTCCTTACCCCCCACGGCCCCGAGAGTTTGCGCTAGAGCGGACGGCCGTCCGTGACCTTCTCCGGTCCGAACAGGAGCCAGCTCAAGTTGACTACTCGCTAGCCCCACAACACGTCTCCGATACCGACTAGCTGACCCGCTCGTTACTTGCGCTTGTAGTGCTCGGTCTCTCGGCGGGACACGCGGCACTCGATCCGTCGCCACGCCCGGTACTACTTCGTGCTTCGCGATCGCGCTCGCGTCTTCGCCGGCCGCGTCTTCGCGAGATTGTGCCCGACGCCGGCCTTCACGATCGCCTTGAGCGCCTGTTCATCGAGCTTCTCGTTCTGAGAGACATCGATCGCCCGCGACTTGCCCAAGAGCTGGGCGTTGAAGAGCTTCTTCGGGTCCGGAAGGCATGAGCCCGCGGAGAACGAGAGCCTCACCCGCTCCTTAAGGATGATCCCGACACACACCATCCCGTCGTGCGACCAGACGGCCGAGCCCAGTGGGTTGCGGGGCCGCTTCCACTTCACATCCTCCGCAATCTCGGGTTCCGCGTCGTGGACGATCTTGCGGAGCTTCGCCAGCATCGCGCCGCGCCAATCGGGCGTCTTCGCAATCAACTCATCGACCGGTCCCGCTCGTGTCATGGCAGCGCCACGCTCCTTCGTCTATCGGGCCTCGGCCGTGCCGCCGGCCACGGCGCGGACGTTATCGCATCGCGGCGTACGGCAATTGACGCGCGAGTCGCGTCGGACGAATTGCTAGCCTGCGCGAGAGATGAACACGGATCTCCGAATACAACTTGCCCCGACGAAGGGCTTCTCGGTCACGCCACAGGGATCCAATGCCCGGCTCACTGCTCTACCAGCTAACGGACTGAAGGAGCTGCTCAGCTAGCGCGCGAGGCAGTGCGGCCGGCCGCGCGTCAGCCAGTAACCGGTAAAGGAGGTCATCATGACTCACATATCAACCACCACCGCGGCGGTCGGCACACAATGAACGCCCCCGCCTCAATCACCATCACGCCAGTCCGCGTTGCCGACCTGCTCGCCGAGGGCGAGCGGATGCCGGTCTACGTGCACGTCATCGACCATCCCGATGCGCGCGTGCTCGTCGACACCGGCCTGACGGAGCTGCACCCGGCGGTAGCCGACCTCGATCCCCGCCTCCGTCCCTTGAGCAAGCAGGACTTCGACCTCGCCGGCATCGACATCGTGGTCAACACACACCTGCACTTCGACCACTGCGGCGGCAACCACCTCTTCGCCGGCAGGCCGATCTACGTCCAGCGTCGGGAGCTCGACGACGC
>JALYSZ010000384.1 GCA_030854525.1 Chloroflexota bacterium | reverse complement strand
AGAAATTCAAGGACGCCAAGATCCCCGTCATCGGATTCGACTCCGGCGTCGACAGCGACATTCCGCTCGCGACTGCGGCCACCGACAACATCGCGGCGGCAGGCGCGGCGGCGGACAAGATGGCGGCGCTCATCGGCGGCAGCGGCGACGTTGCGATCGTCGCGCACGACCAGACGAGCCGAACCGGTATCGACCGGGTGAAGGGCTTCACCGACCAGATCAAGAACAAGTACCCGAACATCAAGATCGTCGCGACGCAGTACGGCGGCGGCGACCAGCTCAAGTCCACCGACCTCACGAAGGCGATCCTCCAGGCGAACCCGAACCTCAAGGGCGTCTTCGGCGCGAATGAAGGGTCGGCGATCGGCGTGCTCAACGGCGTGAAGGAATCCGGAAAGACCGGCAAGGTGACGGTCATCGGCTACGACTCGGGTCAGCAGCAGATGGACGCGATCCGTGCCGGGACTGAGGCCGGCGCGATCACCCAGGACCCGATCGGCATAGGTTTCAAGTGCGTCGAGGCCGCTGTGAACGCGCTCAAGGGCCAGACGCTCCAGAAGAACATCGACACCGGCTTCAAGTACTACGACAAGACGAACATCGACAACCCGGACATCGCGGCGCTGCTGTACAAGTAAGTGAGAACGATCTAGCGAGAACCGGATGGGGCCGTCGCGGATCGGCGATGGCCCCGTCCAGCGTGTGGGAGGGGTCGTGCCGGAGGCGGTGGGCGACCTGCTGATCGAGATGGACGGGATCAGCAAGGACTTCCCCGGCGTCCATGCCCTCCGAGATTGCCATTTCGAGCTTCGGCCGGGCGAGGTGCACGCCCTCGTCGGAGAGAACGGCGCGGGCAAGTCGACCCTCATGAAGATCCTTGCCGGCGTCTATCGCAAGGACGCCGGCCGCGTCCGCTTCAACGGCGCCGAGGTCGACATCCCCACTCCCCGCGCGGCGCAGCAGCTCGGCATCAGCATCATCCACCAGGAGCTGAGCCTCATGCCGCACCTGAGCGTGGCGCAGAACATCTTCATCGGCCGCGAGCCGCGCGGACGGCTCCCGTTCTTCATCGACGAGCGCCGCCTCAACGAGCAAGCGCGGGCGCTGTTCCAGAGCCTGAATCTAAAAATCGACCCGCAGGCGAAGGTCGGGAAGCTCACCGTTGCGCAGCAGCAGATGGTCGAGATCGCGAAGGCCCTCTCGTACAACGCGCAGGTCCTGATCATGGATGAGCCGACCGCGACGTTGACCGACACCGAGATCGACGAGCTCTTCCGCATCATCCGCGCGGTCCGCGCGAACGGCGTGGGAGTCGTGCACATCTCGCACCGCCTCGAGGAGCTGAAGCTCATCTCCGACCGCGTCACGGTGATGCGCGACGGGCAATACATCGCGACCGTCGACACGAAGGACGCGTCGATCGATCGGATCATCAACATGATGGTCGGCCGCACGATCTACGAGGGCGCGCCGGAGATACCGGAGACGGCGAACCCCGAGGTGGTGCTCGACGTTCGCGCGCTGAACCGCGGTCGGATGGTCCGCGACGTGAGCTTCAACCTCCGGCGCGGCGAGATCCTGGGCGTTGCTGGGCTCGTCGGCGCGGGTCGGACCGAGGTCGCGCGCGCGGTCTTCGGCGCTGACCGCCCGGACTCGGGAACGATCTTCGTGCACGGTCAGCTCGCGCGAATCCACAGCCCGGCGGACGCGGTGCGCCTGGGGATCGGCTACCTCTCAGAAGACCGCAAGCGTTACGGCCTCGCCATCGGGATGGATGTTGAGTCGAACATCGTCCTCGCGACGCTGCGCAGGTTCACCGACGCCATCGGTCGGGTCGACTTCCGCCGCACCCGTTCGACGGCGGAGCAGCGCGTTCAGCGGCTCGACATCAGGACGCCGAGCATCCGGCAGAAGGTGCGCAACCTGTCCGGCGGTAACCAGCAGAAGGTCGTCATGGCGAAGTGGCTCACGGCCGACACGGAGATCCTCATCTTCGACGAGCCGACCCGAGGGATCGACGTGGGCGCGAAGAGCGAGATCTACCACCTGTTGAACGACCTCACCCGTCAGGGGAAGTCGATCATCATGATCTCGTCCGAGCTGCCGGAGATTCTCCGGATGAGCCACCGCATCGTCGTGATGTGCGAGGGCCGCATCCGGGGCGAGCTGAGCGGCGCTGAGGCGACGCAGGAAAAGATCATGACCTTCGCGACGATGCGGACGACGGCGATCGGGCCGCAGACCGCCGCATGAAGACCGGGCCGGCGGCGCTCACGCAGACGCGGCGCGTGCGACTCATCCGCTCGGACGCGGTCCAGCGGCTCCTCGCGTTCGGTGCGCTGATCCTGATCATCGTCGTCTTCTCTCTCGCGTCGCCGAACTTCCTTCAGTTCGACAACGTCGTTGGGATCCTCCTCGCGACGACGGTGAACGGCGTCCTCGCCCTCGGCGTCACCTTCGTGATCATCACGGGCGGCATCGATCTATCGATCGGCACGCTCATGACGCTCTCGGCCGTGATGACCGGTACATTCGCGACGGTGTGGCAGCTGCCGCTGCCGCTCGCGATCGCGGCAGGTCTCGCGACTGGCGCCCTGGCCGGTCTGGTCAACGGCCTTCTCATCGCCAAGCTCAAGATCCCGTCGTTCATCGCGACGCTCGGCATGCTGAACGTCGCGAAGGGCCTCGCGCTCGTAATATCCGGGCTGAAGCCGATCTATTTCAACGACACGCCTGACTTCAATCGGGCCGCGATGGGCTCGATCGTCGGATCCGCCGTTCCGGGCCTCGACGTCCCGAATATCACGATCGTCTTCTTGCTGGCCGCGATTCTCGCGAGCCTCGTGCTCTCGAAGACGATCCTCGGCCGGTACACGTTCGCGCTCGGAAGCAACGAGGAGGCGGCGCGCCTCTCGGGCGTCAGCGTGGACAGATGGAAGATCGCCGTCTACACGCTGTGCGGCCTTTTCAGCGGGCTCGCCGGCGTGCTCATCGCCGCGCGCCTCAACTCCGCGCAGCCCTCGCTCGGTCAGGGCTACGAGCTCGACGCGATCGCCGCCGCGGTCATCGGAGGAACGTCGCTGAGCGGCGGTGAGGGAACGATCCTCGGGACGGTCATCGGAGCGTTCATCATCAGCACGCTCACGAACGGGCTGCGCATCATGTCGGTCCCGCAGGAGTGGCAGACGGTCGTCACCGGCGGCATCGTCATCGTCGCGGTCTACCTCGACATCGTGCGCCGCCGGCGTCAGGCATGAGCGGCTCGACGATCACCGCCCTCGAGACGCTCGACGTGCGCTTCCCCACCTCGCGCACGCTCGCGGGGTCCGACGCGATGAACACCGCTCCCGACTACTCGGCGACGTACGTGATGTTGAAAACCGACCGTGGCGATGGGCTCGCGGGTCACGGTCTCACGTTCACGATCGGGCGCGGGACCGAGGTGGTGGTCGCCGCCGCGAACGCGCTGCGGCCGCTCGTCGTCGGCAAAACGCTGGAAGCGATCGCCGCCGACATGGGCCGCTTCTGGCGCGAGATCACCGGAGATTCGCAGCTCCGCTGGATCGGCCCGGATAAGGGCGCTATGCACCTCGCCACCGCCGCTGTGGTGAACGCGGTGTGGGACCTCTGGGCGAAGGCGGAGCGCAAGCCGGTGTGGAAGCTGCTCGTCGACATGAGCCCGGCCGAGGTCGTTCGCTGCATCGACTTCCGCTACATCACCGATGCGATCACGCCCGACGAGGCGCTCGCCTTGTTGAGGAAGCTCGAGTCGACCAAGCGCGAGCGCGAGGTGGAGATGCGCCGCGACGGCTTCCCCGCCTACACGACGTCCGCGGGCTGGCTCGGCTACTCCGACGAGAAGATCCGTGCGCTCTGCCGCGAGGCCGTGAACCAGGGGTGGACGCACGTGAAGATCAAGGTCGGCCGCGACATCGAGGACGACATGAGGCGCGCGCGGATCGTGCGCGAGGAGATCGGCGACCGAAAGCTGATGATGGACGCGAACCAGGTCTGGGACGTCGGCGAGGCGATCGCGAACACCAAGCGCCTCGCGAAGTTCGATCCGTATTGGAT
>JALYSZ010000382.1 GCA_030854525.1 Chloroflexota bacterium | reverse complement strand
CTAGGTCCTGACATCGCGAGCATGAGCGCGATCGCAGCCGTCACCAGTAATTTCGGACTGCGAAGTCTAGGAAGCGTATGAGTAACGTGAACTGTCATCGTGAGTACCTTCTTTCAAATCTTTTCGTCTTGTCGTCTCCGCGCGCTCCGACGCTGCCTGCGCGGTGCAGGCCATCGCGCCGCCCCCCCTTGGCGTCGGCGATCAGATCGCCGTGCGGTGGTCACCGACCAGCGTCTCGCGACCGACTGAAATCATGCTCGCGTCGGAGACACACCCCGATGACGACTTCGTAACGTCCGGATACCGGGCGTCTGACGCTTTTGTGTCTGGTGCGCTGAGAGAGCCGCTAGAGGGGGCCTGTTGTCTTCGATGTAGGAAGCGGAGACAAATCGGTAGCCCGCGCCCGGGATGGTCTCGATGTACCGAGGCTTGTGCCAGTCGTTCTGAAGCATCGCCCGCAGCGCCCGAACGTGCCGGTCCACGACGGTGCTCTCGATCACGAACTGGTGGCAGCCTCGTCGTGAACGGGAACGAGCGTTGCCCACCGAGTCAGTTGGCGACCACCGGCCCGCGCGCTCTTGTGGAAAGAAGTTGCGCGACGTCGTCTCTCACGCGGCCAGGTCGCTCGATCCAAGGGAAGTGACCGCAGCCGTCGATCATGTCCTGCACCGCACCTGGGATGAGCCGTGCTGTGTCCGCCGCCGCGGCCACCGGAATCGGATCCTCCACGCCGTGGATCACGATCACCGGGACGTTCAGCGACGGCAGGGCATGCGCGAGCGTGCCTTCGTTGAGATGCGCGTTCGCCGAGGCGAAGGTCTCCCCCGACGTCGACGAGATACGGAGAGGCGGGTAGGGCGGCGCGGCCTCAGCCGACGAGAAATAGAAGGGCCAGATGTCTCTCAGCTCCGCGTCGGCCGGAAGCGGCCGCCCATGATGCGCCTCGTAGCGCGCCGAAAGCGTCACGTCCAGGCCCGCGGCGCCGCCGTCGCCGAGTGCACCGAGCATCCCTATGAGGACCAGACCGAGCACCCTGTCGGGATGCGCCACCGCGATGTGCATGGCGAGATGAGCGCCCCATGAGTGCCCGACGAGCCACGCGCGCTCGATCTCAAGCGCATCGAGTACCGCGACCGCGTCCGCGACGTGGGCCTCCACCGTGAACGGGCCGGTGAGGCTCGAGGGCTCGAGGCCGCGCTGCTGGTAGCGGATCGTATCGAACACCGACGCAAGCTCCGCTGCCAACGGCTCGGTGTAGTCGCTAAGCCCGGGACCGCCATGGAGCACGAGCGCCGGAAGGCCGCGACCCGAGCGTTCTCCGACGAGCGCGCCTGTGTCTGTCTCTACGCGAAAGCGGTCCGTTGGCTGATCCCCGGCGGCATCATGCGCCGCGCTCCGCCTCCGCGCACTCGGGGGGTTCGGGCGGCTAGCGCTCCTAGAAAGCTGCGGGGTTCGTTCCTCCGAGCAAGGCCCTTACTAGAAGACGCACGAGCTTGTCGCGGACGGACGCCGAAAGAAACGGCCGACCGGTCATCCTGAGCTCGAAGCCTTCCCAGCTCACCTTGTGCGCCACTATTCGGTCGGCCTGCGTTCGGAACAATGTCCCTATTCAGGCACGCCCATTCGGGTATGCCCCGCTCACTTAGAGTGACCGCGAAATGACATCCGGTCGCCACTTTCTCCAGATCCCGGGTCCGACGAATGTCCCGGAGCGGGTCCTCCGGGCGATGGACCGGCCGGTCCCCGATCACCGCGGGCCAGAGATGCCGAGTCTCGTCGCCGAGATTCGCTCGGGCCTACGCGGCGTCTTCAAGACGGAGCAGGGCGAACCCGTCGTCTTCCCGGGCAGCGGAACGGGTGCGTGGGAGGCTTCCATCGTCAACACGCTGAGCCCGGGCGAGCGCGTGTTGAGCTTCGACAACGGTCACTTCGCGAAGCTCTATGCGGAAGCCGCACGACAGCTAGGCATGCAGGTGGACGAGATCAAGCTCCGATGGGGCGACGCTGTCACGCAGTCGGACATCGAAGCGAACCTCAAGCCCGAGCACCGCGCCGTCCTGATCGTGCACAACGAGACGTCGACCGGAGTCGCGACGGATCTTGGCGCCGTACGGCGCGGCATCGACCGCAGCGGACACAACCCGCTTCTCCTCGTTGACGTGGTCAGCTCGCTCGGATCGATGGATTTCCGGATGGATGAGTGGCGCGTAGATGTCGCCCTGACCGGTACACAGAAGGGGCTGATGTTGCCGCCGGGAGGCGCCATCCTCTGCGTGGGACCACGAGCGCTCGAGGCGGCCGCGAAGAGCCGAACCCCGAGGTACTTCTATGACTGGCGTCCGGTGATCCGCGACATGCAGCAGGGATTCTTTCCATACACGCCGGCCACTCTGTTGCTCTTCGGTCTTCGCGAGGCGCTGCGGATGCTGCTCGAAGAAGGGCTCGACCAGGTCTTCGCGCGTCACACGCGTCTTGCTCAGGGCACGCGCGAAGCGGTGCGTGCGTGGGGGCTGCCTCTGCTCGCCGGCGATCCGGCTCGCGCATCGAACTCGCTCACGGCGGTCGTCGTCGATCAGGTTGATTCCGGAGCGGTCGTGAAAATAGCGGCCGAGCGGTTGAACCTGGCACTCGGCGTCGGCCTCGGTCAGCTCCGCGGTCGTGTGTTCCGCATCGGCCACCTCGGATCGCTGAACGAGCTCGAGGTCCTCGCGACTCTGGCCGGCGCCGAGCTCGCGTTGCTGTATGCGGGTCAACGGATCGAACTCGGCGTCGGCGTCGCGGCCGCCCAGCGGTTCTTCGCCGGGATGGCGGCGACTGATGTCGAGCGACCGTCGACGGAGACGCGCGTCGCCGCGCCAGAGCGTGTGAGGTGAACGACCGATGCGAGTGACCAACCGCGCCGAGAAGTCGCTCGGCGACGTCGTGCCTGGCGTTCGCCGCGCGATCTACTTCGATGCCGCCGAAGGATCCGCGCAGCTGACATTCGGCGCGGCGGAGATCGATCCCGGCAAGGAGATCCCGGTTCATCGCCACAAGGTCGGCGATCGCTACGTCGAGGAAGGCTTTTTCGTTCTCGAGGGAGAAGGCGAGGTGCGCGTCGGCGACCAGACCAGTGCGATCCGCGCCGGATCGTTCTGCGTGATGTCGCCCGCGGAAGGGTTCCACACCATCCGCAACACCGGGGGTAAGACGCTCAAGTTCGTGATGTGCTTCGCCGGCACGGGCGTCGAGATGGAGCGCAAGGCCTAACCACCGGTCGGTCTATCGTTCGCCGCGGTGACGACCCCGCGCCGCTTCGACATCCTCACCTTCCCGGTGCCTCCGTACAAGACGATCGAGCGCGAATGGCGATGGGCCGAGCAGCTCGGCTTCGCTCAGGGCTGGATACCCGAGACCTGGACAATGTCCGATCGTTCGTATCTGGAGCCGTGGACGGTACTGGCCGCGCTCGCGCGGGCGACGACCACTCTGCGACTCGGCACGCTCGTCGCTGTTCTCGTGTCCCGGCATCCGACGCTGCTGGCTGGGCATGTGCTCGCCGTGGACCAGGCGTCGGAGGGCAGGGTCGAGCTCGGGATCGGGGCTGGCGATGTCCCGACGGATAGCGGCATCTTTGGCACGCCGTCGTGGACGGCCGGCGAACGCGTCGAGCGCCTTGAGGAGCAACTTCAACTGCTTGACGCCCTGCTCCGTGGCGAATCCGTGACGATGAATCTTCGGCATTACTCCGTCGCCGGAGCCCAGCTCCCGGAGCCGGTGCAGCGTCCGAGGCCACCGCTCGTTGTGGCCGCGGAAGGAAAACGGAGTCTTCGACTGGTCGCTCGTCACGCTGACGCATGGGTGACTATGGGCGGTCAGCCGCAGACGCCGGAGCGCGGTGTGCCGACTGTCAGCGACGCGGAGGGCCTCCAGAACACGCGTGAGCGGGTGGCGTTGCTCGATTCGTATTGCGGCGACCTCGGGCGAGACCCGCGCGCGATCCGGCGCATCGTCTTGGCGTACCGCAGGCGGATCGATCCCCTGTCGTCGCTCGACGCATTCGATGAGTTTGTCGGGCCCTACGCCGAGCTGGGCTTCGACGAGTTCGTCTTCTACTGGCCGTCGATCCGCGCGATCTTCAAAGAGGGGCGCGAAATGACGACCGACGAGCGTCGCGCCGCCGAGCGGATCGCGGCCGCGAGGTTTGCGAAAGTTTCCTGAGCGGTTCCGCTTGGTATCCTTTCGTTCTAGGGTCCTGCCTGCCAATGAACGCAGACGCAAGGCACGATCACGAGCGCGGGCCCATCTCGCCGAGGTAGCTCAGTTGGTAGAGCAATGGTCTGAAGAACCGCGATCCCTCTGACCTGTCGAGTTTCCGAACAAACTCGCTGCTGATACCCGTTTTCACCACTCCAAGACAAATAGTCTCGCTGCTACATAGTTCTGAGTGCGGCGGGCAGGCCGCCCTCGATCAAAGCCGAGAGAGCGAGCGCCGATGTAATGGCGTTCAGCAGCGGTCAGGTAAGCCACAGGGTCGCGTGTTTGAGTCCCGTCCTCCGCTCCGAAGTGGTGGGGTATAGGGGAATGCACATCTGTGAACGGTTCTTGGCTCGCACCGGTGAAGGGCCAGACGCCCTCGCCAGTCACGTCCTCGTGCACCCGGTCCATCTTTGTAGGTCCTTCCGGTCCATACCCGTTACCACATCGT
Source organism: Chloroflexota bacterium (assembly GCA_030854525.1). The sequence goes on along the minus strand of JALYSZ010000382.1, from coordinate 1,265 downwards.
GCGCCACGCACTCGTTGTACTCGCAGGGATCCATATCGGCACGACGCGGGCGAAGACTTGGTGTTTTGGAATGAGCGCATGCCTCGCAGAACGGGCGCGGCTTGCGCCGCGATCAAGAGCAATCGTCGATAAGGCGGCTCCGATAGGAGGGAAGATCTGTGTGAAACCAACAGTGCATACGCGACCGACGGCAACAGGCTTGCGAGTGGCGAGGGGGGCGCATTTTCGGATGCAGCGAGAACAGCCCCAGTTCCCTTGGCCGCGCCGGCCTAGTCGCGCAATTCCGACATGATCGGCCTCCCGCTCGCTGCGGCGAAAATCGTCAAGAGACGCGTCTCCTCATTGCCGGCCACCATTTTCACGACATCCGGCGGCTGGATGACCATTCCCTCGCCGGCGGCAAGGCGGGTGTGGGCCGCGCCGCGCACGAGATCCACGCTTCCGCTGAGGACGAAGGCGACGATCAAGAACGTCGGCCGCTGGGAAGGAGTCTGTGAGCCGGCAGTCATGGTAAGTAGCCGCAGATCCGCAATGTGACCTGAGGCAATCGCGGCCGGCGCGATTGGGGGCGAGAGGTAGACGATGCGGGAGGACGCGAACAGCTCCGCGGGCGGCGAGCTCGGACCGATGAACCGGATGCCGTACCACCGGACGGGTCCGGAGGTGTCGTTTCTATGTACGTGCGCGCCACCGAGTGGGCTGTCGATCGCCGCGCTACCCGGGGAAACGACGGCGTGTTGTAGGCCGTTCGGCGCCGTGTATTCGAGCGTGCTCGGACCTTCGAGGGCATATACGAATTCGCTCTCGTGGAGGTGCATCACAGAGCTGACGGCGGGTTGCAAATGTTCGACGATGCTCATCCTGGCCGCCGCGCTAGGGCTCGTTAGTCCCTGGGCATCTTGGGTCGGTCCACCCATGACTTTGTAACTGGCAAGACTGCGGCTCTCAGCCCCAGGCCACGCGATCAGGGGGACACCCACCGTGTACTCCCGCACCACGCGGGCATCCTCGCTTGGCCCAGTCGGCTGCGGTGGAGTACACGCAGATAGCACGGCGAGGCAGGCCAGCCCGACAGTTGCCGCGAGATTTGGGCGGCGACCAGGAAAACGATTCTGTTGCTGCCTGTCAGTAGAGTGGTGGATAACTCGTGCTTCTCTGGACTTGAATTGTTTCGGCAAGGCATTCTGTTTGGCGTTCAACCGGGAACCGTCAGTGCGACTATCGCACAAGCGCTCGCGCGAATGCGGAAGGAGACTCTCAGTGGT
>JALYSZ010000374.1 GCA_030854525.1 Chloroflexota bacterium | reverse complement strand
CGCGTACGAGCTCGAAGCCGCCGCCGCCGACGCCCGTTCGGGAAGAGCCATGCGGCTTTACCAAGTGATCATTCCGGACGAGACGGGCTACTTTATTCTCCAAGGTTTGATCCGCGCGGATCGCGCGGGCGAGATCTTTCCGGAATTCAGAGCACTGACGGAAAGTTTTCGCACGATCGACTAGAGCTGGCGCGATCCCATCCGTCGCCTCTTCCACTTGGCGGCGCCCATCAGTCCTGTGGCCAGCAAGGTCAAGGTGGCAGGTTCGGGAATCGCGGCCGGGGCGCTGCCGCCGGCGAATCCTTCACTTCCGAAGTCGATGCGTCCGGTGTGGTAGTCGCCCTCGCCGCTGCAAGACGCGGAGACGACGTTGGTATCCAAGGTCACGGCCGCATTCAATGCGATCGCTCTGCCGCACAGAATCTTTGCGGTGGTGTTTAGCGTGACACTCTGGTCCGCGATGATATTTCCAGCGAACACCGTGCTGGTACCAAGAGTAGCTGAACTGCCGACGATCCAATAGAGGCCGACATTTCCACCGCCGTTGAGCACATTGACCACCGAGCCTGACCCAGTCGTAAGCGCCGACCCTATCTGGAAAACGAAGAGGCCGTTGGGGTCGCCCAGGTAGTTGAGAGTCAGTGTTCCGGTCAACTGAGCCGAGGTCGCAAAGAAATAAACGCCCGGAGTGAGCGTGAGACCTCCGAGATCCTGGCCAGTCAGGTTCTCCGTGAACGCCAGGTCGTGCAGATCCCCCCACGCATTGGCTGCATCTATCTGAGCCTGCCTCGCGACATCATCCGTCTGATGTACTTCTCCGGTGAGGGTGATGCTCCCGAAGCCAGTGATCGATGTTCCCGGGTGAACACCTAGATCTCCGTTGATCGTGGTCGGCCCGGTGTTGGTCACCGTCGACGCGCCAAGGACCGCGAAACCCAACGCCGTCTCCAGTGATATCGACGAGGCGTATCCAGGAGCCGGCGTGCAAAGGAACGCAGCCGCAACCCCGAGCATGCAGACGCATCGGTCGGTGGCTCGGAGTAGCGCTGTCCTTTGGGTCATAGTAAAGTATCGTACGCAACAAATGTTCCGAAGGGTTGACCCAGAAACGCCAGCGAATACGGTTCAGCGTCTGTTTTCAGCTCGAAGGTGACGCCTGAGAGGAAGACTAAAGGTCCCTAAGCGGGAACGCCGGTTTTACTTTCCTTTGCCACATCTTTGAAAACGGGCGCGACGCTGACGAATGCCTCCACGACGGCCGGGTCGAACTGGGTGCCTGCGCCATTCACGATGAAGGTGACCGCGGCGTCGTGCGAAATCGGCTGACGGTACAAAGCCCTGGAAACAGCGGCGTCGTACACGTCCACGATCGCCATCAACCGCCCGGGGACAGGAATGTCCCGGCCGCGCAATCCTTCCGGGTATCCGGTTCCGTCCCACCGCTCGTGATGGGTGTAAACGATTTCCTTCGCCAGCGCGAGAATCGCGTCATCGTGGACTCCGACATCCCGCTCCGCCATGAGAATAACGTCCCGGCCGTGCGCAGGATGTTTTCGCATTTCCACGAGTTCTTCAGCCGTGAGCGGACCGCGCTTATTAAGGATGTGATCGGGAACGCCGACCTTGCCGATATCGTGAAGCGGTGCGAGGCTCGACAGCAGGTCGATTCGCTCTGGCGTGAGGTACTCGTGGAAACTCGGATGCGCGGCGAGTTGCGTAGCGAGAACTCTGGCGTACTCCTGGGTCCGGCGCGAATGACGACCGGTCTCGGCATCCCTGACTTCGGTCAGCGACAGCAGTGTCTGCACCATCTAGTGTTGCGCGTTGGCTTTCTCGTGCACCTCACTCTCGGCCCGGCGTCGCTCGATGAGGAACTTCGCAAGCGTCATGACGGGGAGAGCCGGGATTAGACCTAAAGTGGACGACAGTGGCGACACGAACACGCCCTTCGACGAGAGCAACCACACCGCGCCGAACCACACCGCCGCCAGACCACCGGCAACACCGACGGCGCCCCAGAGAAGACCCGCCCTTGCCACCAGCACGGCGACGGCGATGCCGAGCCCAAGCGCTGCCTGACTC
>JALYSZ010000351.1 GCA_030854525.1 Chloroflexota bacterium | reverse complement strand
CTCCCCAGGCTTCGCGAAATGTTTGTCACGACCGGGTAACGAAGTCAATGGTTTCGGGTCATCCGGACGCGCTCGTCTGAGTGCTGAGCAATCGAAAGAGGCACCGCTCAAGAGCGGTTGGTCAGCGCTGCTCAAGGCCTTCCTCGACGAGCAAAGGCCATGGCCTATCGAGACATGAAGCCGCTGGGGCCGCGATGCTTGCGTGCGCGCAAACGCGCAGAGCGGCCCCGCCGCCTGACGGCGCTACGCCGCGAAAGCGGGGAAGAGCTCTGATGGTGGTCGCGCAGCGCGGGCCAGGAGATCGTGGCAGTCGAGCACTTCGTCGGCCGTGATCGGGTCGACCTCGACGGGCGTCGCACCGAAGTCGAGGATCGCGATCCCGTCCTGGCCGCACGAGCGGCACCGGAGCCTGACGATGAGACGGGATGGCTCCGTCACGACGGCCGCGATGTCGCCACCGTGGTAGTACTCACTGCACCCGCTGCAGGTGACCTGCTCGAGATGCCGCATCAGTTGATCGATCCAACTCACGGTTGCACAACACGCACTTCTCATGCCTTCGAACTTAGGTAGTTCGGGCTGCGAAACCGCCCGCGTAACGAAGGTGTGACGGCCGCTAGATAGCGAGCTGCAGCTGCACTGTTTCTGGCTCGGGCTGCCGCGCCGGTCGCGCGGGCCGTTCGCGGAACTCGTGACGCGCGCGCACGCGCCGCACGCGTTCCTCGAGCTCGCGCTCGTAGTCCTTCGTCGGATGCGCGCTACCCCTGTAGAGCTCGGCGTAGCGGGAGACGAGGGCGGGGAACTCCGAGGCAACGAAGTCCGAGTAGTACTGCTGGATCTCGACGTCGATCTTGAGAGGTCGATGACGGAACGCGGTCGCGCCGGCCTCGCTCGCGGCGCGCGCTGCCGCGTCCAGTGATTCCTCGCTATCGCTGATGCCCGGAAGAACGGGCATGCAGAGCACCGCCGCGTCAATTCCCGCATCGCGGAGCATCCGAAGAGCCCGCAGACGCTGGCGGGGCGGCGCGGTGCCGGGATCTGTCCTTCGGACGATCGCCTTATCGACGCACGGCACGCTGAAGTACACGGTCAGCTCGGTTCTCTCGTCGAGCTTCTTCAGCACGTCAATGTCACGCACCACGAGTGGACCTTTCGTGACAATGCTGGTCGGCATCGGGTGATCGACGAGCGCTTCGAGGCACCGCCGCGTTAGCCGGTACTTGCCCTCGATCGGTTGATACGGATCGGTCGCCGTACCGATCGCAAGAGAACCCTCGCGATGGCGACGAAGCTCCTTGCGCAGGACATCGGCGATGTTCACACGCACGTCGATGTTGCTGTCGAAGTCACTGCCGACATTTTTCTCGCGATATCTCGCGTGATAGGCACGGGCGAAGCTACACGCACTTGTGCGTGCAGCCGCTCCACGGATTGAGGCTCCAGTCGAATGGCATGCCTTTCACCGCGTTCAGCGCGCTCTTGACTTCGACCTCGCGATACGTCACCGGAGCCATTTCGTCGCCCAGCCACTATAGAACAACAGTTCTAGTAGGTCGATTCCTCGTCCTTCTTACTCAACCCATACCCGTCGAGAAAAAGCGCGTGCCTACACTCGACCGGTCCTCGTGCCCACCAGAGCGGATCGGCCTTACGGCTCGTTCCCGCGCGGCCATCACGACGTGGCCCCCGACACGGCCGTCCAGCCGGCACCGCAGCGGACTCGAATGCGCACGGCCCTTCGTCACGCGCTCCCCTGGGCCGCCGTCCTTGCCGGGCCCGCGCTCCTTGTCGCGATCTCGCTGGCACCGGCCGCGCGGCCGGAGGACGTCCAACCGACCCCGACCCCGACCCCGCTCATAAGCGAGGTCTACGCAAAGGTCGCCCCCTCGGTCGTGCAGGTCAAAGCGATGCGCGCCGACGGCACCCTTGGCGAATCGGGCTCGGGCGTGGTGATCGACGAGGCGGGCGACATCCTCACCTCACTTCACATCGTCCAGAACGCCGGGAGCCTGACGGTCGTGTTTGCCGACGGCACCGAGTCGTCGGCCGTGATCATTGCTCAGGTCGTGGAGAGCGACATCGCTGCACTTCGGCCCGCGAACGTACCGCTCCAGCTTCTACCGGCCACCCTCGGGAGCCCATCCTCGCTGCGAATCGGCGATGACGCGATCGTCGTCGGCAACCCGTTCGCTCTTACGCGATCGCTCTCGACCGGAGTCATCAGCGGACTCAACCGCACGGTTCAGGTGCCGAACCAGGGTCGAAACCTCTCCGGGCTGATCCAGTTTGACGCTGCCGTGAACCCGGGATCCTCCGGAGGCCCATTAGTGAACAGAGCCGGTGAGGTCATCGGCATCGTTACCGGACTCGTGAATCCGACCGGGCAGCCGGCGTTCAGCGGCGTCGGTTTCGCAGTGACCATCGATACAGCAGCAGGCGCGCTCGGCGTGCCGCCGGATTAGAGGAGTGAAGGACTGATGGCAGAGCCACAAGCAGCGGTGCCGCCGGACACCGGCCGGCTTCTCTTCGAGATCAAGAAGGTGATCGTCGGGCAGGACCATCTCATCGAGCGTCTTATGGTCAGTCTCCTGGCGCGCGGCCATCTTCTCGTGGAGGGCGTTCCGGGCCTCGCCAAGACCCTTTCCGTAAAGACGATCGCTCAGGCGATCACCGGGGATTTCAAGCGTATCCAGTTCACCCCCGACCTCGTTCCGGCCGACCTCGTCGGCACGCGCATCTACAACCAGCGCGCCGGGGACTTCCAGACCTCGCTCGGCCCCGTGTTCACGAACCTCCTTCTGGCTGACGAGATCAACCGCGCGCCGGCGAAGGTCCAGAGCGCGCTTCTCGAGGTCATGCAGGAGCACCAGGTGACGATCGGCCGTGAGACGCACAAGGTCCCCGATCCGTTCCTCGTGATGGCCACGCAGAACCCGATCGAGACCGAGGGTACGTATGCGCTCCCCGAGGCCCAGGTCGATCGCTTCATGCTGAAAGTCCTCGTCGGCTACCCCAACGAGATGGATGAATTCGTCGTCGTCGAGCGGGTCACCGGCCGCATGTCGCCGGTCGTTCCGGTGATGACGACTGAGCGCCTGGTGCAACTCCAGCACGAGGTCGACGATGTCTTCGTCGATCCCACGCTCATGGAATACGTCGTGCGGCTCGCGTCCGCGACGCGCAACCCCGCCGAGTACGGCATTGGCGACGTGGCCAAGTACATCACGTACGGCGCGAGCCCTCGCGCGTCGATCAACCTCGTCCTCGCCGGTCGCGCTCTCGCCTACCTCCGCGGCCGCCGCTACGTCACCGGTCAGGATGTTCAGGATCTCGCCCTCGATGTTCTCCGCCACCGCATCGTGCTGTCCTTTGAAGCGCTTTCGGAGGACGTCACCGCGGATGACGTGGTGAAGCGCGTCCTCGCGCGCATCCCCGTACCGACCGAGCCACTCCAGGGACATGTCACCCTCCGCGCCTGAGCGCCGCCTGCGGCGGCTCGAGTGGACCGTCATGCGACGCCTCGACGGACTGCTTCAGGGCGACTACCGCACGATCTTCAAAGGCCAGGGCCTCGACCTCGCGGACATCCGCGAGTACATGTTCGGCGACGACGTTCGGCACATCGATTGGAACGTGACCGCTCGGCTCGACACGCCGTACGTCCGGGAGTACCTCGAGGATCGGGAGATCAACGCGCACTTCTTGCTTGACCTCTCGCCGTCGGTCGACTTCGGGACCGTCGACCGGAGAAAGCGCGACCTCCTCATCGACTTCACCGCTCTGCTCGCGCGCCTGCTGACGCGCCACGGCAACCGCGTCGGCGCGACACTCTACGCGTCGCGCGTCGAGCGGGCGATTCCGGCGCGCGGCGGCCGGGTACAGGTCCTTCGGATCTTGAACGAGCTCGAGAAGCGGCCGCGCCTCGAGAGCGCCCCGCTCACGTCGCTGAGCGACCTCCTCGACTCGGGGATGCGCTTGCTCAAGCGCCGGTCGCTCGTTTTCGTCGTCTCGGACTTCTTCAGCGCCGCGGGCTGGGAAGACCGTCTCGAGCGCATCGCTCGCCGCCACGAGACCCTCGCCATTCGTCTCGCCGATCCGCGCGAGGATGAGCTGCCAGATATCGGGACGGTGATCCTCACCGATAGTGAGACCGGCGAGCAGATCCGCGTAAATACGGGCGATCCACGCTTCCGGGAGCGCTTCACGGCGGCGGCGCGACGCCGCGAGGAGCAGCTCAAAGCGACCTTTTCGCGTGCCGGCGTTGACACGCTCGTCTTACGCACGGACGAAGATCTAGTCCGAGCTATCGTCAAGTTCGCGTACGCGCGTAAGCGGCGCCGTGGACGGCGCGCAGCGATGGGAGCACCCGCATGAACTTCATTTGGCCGTCAGCTCTGCTGCTACTCGTCGTAGTCGCCGGACTGGCGGTGCTCTACGTGCTGGCCCAGCGCAGACGGAATCGCTACGCGCTTCGCTACGCGAATCTCTCGCTGGTCCGCGAAGCCATCGGCAAGGGACCGGGATGGCGGCGCCACGTTCCGCCCGCCTTTTTCATCTTCGCCTTGGCGTTCATGGCGGTCGCGGTCGCGCGCCCGCAGGCGGTGGTCGCGGTACCGAGCCAGGAGGGCACGGTCATCCTCGCGATCGACGTCTCGGGGTCGATGCTCGCCGAAGACATGAAGCCCAACCGCATGGAAGCGGCGAAGGCCGCAGCTCGCGCGTTCGTGGACAAGCAGAGCGAGAGCGTCAAGATCGGCGTGGTCTCCTTCTCCGGCGACGCGTCCATCGTGCAGTCGCCGACCACCGATAAGACGCTCGTTACCGCCGCGATCAATCGCCTGCGTCCGCAGCGCGCGACGGCGATCGGCAGGGCCATCCTCATATCGCTGGATGCGATCGCGGAATCCCAGGGGAGCGAGGCGGACCTGCCGAGCGCGATCCTGCAGCAGGGGCAGCCGGGAGAATCGGCGATACCGCGGCCGAGCGCGACAATCCCGCCGTACCTGCAGGGTCAGCATGCTTCCGCCTCGATCGTGCTGATGTCCGATGGGCAGAACAACCAGTTCCCGCCGCCCCTTGACGTCGTCGATCAGGCCGCGAGTCGCGGGGTGCGGATCTACACAATCGGCCTCGGCAGCGCGCAAGGTGCGGTCGTGCGGCTGCAGGGTCGCGCGGTAAGGACCGCGCTTGACGAGGCGACGCTGAAGAAGATCGCGGAGGTCACCGAGGGCCAGTACTTCAACGCGAACACCGAAGCGGACCTCCGCGCCGTTTACGAGAACCTGACGACACAGCTCGTTGTCCGCAACGAAAAGACCGAGCTCACCGCCTACGCCACCCTTGCCGCCGCAATACTCGCCGTGTTCGCCGGAGCGTTCTCACTACTCTGGTTCAACCGCCTGCCCTGATCACCAGAGTCCGCGACATGACCCGCTGCGGGCTCGTCCTCTAGCGCGACTCGTTCGTCTTACGAGGCGTTAGCACCGAGCCTTCGTCGTGATGTCCGGATTGTTCATCCTGGTTTGTGAATGGAGTCGGCGCGGCCTGCGGCCTCGGGGTCGCCGACTTGACCGGGAGCGGCGGGAGCGTCGCCACCGCCGGCACGAATCCTGTCGTTGGCGACGGCGCCTGGCTACGCGTTGGTGAGGGCGTCGGCGTATTTGGTGCCGGAGCGCTGGGGCTCGGAGTCGGTGTCGCAAGCTGCACGAGAACCGGGGCGGGATAGGCGGGAAGGGGAGTCGCGCCCGGCCCGGCGACCGTCGTCGACGATCCCGCCGGGAGCGACACCTCGACCCCACCCGCTGTCGTGTCGACCGTGCCCGAGATCGTCACAACGGTCGTTTCGCCGTTCGGGGAAACGGCGACGTATGAGTCGGATCCAGCGCGGATGACCGAAGCCATACCGGCGCTGCGGACCTCGTAGCGGCTTCCCAGCGTGACCGCTTTGGTCACGGCGTACCAAACACGACCGAGGGTCTGCTGCATGCGGACCGCATGGTCGCCGGCGCTCGTTTGTACGAACTCGATCGTCAGCGCGCTGTTCTCTTCGAGGAGCGCCGTCGAGCCATCCGGATACGTCACGACGGCGCGCCCGGTCTCGTCGGTCGCGACCGTGTCGCCGCTGCGAATGATCTGTTCGACAGCGACCTCCCGCGCGACACCGTCGGCGTGCGCCAGCGTGACGCGCCTCGATAGAGCGTCCAGAAGCGCGGACTGGGTGGCCGCGGGCGACCCTGTCGCGAATAGCGACAGCACGAGCGCCCCACTCACCGCAACGCACACGGATACCCGTCCCCACAAGCCCATGGCCCGAAGAGCGTGCAACCAGGCAAGGGGACGACGGTCCCCCGATCGGGGGACGAAGGTCTATCGGTACCGCGCGGCTACTGAGGGGCGACGCCCAGGACAGTCGCGCTATTCGCCCTTGTCGCGGCGACGATCTCGCGTCGCGCTTCGCCCACATCCGTGCGCTGCCATAGGTCGCGAACACGAACATGTGTGCGCGGCTCAACTCCGATCTCCGCGACAGGTATCCGGACCTCCCGTGCCACGGTCCCGCGGTTCAGCAGGGCGATCGCGATTCGGCCCTCCTTCGCGAGCGCCCGCGCCCAAACGTCGATGTCGCCATCGCGCCGGATGCGCCGGCCCTGTCGGCCGCCGGGATCCTGGTCAAGCGCCACGATCTCCGGCGCGGTGAGGATCTCGCGTACCTCGTCCGTCATCGTGCGGAGATCGTTGCCCGCCATGAGGGGCGCCGCGAGCATCGACCACAACGCGAAGTGCGCGCGGCTCTGGTCTGGGGTCAGGGCACCATTGCCGACCTCGAGCATGTCCGGGTCGTTCCAGTGATCGGGTCCGGCGAACGAAGAGAGCTCCGACTGGCGATCGAGGATCGTCAGAATGCTCGACCAGTCAGGCAGGATGTCCCCGGTCGTGCGCCACAGATGACCGATCTCGCCGGCCCATTCCCAAGGTTGCGATCGTCCCCACTCGCAGATCGAAAACACGATCGGCCGCCCCGCCGCGCGAAGAGCGAGGGCCCTCTTGGCGTAGAGGGCCCGTGGACCCATGCCGTTCGTGTGGCACCAGTCGACCTTCACATAATCGACGCCCCACTCCGCGAAGCGCCGGGCGTCCCGGAACTCGTAGCCGAGACTCGCTGGGAGCCCCTGGCAGGTCTTCGTGCCAGCGTCGGTGTAGATCCCGAAACGCAGCCTGAGTGCGTGGATGCGATCGGCCAGCGCCTTGATTCCGCCCGGGAACTTATCGGGATCGGCGACGAAGTCGCCACTTCGATCACGTTCCGGCGCCATCCAACCATCGTCGATCACGACATAGCGGTATCCGGCGTCGCGCATCCCCGACTCGACCATCGCCTCGGCCGTCTCGACCACCAGGTGCTCGTCGATCTTCGCACCGAACCGATTCCAGCTGTTCCACCCCATCGGCGGCGTAGGGGCGAGCCCATCCGAGAAACGCCCGATCCCCACTAGGGCACGACCGAGACGAGGCGGCCGCCACCGTAGCGATCGAGGACTTCAGCGGCGAGGTCCTTCGCCCCGCCTCCTCGCACGAGCGCGATGATGCTGCCGCCGAAGCCGCCACCCACCAGGCGCGCGCCGAGCGCGCCGGCCGCGGTCGCGAACTCCACAAGCTCATCAAGCTCGGGCGTCGAGACCTCGTAGTCGTCTCGGAGCGAACGATGCGATGCGCTCAAGAGCTCACCGAGTCTCTTGTCATCCTTCGCGCGGAGAGCGGCGACCGCCTCGCGAACGCGCGCGTTCTCCGTCACCACGTGGCGAACGCGCCGATCGAGGGGTGCTGGTAGTCGCTCCAGGATCGTGTCCAGCGGTCTTGCGTCGAGGTCACGGAGCGAGGCAACGCCCAGGTGCCGGCAAGCTTCTTCGCATTCCTCCCTCCGTCGGTTGTACCCGCCGGTCGCGTGCTCGTGGCGCGTACCCGTATCGATGACGGCGAGCTCGATGGTCGGCGCGAGAGCGATCGTCCGCATGGCCTGGTCGCGCATGTCGATGAGCAAGGCTTCGCTCGGGCGCCCGTAGACCGACGCGAGCTGATCGAGCAGCCCCGCGCGCGCGCC
>JALYSZ010000065.1 GCA_030854525.1 Chloroflexota bacterium | reverse complement strand
TCCTTTGGCTGCGGCGGGGTCGTCCACACGAACGTGCCGTAGGCGCCCATGCACTCCTGGAGGTTCAGGCCGGAGCAGCTCGAATTGAAGGCCGCGAGGTCGCTCTGCGTGATCGGCACACCGACGACGCTCTTCGGCTCGAAGATCTGGAGGATCGACCCCGCGACCCCCGAGAACGTCAGCGCGCTCGCGACGATCACGACACCTGCAGCGGTGGCGAGGCCCTGCAGCCAGCGCGAGGTCAGGCGTCGTCGCGCGACCGGCGCGACGGGCGCGATCCGCTCGGTCTGGACTCGCGCTCGGAATCTGATGAGTGCGTTGTCGGCGTTCACGCGGGCCTCGGTCGTGCCGAGTGCCCGCTCGATCTCGGTGTCATTCATCGCAGTTCCCTCCGAAAAGCATCTTCCGCGCGTCTGAGCAAGGTGCCGACGCTCGACGCGCGGACGTCGAGCGCTGCGGCGATCTCTGCGTAGGAAAGTCCGCCGTAGCGGAGCGCGAGAATCGCGGCCGAGCGCTCGGGCAGCCGCGCGAGCACCGCGCGGACTTCCTCGCGCGTCTCGGACGCGGCGACCGTCTCGGCCGGGTCGCCCTGATCGGACGTCGTCTCGAGCGGCACAGCCTGGGCAGCCTCGCGACGCGAACGGCGGTCGCGGCCGCGGAGGGCGTTCAGCGCGGCGTGGGCGGCCGCGGCATGGAGCCACGCGCGCGCATATGACGCGTCCGCCGGGTGTCCCCGATAGAAGGAGATGAACACGTCTTGGGCCACGTCCTCCGCCTCGGTCTGATCGGCCAGGACGCGGTGCGCGATGCCCACGACTCGTGCGTATTCGGCCCGAAAGAGCCCCTCGAAGGCCGGCGAGACCGCGGCAACGATTTGGCCGGGGTCACGCGCGGGCAGGGTCATGGACGACGAGGCCTCCATACGCCAATAGAGCACCGCGGAGGCGCCGGATGTGACAGAGGCGCTAGCCGAGGTGGCGTTCGAACCAGCGCACCGTCTCGACCGCGGCCCGTACGCGGTTCGCGGTCTTCAGGAAACCGTGCCCCTCATCGGGGAAGAGCACGAGCTCGACGGGCACGCCGCGCCGGCCGATCTCCTCGACCATCTGCTCGGCCTCGACGACCGGGCAGTTGGTGTCGTTCGCGCCGTGGAGCACGAGGGTCGGGGTGCGCACGCGATCCATACGGTGGATCGGAGAGAGTCGGTCAAGCAGATCGCCGTCGTCGGGGTCGCCGTACTCGCTCTTGGAGATCGCGGCCATCCACGGCTCCGTCTTTTGAAAGAACGTGCGGAAGTTCACGATCCCGCAGACGCAGACCGCGGCGGCGAAGCGTTCCGGAAATTCGGTGATCCCCGCCATGGTCATGTACCCGCCGTAGGACCCGCCGGTGATCCCGACCCGATTCGCATCGGCGACGCCGATCCGAACGACATGATCGACGCACGCGACGATATCGCGGACCCCATCGAAGCGCTTCTCGCGGTCGTCGAGGTGCACGAAGGTCTTCCCGAAACCGGACGAGCCTCGCACGTTCGGCGCGAAGACCGCGATGCCCCGCGAGAGAAGCGCTTCGTAGGTGCGGTTGAAGCTGGGTCGCTCCTGCGCTTCGGGTCCGCCGTGAAACGACAGGACGACGGGCCCGGGCGCGACGAATGACCGCGGCACGTAGAGCCATCCGGAGAGCTCGAGGCCGTCCGCCGCGACGAAGTGCTCGAGGCGAGGCGTGACCAGGCGCGACAGGTCGACGCCCGGGTGTGGCGAACGCGTCAACCGCCGCGCTTCGTGTCCGAGCTCGTCGACGATCCAGATGTCTGGGGGCCCCACCGAAGGGCCCATCGCCACGAACGCGAGACGCCGGCCGTCGCGACTCCAGGTCGGACCGCCGATCCCTTCCGCGGGGACGGCGACCGGCGTTCGGACTCCGGTCGACAGGTCCATGACCTCCAGCTCGCTCCGGCCGGCGGCGTTCCAGAGGAGGGCGGCGCGCTCGCGGTCGTCGCTGTATGCAATCTGCTCGAGCTCCGCGTCGTCCCGCTCGGCGAGTATCTCGATCCGGCCGGATCCGTCCATCGCAACGCGCGCGAACGCGTTTCGCTCGCGCGCCGCATTCGTCCCGCACAGCATCCAGCCATCCCGAAGGCGTCCATCCCAGAACTGCGCCTGGCCGTCGTGCGGCGTGAGGCGAGTCTCCATCGGGGTGCGGCGATCGACGAGGTAGATGTCACTGTCGCCGCGCGCGAGGACGCGGTAGAGGAGGACTGAGCTCGCGTTGTCATCGTGTATCCGCGCGATCCCGCGCGTTCGAGCGATCGGCTCGCTCCAGGAGCCGGTCTCGAGGTCGACGGCGAAAGCGTCCCAGTGCGACGGGTCGTTGCGGCTTGACGTGATGAACAGCGTTCGGCCGTCCGCGCTCCACCGGGAGAACGCGTTGTTCTCCCTGCCTCCGGGCGTGAGCCGCCGCAGATCCGAGCCGTTGGGACGCACGACGTAGATCTGCGTGTTGAGCCCGCCGCCAGGTGCGACGACGAGCGCGATGCGATCGCCGCGCGGAGACCACTCGAGCCCGACGACTTGGTCGTCGAGAGCACTTACGCGGTCGGGCCAGCCGCCCTCGACGGCAACGCTCCAGGCTTGCGGGATCCCTGAGATGTCGGAGACGAACGCAACGCGATCACCGTTTGCTGAGAAACTCGGTGCGACGCAATATCCGACCTTCGCGAGAAGCCCGACCTCGCGGTCGAGGTCGTCTTCCGGCGCGATCGCGCGGGCCGCGACGGTCTGCGCCACGATCCGATTCTCCCTCACAACTCGTTCTTCCGTTTCGTCTCGTGCTACATCGTCGGGCACCCCCGAGGATCTACGCGTCCTCGGAGCAGAACTGGCACCGCTCTTGCGCCGGTTTGGATCGTGCCAACACGTCCGGCTCCCCGGAACCGCGCCGGCCAACCGCCGACTCGCTCGCCTCGCGAGGCTAAGCAGCGGCTCGATGAAAAGGCCGCGACGAAGAAGGGGAGCGCCAACAAACGTCTTATCAAGCGAAAAGAAGCGGAGGAGTCATAACCATGCCTACAGTCAAGAAATCGATCGAAGTGGAAGTTCCCGTCCGCATCGCGTACGACCAGTGGACGCAGTTCGAGGAGTTCCCACGATTCATGGAAGGCATCGAAGCCGTCCAGCAGCTCGACGACAAGCGCCTGCACTGGCGCGGTAAGGTCGCCGGCAAGGTCGAAGAGTGGGACGCTGAGATCA
>JALYSZ010000352.1 GCA_030854525.1 Chloroflexota bacterium | reverse complement strand
ACCTCCGGCAGGTAGTACGCGAACCCCTCGCCGCCGCGCGAGCCGATCTCACGAACCAGGCCGGGGGCGCGTGACGCGCCGCCGCCGCGCACCAACGACTCGCGCCAGTACGCCGCATGCACCGCAGCGCCGATCGCCCAGTGCCCCATGCCGCGCGCCTCGTACTCCTTGGCCGCCTCGTCGAGCATGCGCACGCCGCCGCGCGGATCGCCCTTCTCCGCGCGCACGATCGCGCGGACGTTGTTGCGGAACTGCTCGTCTTCGGGAAAGCCGGTCGGCGACCGCGTGAGGATTCGGTCCGCGACGTCAGTCTCCCCGCGAAGGAGCGCGAGATGTGCGTGATCTTCGGCGGCGCCGGTCGCGCTCTGCCGTGCGAGACGGTCGCCGTCGGCGAGTTCGCCGCGCTCCATCCGCGCCCGGGCGAGACAGAGGCAGGTGTACCGCCAGACCGACGAGCCGTAGGCACGAAGGCCCGCTTCAGCTTTCGTGAACTGGTCGACCGCCTGGTCGATGCGGCCCGCCGCCCAATCGACGAAGCCCGTCGTGTAGACCGCCCAGGCCGCTTCCCACGGGTCGCCGACACGGGCCGCGTGGCGCACGGTCGCCTCCGCCGCCGCTGTCGCGTCCACGTAGTCGCCGGAGTGCGACAGAAGGTGCGCGAGCTGCCGCTGCACGCGCGTTACGACAAGGTCGCGCGATCGGCCCTTCGGCGCGGTGAGGAGAGCGTCCTCGGCGCGCCGCGCGCTCTGCAACGCGTTCGTGATCTCGTTCTGCGCCGTGAGGATGGTCGAGTTGCCGAGATAGAACTCGGCGAGCATGAGCGGGTCGCCCGCGGCGTGCTTCTCGGCGATCTTCGCGAGCTTCGGAGTCTCCTCGCGCCGGACGAGGTAATAGGACAGCTGCAGAAGGTCGACCGCGACGCGCGCCTCGAGCAGAGGCTCTTTGACCTGGGGCAGGACCTCGTTCAGCTCGGCCCACGCGAGGTCGAAGGACTCGAAGTATTTGAGGCAGCGCGCACGCAGGACTCTGCGCTCGAGGGTCTGACGTCCGCTCGAGAGCAGCGGGAGGAGACGCTCAGCGTCGGCGCGCGAGAGCGGGGCGAGCGCCTGCTCCCGCAGGGTCGGCACAGATGTATTACGCCATGACTAGGAGTTAAGTTCCTAACGCGCGGTTAGGAGGAAGGCGGAAAAGCCTTCGCCAGCTCGCTTGTGTGGCCGTGCGAATGGTCGGCCTGATACGCCGCGAAATGACCCGCATCGACCTCGCCCACTCGCTGTGCGTCCCCGGGCGGGCCGCCGCGCCGGGCCGCTGCAGGAGCTGGACGATGCGCGAGTGCGCCGCCGACAGGCGTTTCGAGAGCGCCATCGGGTCCTGCTCGTTGTTTCGCCGCTCGGCGGCGACCGCGTCCTGATCGTAGGAGGCGACCGTCGGCCGATCCTCGTCGATGCATCGCTGCACCCGGTCCGCGAAGATCTCGGCGGCGTCGGCGACGTGGCCGATGATCTCGACGGCGGTCCATGCGTCGAACTTCGTCGCCCGCAGGCGATCGGCGGATACCGTCCGGACGATCCGCGCGACCGTCGCGGCGTCGTCGGCGAGGAAGAACGCCTTGTCTTCGTCGTACCGGAGCCGTTCCATCTCAGTCGCCATCCTCCTCGAGGCGCGAAAGGCGGTCGGCCTCGTCCTGTTCTGACAACGCTTCCACAAGGTCGTCGATATCGCCGTCCATGCGGCGGTCGAGGTTCGAGAGGTTGTATCCGAGCCGCCGGTCGGTCATACGGTCCTGCGGGAAGTTGTACGTGCGCATCTTCTCGGAGCGCTCGCCTCGTCCGATCTGGGCGTTCCGCGCGATTGACTCGCGCGCCGCGCGCTCCTCCGCAGCCCGCGCGAGCAGCCGCGAGCGAAGTACCGCCATCGCCTTCGTCTTGTTCTTGAGCTGGCTGCGCTCGTCCTGGCAGGTGACGACTTCGCCTGTGGGCAGATGCGTTATCCGCACCGCCGAGTCCGTGGTGTTAACGCCCTGCCCGCCGTGACCGCCCGCACGGTAGAGATCGATCTTCAAATCCTCCTCGTTTATTACGAGGTCGGTCTCTTCAGCTTCGGGGAGGACGGCGACGGTCGCGGTCGACGTGTGGATCCGGCCCTGCGCCTCGGTCGCGGGCACCCGCTGCACGCGATGCACGCCGGACTCGAACTTGAGCTTCGAATACGCGCCCCTGCCTGAGACCTTGAAGATGATCTCTTTGAAGCCGCCCTTTTCGGACTGGCTCTGGGAGAGGATCTCGGTCTTCCAGCGGTGGCGCTCGGCGTAACGCGCATACATCCGATAGAGATCCGCGGCGAAGAGCGCGGCCTCTTCCCCACCCTCGCCCGCCCGGATCTCGACGATGACGTTCTTCTCGTCGAGTGGATCGCGCGGTACGAGCTGGGCGCGGAGCCGCGTGGTGAGCTCGGACGTTTTCGCGGAGAGCTCCGCGACTTCCTCTTGCGCGAGGTCGCGCAGGTCTGCGTCGTCGGCTTCGGTCAGCTGCTGGGCCTCCGCGAGCCGTGACTCGGCGTCGCGAAGCGAGCGGATCGTTTCCACGATCGGGGCGAGTCCCGAAAGCTCCTGGCCCACCTCGCGTATGCGATTGCGGTCGGAAGTGGTCTCTGGATCCGACACCTTCCGCTCGAGCTCCTGGTAGCGGCTTTCCACGCCCTCGAGCCGACGGCGAAGCCCCGGCGTGAGCACGTCGGTCATCCCGCGGCCTCCGCCTCGCGGTCGCCAGCGATCGCCTCTTCCAGCGACGCCACGGCCACCTCGATCATCCGCGCATCCGGCCGCCGCGTGGTGATGCGCTGCAGCAACAGCCCCGGCGCGACGAGCATGCGCATCGCGGATGACCGCTCGTGCGCGGCGCCGAGGCGGAGCGCCTCATACGAGATCGACGCAACCGGGATGACGAGCGCGAGGCGCACGACCAGGTCGACGAGCAGGTTGACGCGAGGCAGGAACGCGAACGTCGCGATCGCGATAACGACCACGAGCAGCAGGAAGGCCGTGCCGCAGCGCGGGTGAGCTGTCGGGTACGGCTCAATGCGCTCAGGGACAAGCGGATCGCCGTGCTCGAAAGCGTGGATCGTCATGTGCTCGGCGCCGTGGTACGCGAACACCCGCCTCACGTCGGGCAGAAACGAGATCGCGACGAGATAACCGACGAGCAGCGCGAGCCGGATCAGGCCCTCGGTCACGTTGAGGACGATCGAGCTCGGGATCAGTGCCCGCGCCGCGCTCGTCGCGAGATACGGGACGCCGATGAACAGCAGGAGCGCGCCAACGAGCGCCACGCCGAGGATGAGCGTGTTACCGCCCTTGCCGAGCTGCTCCTCGTCCGCCAGCTGTAGGTCCGCCGACTTCATGAGCATGCGGATCCCGTAGCTCAGCGATTCCCAGAGCACGACGACGCCTCGAACGAAGGGCAGCCTCGCGATCCGCGAGCGCGTGAGGGGAGAGCGAAGCGGCTCGCGGTAGCGATAGATCTCGCCGTTCGGCTTGCGGCAGGCGAGTGCGATCGTCCGACGGCCGCGGATCATGACGCCCTCGATGACGGCCTGCCCGCCATACAGAGCCGGCTGCTGCTTCTTCTTCTCGGTCATGCGCGGCTGCGAGGGGTCAGCACCTAACGGTGCGGGGCGGCCTCCGCGGAGGCGGGAGCGTCGGCCGCTTTCTTCGCGTACCGCTTCGTGAACCGCTCGACGCGACCCTGGATGTCGAGGATGTGCTGCGTCCCCGTGTAGAACGGATGGCAGCCGGCACAGACCTCCACGTGGAGCTCCGGCTTCGTCGACCCGGTC
>JALYSZ010000312.1 GCA_030854525.1 Chloroflexota bacterium | reverse complement strand
CGTGTGCCATCGGGGAGAAGGTCGCTCAAGTCCCTGCCGATCTCCTTGAGAACGATGCATTCTGCCGGTCAGTCCCATACACTTGTCTGGACCGCCGCGCCTCCTGGGTGCGGCGCCTTTTCGCCCCGGGCCAAAGGTCCGCGGCAAGCCCATGGAAAGGGAGAATTGTCACCGAATGCGACCGTACGAGCTCATGTATCTCTGCCCGCCGTCCATCGACGAAGAGCGTCTTGGCGCGGTGAGCGAGCGCATCCAACAGACCATCGCCAACCTCGGCGGCAAGGTCGACAAGGTCGTTCCGATCGCAAAACGACGGCTCGCCTACGAGGTCGCCCGCCACCGTGACGGCCAGTACGGCGTTGTCGAATTCTCGCTGCCGACCAATCAGGCGCGCGAGTTCGAGCGCACCCTAGGGCTCACGGAAGACATCCTCCGCCACCTCATAGTGAGAAGGGACGAGTGACATCGTGGCTTCAGTAAGCAAGATCGTCATCATCGGCAACGTCGGACGCGACCCGGAGCTCCGGATGACCCCGAACGGTCGCCCGGTCTGCGAGTTCAGCGTCGCCGTCAACCGTGTCACGGGAAAGGCCGAAGACCGGCAGGAACAGACCGACTGGTATCGCGTCAGCTGCTGGTCCACCCTCGCCGAACGGGCGCAACAGATGATCACGAAGGGGCGTCTCGTGTACGTCGAAGGACGCTTCACCCCGCGCACGTACACCGACCGCGAGGGTAAGGAGCGTTACAGCCTCGACATCAGCGCGAGCGACTTTCAAATGCTCGACCCGCGGCGCGACCGCGAAAGCGGCATGGGCGGCGACAACACCAACGCGGCGCCCACGCGTGGCCCCGAGGGCGAGAAGAGCTTCGATCCCGACGAGATCCCTTTCTAGGAGCGAACGATGAGCCAAGAGTCATCTGACAGCGGTCCACGCTCCGGCCCCCCACGGGGGCCGCGGCGCGACGGACCATCCGGCGGCGCCGGCGGATCGGGCGGGCGGTACGGCGGGCCTCCGGGTCTCCGTCGACCGCGTCGCAAGGTCTGCGCGTTCTGCGTCGATAAAGTCCAGAAGATCGATTACAAGGACGTCGGCCGGATCCGTCGGTACATCAGCGACCGCGGCAAGATCGATCCGCGCCGCAAGAGTGGCACCTGCGCGAAGCACCAGCGCATGCTGACCACCGCGCTCAAGAGGGCTCGTCTCATGGCGATGCTGCCGTACACCGCGGACCACGTGCGCGGCCTCATGTCGCCCCAGGCGCGCGCGATGGCAGGCGGTCCACCGCCGCCGAAGCCCGAACGCCCGCCATACCGTCCATCCGGCGAGTTCCGTCCGGCGGGTGCGCCGTTCCCGCGTCGTGACGCTCCGCCTCCAGCGCCGGCACAGGCACCGGCCGCGACACCCGCGCCAAGCGAGCCCGCCAGCAGCTAGAAGCGCGGGGCCGTAAGGCCGTTCGCGAGCACGTACGGGATGACAAACACCGCGATGGCCATGATCACGATCACGACGATCCCGATAAACGTGCGCCCTCCCTGCCGCTGCCAGGCATGCCCGCTCGCCACCCCGGCGACGACCCCGCCGGCCACTATCGTCCCGAAGCCCGGGACGAAGGCGGCGATCGCGAGGCTTACGAGGTAGAGCAACCAGATGAGTACCCGGCTCTGTCCGATTCGCGACCTGAGGACCCAGTAGATCGGCGCCGCGACGACGGCCACGAAACCCACGAACAGAGTGCCCTGAAAGAGACCCCCGAGGAAGTCGTTGACCGTGAGTTCGGCCCCGTTCGGCGGGAAGAAGTAAGCAGCGGCCGGGCCGATAAGGCTGACGCCTAAGAAGAGCGCCAGCGTGTAGGCGGCGATCGGCACGGCGCTGCGCCCCGAGTACGCGTTCGCCAGCCACGACCAGCCCCAGAAGATGGCGAGCGGCACGAGCGTCACGGGGGCGGCAATCGCTCCATTGCCACTGAGGCTGATGTGCAGCGGGTCGCTCGATGGACCGTAGTGCTCGAGCGCGACGGTGGCCGCTGCGATCAGGACACCCCAGATGAGTCCCGCGAGAAAGCCCATGCGCGGCATCCTACGGGCGCGCGCCGCGCCAGGGCTAGTACCCCGGCGGAGCTGTTATGGCCGGAGAGACGGGCTCACCGATTTGAGTGAACTTGAGGTCGAACGAGATCTCGAAGGCGCTCTTGCCAGAGGCCGGGGACGCCCCTGGAATCCCAAGGTCGCCCGCCATATCCACCGAGAGCTTCACAAGCTGCCGCACGATCTGGTTGTCGTCGGTCCGGATCCAGACCTCGCCCTTTCCGGTCGCGCCGGACACGTTAAGCGCCGGGGTCGCGCCCGGCTGCGAGCCCTTCATCTTCTCGGCGAGCTTGTTTGGGTCGATGGTGTACGAGAGGTGCCGCGTCTTGCGGCCGTCGATTTCTGGACGGTCCACCTCGGTGACGCCGGCGACAGCTGAGAGGTCGGCCTGCCCGAGGGGATCCAGGACCGCGCCCTGCGGGTCGTTCTCGGCCGTCTCGGTCCAGTCCGAACCCATCAGTCCCTTGCTGAACGTCCTTGCGCCGATCGTGATCGTGTCGACCGAGACGGATTGCCCCAGAAGCGACATCTGCGTTGTGAGCCGCGACTTATCCGGCATCTCGGCGTCGCCGTTCAGCTTGAAGTCGAAGGAGATGCTGAGGCCGCTATTGATCGCAAAGCTGCCCGTTCCGTCGATGTGCGCGGTTTTCGCGTTCTTGAGGTTCGCGCTCGCTTTCTGCAGGAGCTCGGTCGGAGATGGCTCGACGAGCGTCGCCGGCTGCGAGCAGGCGATTGAGATCGAAGCCAGCACGAGGATGACGGCGCGCCAAAACACTTCGAGAGCATAAGCGGCGCAAGATGCCGACTGGCTGGGTGCTGGCCGGAGGTGCGTCTCAAACGGTGTGCATTGTTACCTGCGGCGAGCCCTGTCAGCGGGCAGCTGGTCGGCGGTTTGCGAAGAAGAACTTCAGGAGTTCGGGTACTTCCGCGTTCGCCAATGTCCTTCCGGTCGCGGATCCGAGAGGGCTCATGCGACCGGCCGTACCTTAGACCGTTATCGCGTCGCGCCCCGGTGGCTGCGCGTTGGCCGCGGAAGTGGCTTGCGCCACGCGTACGATCGGCCCCGGGGGAGGCGAGTCGCTGTGAACGTCCGCCATCTCGTGAGCTTCCTCGTAATCGCGATCGCATCGTCATGCGCCGGCGGCGCGCCGGCATCGTCGCCTACGACCACGGCGTCCGCGCTGTCGAGTCTTGCCACCGCGGACGATGTGAAGTTCTCAGGTGTGCGCGCAGTTGCGGTCGAGGCCACTGGCAACGTCTACGTCGTAGATACCGGCAACGATCGCGTCGTAAAGCTGGGCCCAACAGGACAGGTCCTTCTGAAGTGGGGCAGCACCGGACGAGGCGATGGGCAGTTCTCCCAGCCCAGCGGGATCACGCTGGACGGCGTCGGCAACCTCTACGTGGCCGATACGGGCAATCACCGGATCCAGAAGTTCACCATTACGGCAATTCGTCAGAGCTTTCGGAAGCATGGGATCCGCGAACGGTGAGCTCAACGCACCCATGGGGATCACGGTGAATATCGAAGGCGGTTTCCCGTACATCGCGGATGTGGACAACCATCGGATCGTCAAGTTCAATCAGATGGGTGAATTCCTCGGGACATGGGGTGTCGGCGGCAACGGCGACGGGCAGCTGGGTCGCTCGGTGTCTCTCGCCATGGAGAAACCACAAACCGATTACATCGCCGACTCAGCGAACAATCGAATCCAGATGCTCACCTGGTCAGGTGAGTTCCTCACCAAATGGGGCAGCCTCGGCACGGCCGACGGGTCAGTTCAACAACCCGCGAGGAATCGCTCTTGACCGTACGGGCAACGTTTATGTTGCCGATGGCGGCAATCATCGGATCCAGAAGTTCAGCCCATCCGGAAAGTTTCTCGCCAAATCGGGGTCGTTAGGGTCAGGCGACGGTCAGCTGAACGGCCCGTGGGGACTTGCGGTCGACGGAGCCGGCACGATCTTCGTTGCCGATAGCGCTAACAATCGCATCCAGAAGTTCAATCCCTGACAGCGCCACGCGTTGGGCGGCGCGTCGAACTAAGAAGGCCGGCCTCAGGGCCGGCCTTCTGTTTGCGTCCGTTTCAATGCGGGACTACGCGGTCTTTTGCTCGTGCAGCGGTTTCTTGTCGATCTTGAGGATCGTCTGGTCCTTCGCCGGAACGGTGAACGGGATCACGCCCGGGATGAGCCACTCGGTCCACATCTTGTCGACCTGGGCCTGGAAGTGCTCCACGTCCTCTTCGAGGAAGTGCGCGAAGCGGCCCTGGCGCTTCAGGTACTCGTAGACCGGCTTGCGCTTCTTGCGGCCCTCGGCGATCTGCCGCGTCGGACCAGTGAGGTTGCACACGCCGTCCATGACCTCGTAGAGCGGCCAGATCCCGCACTCGACGGCGAGGTGCCCGAGCTCCTGCGAGTACTGCGGGTGGTAGTCCCAGCCCTTCGGGCACGGGTCAAGGGTGTGTACGAACGTGGGCCCGCCAAGCTCGAGCGCCTTGCGGATCTTGTTCATGAGATCAACGGCGTACGCGGCGCACCCTGCGGCGATGTAGCGCGACTCGGGGTGTCCCGCCGCGAGCATGCCCGGCACGTTCTTCTTCCAGCGGGTGTGCATCAGGCGCTTCGTGGTGCCGCTCGGCGAGAAGGTCGTCACCGCTCCGTACGGCGTCTGGCTCGAGAGCTGGATGTCAGTGTTCGCGTAGCTCTCGTTGTCGTAGAGGAGAACGAGGCAGTTGTAGTCCTTGTGCGTGAGCGTCGCCGAGATGGCACCGAGGCCCATGTCTGCGCCGCCGCCGTCACCGCAGAACGCGATGACGTTGATCTTCTCGTCCTTGATCTTGCCCTTGCGCATGAGGACCTTGAGCCCGGCGGCGGTGCCCAGCGCGGCCGATCCGGATGCCCCGAGCTGCGTGTGCATCCATGGCACGACCCACGGCGTCGTGT
>JALYSZ010000300.1 GCA_030854525.1 Chloroflexota bacterium | reverse complement strand
TGCCAGAGGGCTGGCCCCCTCAATCAGCGTACAAGCCAGGCGACGGCGTCGCGCTCCCGAAAGTGCTGCGCGAGACGAAGCCGCGTTACACGCGTGCCGCCATGCAGGCGGGGATCCAAGGCACGGTGCTGCTCGAGGTTGTGGTCGAAAAGGACGGGTTCATTCGCGACGCCATCGTCACTCGATCGCTGGACCAGACGTTCGGTCTCGATCTGGAAGCGCTCAACGCGGCCCGACAGTGGCAGTTCGTAGCGGGGACCAGGATGGGGAAGCCCGTCCCAGTCCTCGCGACCATTGAACTGACGTTCGTCTTGCGGTAGCAGCGACAGCCGGGGGGCCACAGGCCGGGGGACGGTGTCGAATCTCGCGATGAACCCGGTCAGCTCGCCTTCATGGAGAAACTGCACCTCGACGCCGTGCTCAGCCTGGAACAACAGCTCCGCGTCGATCCGCCGCTCATCTTGGTCCGAGCGCCATATCGTAAAGCCGACCGTAAGCGAGGCCGCCGAACCGGACGGGAACCGCCTTGCTCAGAGGACCATGAATCGATTCAAACATGGCGATGTCCTCGGCAATGTCCTGAAGCGCCAGAAGCCAGTCCTGAAACGTCGCTGGTCGGCCCACGCCGAGCTTCGCGCGGACTTGCGAGTCAAACGCTGGACCTATCCTCCCGTCGGTCATCAGGAGGACCGCCTTCGTGATACCGACGCAGGACGCGCGTTCGGACGTTGGCAAGAGCGAAAAGATAACCCCACAAAGCGGTGAGGGCATCGTTCTGCTTCGGCGTCCTCTGTGGAAGTGTCAGGACGGTTAAATCTCCCAACACAGAGACTGGTTCCGCTGCGAGTTCGAGCAGATCGTCGAGAAAGGGCGCTCCGTGCTTAGCCTCCGACTTGAGCCAGCACATCGCCAGTGGACGGGTTGCCTGCCAGCTCCGAAGGATCCGTCCGAATAGCTCCGGCCGAGCATCGCGGTCCGCAGCGAGCCAACCGTTCCAGTCGTCGACATACCGTTCAGCGAATCTGTCCACCGCAGCTCGGATTTGCGCGGGCGTCTTGCTCCTGATCACCTCAATCGGCACCCGACTCCCCCACATCGTAGAGATCTGTCTTGTCTTCGATCGCTGCGAGATAGGGTTCCCGCATCCGCGCGTACGTAGCGACGTCTGTGAGCCTCAGTCCAGCCGCAACACGCAGACGGCACACAACGCTCGACCGAGACTTTCTGCTTTCATATCGATGTCGAACCAAGGATCTGGTGGAGACCGGTGCATTCCAGCCCGATGAACTACCGCGGCGGCACCTCAGAGGCGGGGCCGCTGTGGAACGCCAGCCAGCGCGCGCTGGTGAGGACATGAATCTCACCGCTTCTTGCCCGCCTTCTGCGCCGCCCACCGCTTCTTCTGCGCCGCCGAGATCTTCGCACGAGCCGCAGCCGACATCCTGCGACGCTTCGCGGGCCGAAGTACCTCGGCCGCCGCTGCCACCGCCCGCCGGCCGCGGTTCATGACCTCCCGTGCGCCGCTCCGGAGATTCGGAAACTGCCGGACGAGAGACGTCATTTCGTCTCGAAGTTCGTCGTACCGCTGCCTTGCTCCGCGCGCTGCGAGTTCTAGGATGCTCGATGAATGCTTTGCCATAGTCGCCGATTCTATGCCATCGCGCAGGCGATCGTATCGATACCACCACGTCAGCCTGTCGGGCGCTGCCGTGGTCTTTCGCGGCGGCGGTCCCACCGTTTGACGGCGCGCACGGTACCGAGCTGCAGCTCGTATCGACGCTGCGCCACGTTCTTGCGGACTCGCGTCACGACGACAGTCAGTTCTGGTATTGGATGGGTCATGCCGTTGACGAGGTGTAATAGAAATGGCGTCGTCATAGTCGCCAGCCGCTTGGTCCAGTAAGGCTTTATTTCTCGATACTCCACCCGTTTCTCTCTCGCCACAATCTTTCGGAAGAACTCTCGCTTGATGGTGGTCGTCAGCACTTGCATAGCAATCTCCGTA
>JALYSZ010000239.1 GCA_030854525.1 Chloroflexota bacterium | reverse complement strand
GCTTCGCTCGGGCGCACTGACCGAGCCCCTCTTGCGTCAGGCCTGCCGCCTTCTCGCGGAACGCTACCGCCTCGGCAGCGAGGTCCCGCCGATCATCGTCGTGAGCGCGGCCGACGACGCACCGACGGTTGTCCTCGAGGGTTGTACCCGTTTGACAGCGTTGTTCTGGGAAGGCGGTCCGGACGAGGCCCAGGCGCTGCTCGGCGTCGGACCGGAAATGACTGGATGGGCGTTCTATGGTCCTTATGACAGGGTGACGCCTTCGGCGGGTGGGCCTGATGGAAGCACGCAAGGCCCCGCCGATGGTTAGGGTATGAATGATTTCCTCCGCGAGCTTCGAGCCAGCGCGCCTGAGTTCGCGGACTTATCGCACGACGAACTCATCGCGCTAATGGTCCGCTTGAGCGACGCCATCGCCCGAGAGAAGGAATCAGGAACACCACTCCGTTGACTATGGTCGAGAAGCTCCTGGCAGCTGACCTGGGCGCGCTCACCCGCGAGCGCGTCGCGCTCAACTACGTCGCGCCGAATGATCCGGACTTCGCCATGAACTACCTGACCGCTCGGCTAGATCCAGGCACAACGAATGGCTTACCGGAGTCGCCTATGGTCACGCTCTACGCGCAGCCACCAGCGGACGCGAAACTCGATCTCGCCCGCCTGGCAACCTGGCTCGAGAAAGTTCCCTCGAAGTACCCACCCGCCCCCGATCAGCTCTTCGTGCCTCGAACGCGGCGGGGAATTGTCGACGGAATTCTGGCGGCGAACGAACGAGGCGATGGCGAACGCCTTCGACGCTTCCTCTGCGTTCGGCGCACGGGCACAGTCGAGTACGGCGCCTACTGCGCCTGGTCGAGCACGCGGTTCAACCAGCCGGTGTGGCTCATGAGTCTCAACCTTGTTGTCTTGCAGTTCGCTCAGCTCCTCTTCTTCCTCGATGCTGTGGGCAGCGAATTCCAGCTCAACGGCGAGTGGACCCTAAGGTGCAACGCGCGAAACGTTAAAGAGGTGGTGCTCGTCGGTTTTGGCAAGGGATGGGCCCAACCCTTTCGCGATGCTGCCGAAGTCACTTTTCCGCTCGAAGACCGGTTCCAGCTCGAACTCAGCTATGCGGGCGAAGCCGCCGGTCATGACGCCGTCCTTCGCGACTTCGCGTCGCGCTTCGACTTTGCCTTTGGATCAAGTCACCTGCGTGCGTACACCTACCCCGGGTGACGAGAAGGCTTCACTTGAGTTCGAGGCCGTGAACTACTCGTGAAAGCGTTCATCAGCTCGGTGATCCGGAACTTCGAGCCGTTCCGCGACGCGGCCGCAAGCGCCGCAACGCTCCTCGGGCATGAAGTCCTTCGCTCTGAAGATCTTCCCGCGGGTCCGGATCCCGCGGAGCGCGCATGTCTCGAGCTGGTGCGGCGGTCCGATGTCGTGATCATGCTGCTCGGTGCGCGCTACGGGGCGACGACGGCCCGCGCCCTCTCGCCGACTCATGAGGAATATCGGGAGGCGCGCGACACCGGCAAAGACGTGCTTGCCTTCGTCCAGAAAGGCGTCGATCCCGACGCAGAGCAAAAGAAGTTCATCGACGAAGTGCGGACGTGGGCGACCGGAAGTGCCATCGCCACCTTCAGCACACCGGAGGAGCTCCGCGATGCCGTAATCCGGTCGCTCAAGGAACTTGAGCTCGCCCGCGCGGGCGGCCGGGTCGACCCGGAGGAGATGGCCGAACGCGGCCGGAGACGAGCGGCGGAGCTCGCACGCGTGCTGCACGAGCCGTCGCTGATCGTCGCGGTCGCTCCAGGACCGAGCGCGGCTCTACTGCGTCCACAGCAGATGGCCGACCCGGCATTCCAGCGGGAGCTTGAGCGTGACGCGATCTACGGCACTCCAAGTGTCGCGGCCCGCGGGGTGGAAACACGAACCACGTTGGAGCGCGGGAGCATCGTAATCGCGCAAAACCGGGTCGGGCTCGTACTAGATGGCGACGGCACCATCGCGATCGGAGGTCCGGCCGAGACTCGGACGGACGTACTAGGGTCGCTGATCAAGGAGGACATCGTTGATCGCCTCGCCGCCGCCCTCCGCTTCGGCGGCGGCGTGCTCGACCGGCTCGATCCGGGCGGCCGGATGACTGATGTCGCGCCGGTGGCCGCCTTGGCGAAGGTCGGTTTCACGGGATGGCGAACGCGAGCCGAGGCCGAGCGCGACCGCGGCCGGCTCAGCATGAACGTGCGCGCCGACGAGTTCGTCGCCGTGATATTGCGACCCGCCTCACGCCGGCGACGCGCCCTCATCGCGGACGCGGCCGCTCTCGCCGAGGATCTAACCGAACTTCTTCGGCAAGAGATCGTCCAGTGAGTCGGCCACCGCACGTGTCGATCTCTCGCAGGTCATAGGAACCACCGTGACAGATTGGCTGGTGCGCGCCGAATACAGTCCCGCCGCGTCTCAACGAGACCTTTCGTAAACGAGGGCTGGGTCTCGGTGCCGCTGCCGTAGGCCGAGCTCTCCTCAACTACGCCGTCCCCAGTCAACGATCGGATTGCGAGGCAGGCTAAGTACTTCCGTAGATTCCTACAGCGAGCTTGGACCTACGCGGCTTTCCTTCGCAAACTTTGCGCGGCGGTCGGGGGTTCGGAGTGCCGACCGCAACTCACCCAACGAGGTGATGTGGCGCGATCGTCAGCTCCCGGTCGGCGCTCGGTGCTCTCCAGTGGGCGGACGCGCTCTGCCCTTGATCGGCGGTCCGACACGCCACCACTTGCCTTCGCGGACTCGGTGATCGCAGTCGTGATCGGGGACGGTCCAGCGGTGGCACCCCTCGCACCGGATGATGTCGTGGCCGGTTTTCTCGAAATCCTCGATCACCGACGCCAGCGGCGCCGACCAGCCGTCGGACTGCCACTTCACCTCCACGAGGCCGTTCGACTGGACGACGTAATCACGACCATCGCAGTCTTCTTCGGTCAGTAGGTTCCAGCCATCGTCAAGTTTGGCGGCGTAGACAAAGGCGCCGCCCGGTGCGACGTACACCTTCGATTCCACGAAGTAGTCGTCTGGCCCCCGCAGCGGAGCCGCAGAGACGCTCGGCACTGCCGCGCGGCCGTTTCCGCGGGTGATAGCCAGGGGTTGCGTGCGCCTCTTCCGCCCCACGGCACCCCACAGTAAGCCCGCCGAGAAATCGACTGGCAACGACGCGATTCGCGCGCTACAGCAGTCGTATGGGCAAGGGAGCGGCAACAAGTCGTACTCCGCGTCGGGCTTCTACGCCGCTTGATCCCGCTTCACTTGAGCGCATGCGGCGTGACGCGACCGCCTTGCGTGACCGGCGTGCGAAGGACATGGCCGAACGTCGGGCGCGTGCCGCGTCTATGCAAAGCGCCGACGGCAACCTGCACGGGCAGCCCAAGCCGTAGAACGGCCCCCCGACATCAAATACAGCAGTGCAACGCCATCGCTCGCAAGGTTGGCGTCATGCGCGTGTACATCTGGCTAAAGAGGATTTGTCCGCCAAACTCAGGGTCGCCGCCGACCGTCTTCGCGGAAGGGGACTGGACAAGATTGCCGCCGAGGCGGACGCCCTTGCTGAGAGTTACGAACGGCTAATCGACGACGAGATTCTTGTGCTATGGCGTGAGTCGGCTGAAGGTTGTCGAGGCAGAGAAGGAGTAGTCAGCGGAGAGTGAGATGGCTTCGGTTCGCGATTTGGTTCCTTTTCAGCCCACAGCCAATCACTCGGTGGCGAGAGCATTCGCCCGAAAGAAGACATTAGGGAAGCAGGAGGGTAGGTGAACGACGCTGCGCTCCGTGCATTTCAAGATGCCGTCGAATACATCGACAAGCACCCCGGTTGCATCCTGAGCGGCCCGGATCACGAGGCGCATCAACCTCCGATGGCCGAGTGGCGGGCGCTGGCCGGATTGCCAGAGTGCAAGCACCCTGAGCACAAGAAGACATCAGAAGTTCAAGCGGGAGGGTCGGAATAGTGGGTAGTGAAACAGCGAAGCCCAAGTGCTACGAGCGAGTCGAGTTCAAGGCCCACCGGAAATGCAAGCAAGGTTCGCACATCGTTACCTGCGAGGGCGAGCACGTCCCCGGCGCGACCGCGATGTACCAGAAGGTCCTGGACTGCGCAGGCCGGGAGATAGGGGCGCAAGGATGATCCGGGATCTGCTCCTCAACGCAGACGATGCCAAAGACATCCCAAGGCGTTATCGCGCCACAGAGAAGAAGACATCAGGGAAGCCGGAACGACCGTAAAGGTGGAGGAGTTATGAGTGCAACGACGGAACGCATAGCAACGCTGGAGAAAGAGAGGACGTTCCTTCTGGACTCGGTTTGGGGCGAGCACGACCGCGCGGAGGCATTGCAGGCGCACTTGGACGAGTGGCGGGAAGGTTCTGGGAGACCACCCTTGCACGGCCCCGAGTGCCAGTACTGCCGCCAGCAAGTAACTGAGTCGGAAATTACGATCATCGAACACCGCGACTGTGTCTGCGGTCACGGTCAGAACGAGCATCACGACGCCGAGGTAGACCATTGGGCGTCGGATCGCTATCGCGTCAATCCCGATGACTCCTCGTTCTGTGATGGGTGCGTAGAGGAAAAGCCACGCTCTGCCCATCACCGCTTTGATGGCCGCTAGGGGCGCTCGCTACGCCAACGCGCCACGCGCCAAGACGCGCTGCGTATGCGACCACGGGCTGGACGAGCACTCGTACGGTCTGTTCTGCTGGGGACGGAACGAAGGACACCTCTGTTCGTGCGAGCGTTTCAGGGCGAAGAAGGGGGAGTCCTCTTGAAGATGCCTGACACGTTTGCCGTAATCGCCGCATTCACTCGCTGGAGCGCGGGCAAGCCGTGGTGGCTACTTGTCATCGCAGAGAAGTGGCTACGTGCGGCGTTCATCGCTGGGGCGGAGTGGGACTCGCGGCGCAAGTGAGGAGGGTCGGAAAACGGATGGGGGTGGATTCAGTGACCGAAGAAAGGCGACTCGCGACGCTCAACAATGAATGGGCCGAGTGGCATCGGGCGAACACGTCTGGCGTGTGCGCGATCTGCAGCGGGAAGGGGCGTCGTGGGATCACTGGGACGGCAGGGGGTCGGAATAGTGGCTGAGCAGGGCGAGTACGCAGAGGCGCGAGAAGCCAGACGAATTGCATTGGAATCAGCGAAGACCGACAGAGATCGACTTTGGGAGGCTGCGAGTCAGGAGGTCCAGCCGCGTCCGAAATTCGCAGGCCGACCGCTTATTCAGGTGTGGCTCGGGAACGGTGGTTTTCAGATACCGCAGGGTATGACGGGCGCAGAGTTGCGACGCGAGTTCCGCCTTCTCCCCGAAGACCTGCTCTTTCGCATGGTCGGGTCGAGAGTGGCGGGGGATGCCATCGAGGACGAAGACATCATTTACGTCGAGCCAGACGACCACTTCTTGTATGTCCCTCGCAACATCGCGGTAGGGTCGGAGTGATCGTTCTGGCGAGAGGTAAGTGCGTTGGCTGCGGCAAGTTCTTCATCGGCATCGACCTGCCATGCGGGGAGCACGTCTGCGCGAGCTGCGCGAAGGGGCACGTCGGCGCGTGCCTCGCTGATCCGTGCGCGGCGGGGCGGGGACCAGCGGTTCCGCGATCCGTTGATGCACGACGCCAGCCACCTCGCGCGTGACGAACCGTGGTCACAACAGCAGATCCGGCTCACGAATCCCGACAACCTGCGCATATGTGGTGACTGAATTCGCGGCGAGGCTGTCATCGGGGAGCGCGTCGAATCCGCTCGGCCAGAAGTCAGCGCAGGCCCATGCCGAAAACAAGTCGCCCGTTTGGGCGTTCAAGAGGTAAAGCCCCGAGTGGAGCGGCGGAGGCGACGAGATACAAAACGAGCAACGCAAATCCCCGCCCACCGCGACGACCCACGCAGCTTCTCCGGGGACATTCGATGCGGCGATGCTCGGGTCGGCGCTTCGCAACAGATCACGGCCCACGAGCTTCGCCTCGATCCGGGTAATGGTCGGGTTTGAGGAGCCTTAGACCGCGGATGCGCGTCAGAGCCGCTTGGCGGCTGATCCGTCCGGCCGCTGCGGGTTGGGTCTGCCCGGCGGTCGGCGTTGCCGCTGCGGTGCGGGGGTCTTCCCCCGTGCGCACCTTCGTCACAATGAGGCCAAGACCAAGGGCCGAAACTAGGACCGGACCAGGGCGAGCTCCCGCGGCGCGATTGTGCCCTCTGAGTCAGCGCGCATCGCCGCGCACCCCCGCGAGACCAAAGGCGTTGGGCAGGCCGCTCGTCCGGGCGACGATCGCGAGCGAACGCGGATCAAGCAAGATCAGAGATCGCAGATTCGCGCTATCCGCGGCGAGTGCGTAGAGCCGCTCGCCATTAGTCGAGAGCGCGAGCGAGCTCACCGGGCCAACATCGTTGTTGCTCGCTACCACCCTGGCCGTCGCGAGGTCGATCGTCGCGAGGACGCCCCAACGATCGAGTAAGTCGGCGATGTACGCGTAGCGACCGTCGGGAGAAATCAGTGCAGTCGGCCCGGCGGCGCCGACCTTGGCCGCCGCTACCGGCGGAAGCATCTCCTCGAACCACGCGTTCGCGCGGGTAACCATTCGCACGTCGATCAGGGTCCGGGTGGTTGGATCGATTCGCGCCACCACCGGCCGGTCCGTGAGCACATACACCCGCCCATCGCCCGCCACCGCCATCGCCACGACAGAGCCCATAGAGCGCTCGAGCGTGACCCTTCCCATCACTTCAAAACGTCCATCGAGAAAGACCACCGAGCCATCACCGGCCCCGGACGGGTCCGAGCACACCACAAGCCATCCTGATCCGGTCGGGTCGAGCCGAACGTCGGGCGAGCACAAGCCACTATCGGGAAGCCGCTTGCTGTCATCACCCTCGAAGCTCTTCAGCACGTTCAGGTTGAAGTCGAGCACGAACCAGTCGGCAGCCACGCGATTGAGGGACGCGTACTGCTCGCGCATCACGATGACTTTGTCTACCCCCAGCGCGATGACGCGGCTGCGCACCGTTGTCGTGCCGCTGAATTTCAGCACGGTCCGCACTGCCGGACCGGCCGAGAGCGATTGCACGTCGAAGCGGTAGATCTGCGCGGTCTGCCCGCGCTGGCCACTGTCGCGGACCAGCCAGACGTAGCGACCGTCGCTGCTGGTGGCGGTCGCGGCAGGGAAAGGCGGAGCGTCGGGTAGATCGGTGGACGGGGGAAGCGTGAGCGTGCCGGTGCTCACGCGCGCCACCACCGTTCCGCGCCGCAGGTCGATCTGCTGCAGATAGGTCTCGTACTGATCCGAACGTGGGGCAATGGGGAGCGCCACGGGAAGGAACGCAGTGTCCCCGACGATCCTCATCAAGGAACCGTCTTGTGATGTCCCGAGGTACGTCGCGGCATCGAAGCGACTGATGGTCGTACCGCTGGGCATCGCGACGACCCGAAGTCCTTGGGAAGCCGGATCGCCCTCCGCCACGTACACCAGGTCATTGCCGGCGACGAAGCCACTCGTTCCTGCCGCACGCAGCGTTTCGATGCGGTCGCGCGCGGCGCGCAGGAGCTGGCCTCCAGCGAGGGAGGCGACGACCACCAGGATCACTAGAGCCGCGCTGGCCGCGAGATTTGTGCGGCCCTGGCGGCGGTGCGGTCGGCGCGTGGTCCAAACAGAAGCAGGCGGAAGCGGAACCCGGTCCAAGTCTCGCTGCACCAGGTCACGGAGATCAGAAGACATAGGACCCTCCCTTGCGCATCTGTTGCAGGGCTTGACTGAGCGTCGCGCCCACCGTTCCACGCTGGATACCCAGCGCCGCGGCGATCTCTTGTTGGGTCAGGCCCAGGTAGTAGTGAGCGACCACCACCGCTCGCTGCCGCTCGGTCAGAAGGCGGAGCAGCCCACCGAGTTCGAGCCGATCCAGTAGAGCCTCCGTCTCCGTGGCGATCGACGGTTCGTGGCTCGAGCCGATGATCTCATCGAGTCGAAAAGGCAGTTGGATCCGACGACCGCGCCGCGCTCGGCGCAAAGCCACGCGATACAGCCAGCCCGGTAACGCATGGCTGTGCGGCGGAGGCTTGCGCAGACCTTGCTCGAACGCCTCTTGAAGCGCGTCCTGCGCGAGTTCCGCATCCAGCAGCACGGCGACCAAAGCCCGATACATGCTCGGGTAGGCGCTGCGAAAGACCTTTTCCCAGACTGCCGCCTGGTCGACTTCGGTCATCCCTACTGACATATGCGTGTGACGCAGTCGATTTGCTTAGTGTCGTGCGCCAGCCTCTCCCGCGCGGACCAACTTGACACGTTCACGCGCACGCCGCCGGGCTGAGTCGTAGCTAGCCGGCGTAAGCACCGGCGCTCGACGGGGGCGATCGAACAGCGGCTCGCCCAGATCAACCGCGCGCTCACTCGCCAGCGCGGAAGTTACGACGCGCGCCGCGGCTGAACCTCGTGCTTGGGGCTCATGACACTTAACGCGAACCATCTCGCTCGAGAGCGGGTGTATGCCGACATCATCCGGAAGAAGTTCGCGTAGCGCTCATGCACTGCCATGTCGGGAGGACGATCACATTGGTCATGGCTTGTCGCGTTCGGCTTGGTCACGTTCCTTTCACTACGTGTCACTACGTGCGATGGAACCGGCCGGGCGCGCCGTTGTATCAGTCTTGAGCGCAGCGGTGACCTGCGGAGCGAGAGTTTTCTTGGCACAGTGCAACCCGTAATGAGGAGACGTGTGAACCCAAGGCTTCAGGCGCTGATCCTGGTCGCTGCCCTCGTCATCTCCGCTTGCTCCACGCAAGTCCCATCGTCTACGTCAACTCCGCCGAGCACGACCGCTGAAGCGCCAGCCCCCAGCAGTTGTCGCGCGCTCGACACCAAGCCGGGAACCGGCTCGACCATTGTGGCCGTCGCGGAGAGGGCACCGATCGCAGTCGCGTTCGTCCTCGATGCGGTCACCGGCGCGGTTCGCGGCCGCGTCGAGTTACCGGGCGCCGTGCCGGAGGTCGCGCTCGACGCAAGAGGCAACCAGCTGGTTGTGCTGTGTGAGAGCTCGAAGTCACCGCAGCTGGTGGCCTTCGATCTCGATACGCTGGCCGAGCGCTGGCGTGTGTCGATCACTGATCCCCACACGACGAAGGCGACCGGAGGGTTACCGTCGCTGGGGGTCTCACGCGACGGCACCTTTCTATTCGTTCAGCACTCGAAGGCGCTGCGGGCGGACGCCGAGGCACCCGGCGGCAGCCGTTACTGGCTGAGCGTCCATGACGCGCACAACGGGGCTGCACTGACGGAGGTTGAGCTACCGGACTGCAAAGCCGGGAGCCGACTCCTCGCGGGGGCACCAACGAGCGTCACCGTCATCTGCAAGGACGGCGCTCGCACGGCGGAGGCGCCAACGTGGCGCGTTGTGCGCACGATTCCGGTTGCCAACCTCGGACCGGTCGCGCTTCTCGATGACACGAGGTTGCTCGGCATCAGCACAGAACTCCAAGTGCTCGGTCTCGATCTGCGGACAAGCGAGACCTTCGAGGACTCGAAGTGGGACGAACCGGCAACTACCCGTGTGACCCACTGGGGTCGACTCACCGCGGCGGCAGACGGAACCCGCCTGTGGGTGATGACGCGGCGCGTGGGCTCCGGCTCGGCCGACCAGTCGACTCCGGACACGCTGACCGAGATCAATCTGACGACGCGGAAACGGATCGACACGCCCGTGCCCGACCTGCGGGGCGTCGGGCTGGTCGGAACGCGCATTGTCTATTTCGTGCAGGGCCGCTTGCGCTCGACCGACGGTGCGCTCGATGTGCAGTTGCTCAGCGGCCCGGTGAACTACTGGGGCGTGTTCGCGAGGACCCAGGGGCGACCGCCGTGACCGCCGCCGCGACATAGCAGCTTTTGCACGAGACAGCGATCGCCGGTCGCGACCGGGGCATGCGTGCAGATTAGCGCCGAGCATATTAGTAGCCCCCCCGAAGAGGAGGGGGACTCATAATTACGTTGCTGCTATCCGGGCGCGGCCTTCGCTATCCAAGTGGCGCGAAGCTCACACGGGGGCATCTTTCCGCGCTATGCCGAAGGCGATGGGTCGTGGGAATCGTCCGGCGTCAGATCCCGTCCGGGAATGGTCCGAGAGGCTAGCTGCCGTGGTTGCTGCGCATTGGCCACGTGAGACCGGCGCCATGCATGATGGATCGCCGATCCTCGAGTGCGAGTGTGGCGAGAAGTGGTACGGAGACCGGTCGTGTGACATCCCAGGGCTGCGTGCGCAGTGGGTTAGGCACGCATTAGCCATCGTCGAAGCGTAGAAGCAACTACGTTGTCGTTACGCCTTGATGTGAATCGCAGTTGCTGCAGTTGGGCAGAACGTGAAGTCTCGCAGCGCGCGGAACGCATCGGCTAGGACTTCTCGGTACCGAACGTCCGTAGGCAAGCCACGGTGACGCGCCTATGTCGCCGGTCCCACATCACAACCGACGGACTACCGCCAGTTCTCCCTGCTTCGTCCAGGTCATCGCTTCGCCAACGATCTCGGCTCGCTGACCGGTTGCCGGATCGATGACGACTGAGTGCTGCCGATCTGGTCTCGCATACGCCAGCGCCGTGCCGTCTGGCGCAGGCAAGTAGCGCGCATCGCCATCGAGCGTCGCGATAACGCGACCGGCACGGTCGGCGAGCCAATACAGAGGCTGCGGCGAGCTCATCGTATGAGCCGGCGTGACACGCGCCCGCCACTCCACGCCGCTGGCGAGAGTTGTGACCAGCTGATCACCAAGGCGCGTTTGCAGCGTCGCGCCGGTGCGGGCACTCAACTCGCGCGTCCGAGGCGTTCCTTCGAGATCGACCGTGCAGTCGCTGATCGCAATCCGGTCCTCGTCGACCCATGAGAGGGACACGATCCCACCGACGGTGCAGCGCGGGAACGTTCCCGGGAGGGGCCGCAGTTTCCCGGTCGCGAGGTCGAGGATGGCCGCCGTGCTATCTGCGTAGCTCCACAGCGCGACGAGGTGGCGCGATGGCGAGAGCACCGCGCTTTGGCCGAGCAGGCCAGGCAGCTGCTCGGGATGCTGGCCGTCGCCGTCGCCGATGAACGATGTTGCGTGCGCCACCCCGAGAAGGCGCCCGTCCGGCAGCCAGTCCATCAGGGCAGTGCCGTTCTCTGCCATAGCCATGAACGGCGTTGCCAGAGTGGTCTTGCGTCCGGTATCGAGGTCGACGAGCGAAAAGTCCGTACGTCGCGGTGTGATCCCGTGATGGACGAGCACGCGATGCCCGTCGGGGGCGAACGATGCGACGTGTTGAACGGCGAGGGACACGGTCCACGTCCGTACTGGAGTGAGCGAACCCGCCAGCACCTCGTTCGCGCGATACAGCGCGACTTCATAGGTCGGCCGATCGACGTGCAATTTGAGTGCGGTCAGTGACGAGTTCGGTGCCAACTGTGCTCCGCTGAGATCGACATCGAATGCGCCGCCTGGGGGAACACGTACCGACACGCGGGTGTCGCTGGGCCATTCGATCACGCTCCCTGCCGGGAGGCCCACCCGAAGCGCGGGTTCGATCTGTTCGTGGTGAGGCGGCTGCACGAAGTCGACGCCGACCATTAGCTCGCGATCTCCGTCGACGATCATTTCGTTTGCGCCGTACACGCGGAATCGCGGGTCATCGATCCAGACCCGCTCGACCTGTGTGCGCGCTGGCGGCGCCGACGGGACGGAAGGTGCTGGCAGGGCTACTGGCTCACACGCAACGGCGAGCACCACGATCGACATGAACGGGACGAGGCAGCCGCTCTTCATGCGACCGGGGCTACGGCCTGTGGCTGACGCCGAGGCGCGGCACACGTCATATACCACGCCTCGCCGACGCCGTCTCGCAAATGCTCCATTGCCGTCGCACGGGAAAGTCGCCCTCGGTCAACGCGAGACCCAAGGTCGTACGTGTTGCGATGCCAACCACGAGCCAATCATGCAGGACCCTCGCAACACGAGCCGTCACGCGCCGACGAAACGCTCGACGAATGCATCCTTGTCCGCAAAGTCGGGCGGGACTGCTCCGCTGACCTCGTTCGTATCCCCGGCGCACGCGAACCGATGACGCACTACCGGGCTACTCGTGTACTGAATGAGCTGGACCCGAATTCCCGCGAGTTGGCGTTCATCGATGGCCGACCACTTGCGCGGGACGACGATCACGACGATCGTGATATGCGTGTCTACGAACAACGTGCGCACGCTTCACACCCCTTCGCGCAAACGTGGACCGCGGTGGCTCGCGGTCGGCCGGTCGGTCGGTAAGGCGGTTGTCTGCTCAACGGTTGCTGCCACTCAAGTTCCAGGTCTAGGTGCTGACAGAATCGACATGTTCCCGAAGCCAGTGGCGACGAACAGGAGGAGGCAGACGAAGCTCGACCAACTGCCGCAGCTGCGATTCACATCAAGGCGTAACGACAACGTAGTTGGTTCTATCGTCGTCATGCCGAACCGCTTACACAAGCTGCACCACCAACGGCTCGGTCCGCTACAGGCCGATGACGAACTCCCACGGGCCCAGAGCGCGAAACGACTCCGTGAGCTGTCCGGACGGGTCGGGCGCACCCAGCCAAGTCACACTCTCGATCCGGAACTTCAGTTGCCGCACGCGCTCGGATACCGCCGGCGCGAACGCGAATGTCGTCCGCCACTGGATGGAGGGACCGTCCGAGCCGCCGCTACCGCCGTATGGGCGCGACGCGTAGTTGTTGCCTGCGTCGTCTGTCAGCGCCACCGCGAACTGTGACATGTTGGGGATACCGGGCAGCCTCACGGCGGGGAGTCTCTGCGCGACTAGGAACTGGGCGATAGTGCCTTCGGTGTAGAGCTCCACGGACAGGAGCGTGAGCGTCGCGTTCCCGACCGAGCGCCGCTCGCCGACCGGCACCACGCGCACGATCTCGCTGAGTTGCTGCGGTCTAAAGGCACTCATGTCCTGCGGCCCACCCGGGATGCGACCGCCGCTCGCTCTCCATCGACCCAACTTAGGCCCCGGTGCTCGTCGAGTCAGCCACAACCGCAGTCGGGCACGCATTGCACTCACGATCATATCGACCAGCCGTCTATGTGTTGGATATCGGCGATGAGTGACGCGATGGGCATCCGCCTGGGCACGAGCTTTCGCGTAACGACAACGTAATTATGAGTCCCCGCGCCAGGCGTGGACATAATTAGGTTGGTGCTACGACGATCCGCAACAACCCAATCGTCGCGGGCAGCGCGTGATTCATGCCCACCGTTACGACCCAAGCAACGATGGGCCTGAAACCCCAACGGAAGCGCGGCGGCGTGGCACGAGAGGTTTCCGATGGGCACAGGTCCCGAGGAGTAGTCCGACGAAGACGAACGCCAGGGCAAGCAGGTAGATCGCGAGGGCGCGGGAACGACGGCTACGCGAAGTTACGCGGGCGAGAATGCGCTCGTCGGCAGCGGACAGGGTGCTCACGCGACAGAGCCTCAGGGCTGGGTGCATGACGCTGGACACGACGCTGATTATGTGAAGGTGGATCCGCTCCAGAGGGCACTCCTTCAGCTCTTCTTCCTGTTCGGCTTCGTGTCTTTTAGTGCGGCGATTGGCGCGGAGTTCCGCGGAAGCGCTGGACTCCCCAAGTGGGCTATGTCTTGCGTCCTGCGTGGCCGCGCGGCCACCGGCCTCGGCCGAGTCGGTCGCACCCTGGTGTTCTTCGTACTGGCAGCGTTATCGCCTGTGCTCGTGGTTGCCGGCCTTGCCGACTCGCTCCGGTTCGCTGATGTTGCGAGCACGTCGGCGTCGATTG
Source organism: Chloroflexota bacterium (assembly GCA_030854525.1). The sequence continues at coordinate 1,380 of JALYSZ010000239.1, read as the reverse complement.
CCTCGCTTGTGGCAAGTGTCGCGTGGCTGACGTTCCTCGTCCGTTGGCTTCGTCGAGCGCACTAACGTTACCGCAACTTAATCATGCCTATTGCGCCAGGATAGCCCATAATTAAGTTGCGGTAACGATGCGTTGACGTTCTGGCCCATGCGGCTCATTGCGAGCCGATCAGCACCTCAGTCAGATATCCACTGCCGCAGACGAGCTTTGCTTCCAGTTCAATCCGTCGCTTCGCTCTCTCCGAAAGCCGCGCCAGTACCGCCTCAATCGCCGTCTCACGATCCATCAGTCGCTCCCGTGAGCAGGCGGAAAGCGCGCTCGACCTCGAGGCGAAGTTGCTTCTCATCGATCGAGTAGCGGTCCACAGGCGGGTCGGCAAAGGCGTCGGTGGCCGTGTCGATGTTGCTGAACAGATCTCCGTCGCGTCCTGTGAAGCTCTCCGGTTGCTGGTTGAGAGCCTGGCGGCGCACGACCCAGTAGCGCCGGAGAAATTCGGGCGTATCGATCTTGCCGCAAAGCCAATCTGAGACGACGGCCAGCATGGTTTCGCGTCCGGAGGTCATGCACGAAATCCCTTCAGGAGCTCCAGCTCGTCTTGCCCGAGCGACACTGACACGGGTGATTGTCGGCCACGCACGAATGGTTTGAGCATCGATCCCACTGTGCCGCTCCACTCCATGCGCCCTCGTAAGCGGAGCATCGCATGCAGCGCAGGCCGGGGCCCCACGGCGCTAGCCGGACGTACGACTGAAGCATCGCCGCTCTCCGTGGTCCTCTCAGTTCACAATGGCCACGCGACCGACGGTTGCTCGCAGATCAGGGAGGAAAGTCGATGGCCAAGAGTCCACACCGCGTGACGTATGACGTGCAGCCGGCGAAGCAGAAGAGTGGGTGGGATGTTGTCAAGGAGGGCGGCGGGGTCGTCAGCCACCACCGCATTAAGGATCCCGCTATCGATGCGGCCGTAAAGCAGGCGCGACGGGAGCCGCTTGGCGAGGTCCGCATCAAGCGCGAAGACGGAACTATCCAAGACGAGCGCACGTACGGAAAGGACCCGTACCCTCCGAAGGGATAGCTCCGCGCCGAGGCCGTCGGCCGCCGTCGGGGCGGCAGCGGGTCTGACCACATCGCCGAGCGCAACCTTCCAGAGTTAGTGCCTTCTCGATGCCAATGAGTCGGGGGGCCGACGGGACGCTCGTGGCTGCAACGCGAAGCGTTACGCCAACTTAACTAATGGCTATTTCTCAGCGACGTAGCCACTAGCAGGGTGGCGTTACGGTGCCGAGACCTGACATGAGCGCATCGCTGAAACGCTTCTCAAACGCCATGATGAAATACCGCCCGCTGACGGAGAAGAAGGCGCTCTGCGTTCCTTCACCT
>JALYSZ010000231.1 GCA_030854525.1 Chloroflexota bacterium | reverse complement strand
GCGCGACCCCGAAGAAGATCGCCGTCAGGCCGACGACGAAGACCACCAGGAGCGGCTCGACGCTCTGGCGCACACCCGGGAACGTCGGACGGAACGGCGGGAACAGGATGATGAGCCCGATCACGAGTGCGGCCACCCCACCCGCCGTCAAAAGACCATGTGCCTGCACCTTTATTTCAGCCACGAACAGGAGAAGCGCGAAGACCATAAGCGCGACTCCGGCGCCGTTGGCGTCGAGGGTGCCGAACGAGAAGAGCGCCATGATGATCGCGATCACCCCGACGATGCCCGGGAAGATAAGGCCGGGGTTCGAGAGCTCGAAGATGAGTCCGTACGTGCCCAGAGTGAAGAGGAGTACGGCGATCTGGGGATTGACGACCAGGTGGAGCAGTGTCTCGATCGGATTCGGTCCGTCCTCGGTCACCGGTGCGTTCTTCGTCGCGAGCCGCACGTCGCCCACGGCGGTCGTCACGGTGCGTCCGTCGATCTGTGCGAGCAGATCTGCGACGTCGTTCGCCTGGAGGTCGACGACCTTCATGGCAACGGCATCATCGGCACGCGCGCTCACGCTCTTGCGGACCGCGTCTTCAGCCCACTGCTCGTTCCGCCCGCGGGCCTTCGCGATGTTGACGATGTGGTCCACGGCGTCGTTCTCGGCCTTGAGACGGAGGTCTCCCTGGATGTCACCGCCACTCGAGTCGACCGGGTGCGCTGCGCCGATGCTGGTCGACGGCGCCATGGCGGCAACGTGACCGGCCATCGTGATGAACGTCCCCGCGGACGCGGCTCGGGCACCGGTTGGAGCGACAAACGTCACGATCGGGACGCGCGAGGAGAGGAATCGGGCCGTGATCTGATAGGTCGACGTGATCAGGCCGCCAGGCGTGTCGATCACGAAGACGATCGCGGCCGCGTTGTCGGCCTCCCCGTCGGACACAACGCGGTCGACGTACCGGGCGGTGATCGGGTTGATCTCGTCCCGGATCTGGCCGACAAGTACGAGCCTCGGGGCGTCCGCGGCGAGCGCGCTGGCGCCAAGACCGAACGCACCCAGAGCGACGGAGAGTGCGGCAACTCCCTTGACCGCGAGATGAAGACGGGTCATCAGAACCATTGTCGACCCTCTTCAAAAGCCTGCTCGGCTCTCCAGGCGCAGCTTTACGGGGATGCGGCCCGCGTCGAGGTACCAGTCGCCGACCCATTCGGCGCCGTATTTCTCGCGAAGGAGCTCCACCGCTGTGCGCAGGTCGGCGGCGGCGTCGGCGGAGCGCTCGTAGCGCGCGGTCAGCTCGGCGTCGGCGATGCGGACCCGGGCATGAGGATCCTGTTCCAGGTTGCGGAGCCAATCGGACGTGCGGCCGGACCCTGTGCGGTGACGAATGCCGCTCGAGTCTGGCGCGGAAGGGCGCTCGCCGGTGCGCAGCCAAATGACCCCTTTCTCATACGCGAATCGAAGTCTCACGGTGTGCGGATGTCCACTGACGCGACCGGTCGTGACGAGCTCGAGCTCGTCGGTTTCCGCTAGAGCGCGCTCGGTGGCGGCGTCCACGGGGGCGCGTAGCGTAGCCGCGCCATGGACTGGCTGGCCGCGCCCGACTACTGGCTCACCCGTTTCGTCTTCGAGCGCGCGCTCGGCTGCATCTACCTCATCGCGTTCCTCGTGACCATCGGACAGTTCCGGCCGCTGCTGGGCGAGCGCGGCCTCCTCCCGGCGCCCGAGTTCATCCAGGCGGTCCCGTTTCGCGCCTCGCCGACGCTCTTTCACCTGATTGGATACTCGGATCGCAAGCTGCTGGTAATCGGCTGGGGCGGAGTAGCCCTCTCGGTCGTCGCCATCACCGGCTTGCTGGATGGGGCCGACTACCCGATCCCGTTCGGCTCGATGCTCGTGTTCGCGCTCCTGTGGCTCTTCTACCTCTCGATCGTGAACATCGGCCAGACCTTCTACTCGTTCGGCTGGGAGTCGCTCCTCCTCGAGGCGGGCTTTCTCACGATCTTCCTCGGGCCCGCTACGACGACACCACAGTTCAGCCTCATCGTACTGATGCGCTGGCTCCTCTTCCGTGTGGAGTTCGGGGCAGGGCTGATCAAGATGCGTGGGGATCTGTGCTGGCGCGACCTCACCTGCCTCTACTACCACCACGAGACGCAGCCGATGCCGAATCCGCTCAGCTGGTATTTCCATCATCTGCCCAAACGATTCCATCGGATGGAGGTGCTCGGCAATCACTTCGCGCAGCTGGTGGTGCCGTGGCTGCTTTTTTTCCCGCAGCCGATCGCGACGCTTGCCGGGCTCGTCATCGTGGGCAGCCAGTCGTGGCTCGTGCTCTCGGGGAACTTCGCCTGGCTGAACGTCCTCACCATCGCGCTCGCGATATCGGCGTTCGACAACTCCGCCCTCGGGCGGGTCGTCCCGTTCGCGCCATATCAGCCTCAGGACTCGCCAGGCTGGTACCTCGGGATAGTTATCGCGGTGACCGCCCTCATCGTGTTCCTGAGCTATCGGCCCGCGCGTAACCTCCTGTCGCGGCGGCAGATCATGAACGCGAGCTTCGATCCGCTCCATATCGTCGGCACGTACGGCGCGTTCGGCTCGGTGACGAAGGAGCGGTTCGAGGT
>JALYSZ010000230.1 GCA_030854525.1 Chloroflexota bacterium | reverse complement strand
TCCATGACGGTCGCGAGCTGGGTGCGCACCGTCGTCCAGTCGCGTTGCTCCATCGCCTCCACGAGCGACTTCGGGAGGGCCTCGCGCGCGACTGGAGCCCAGAGGTCGATCTCCCCGTGTGGCGCAGACGCACTGGCAACCATGTTGGTTAGACCTTCATCTCCTCGAACTTCGCGGCAGCCTCAGCGCGGTTGGCCGCGCCGAGCTTTGCCCGTGCATTTGCCACATGCCTGGCGATGGTGTGCGGACTCAAGCTGAGACGCTCACCGATATCCCGGTTGGTAAGACCGTGCCGCGCGAGATCGAGTACCTCGAGCTCGCGCTCGCTCAGCGTCGTTCCGGCTGTTCGACTCGCCACGATTCGGCGCGCGGCGATGCCGATCTCGTCCGTTCTTCGCGAAACGCGGTGGAGGATCTCCCGCGAATGGGTTGTCCCCAACTTGCCGAGCGCATCTATCGCAGCAAGGCGTGCTTCCTTCGGGGCCTCCGCGTCATCGATGTGACGCATCGCAACTTCGACGGTGACGTTCGCTCTCTCGCCGAGCGCCGCGACTTCGACGATCGAGACGCCGCGCCTACCGGCGGCTGCGAGGCCTAGTGCTGCGTCCGCCGCGACTGTTGGTGGAACAAAGATGGGCCGGCGCCAGCCAGTCGTTTCGAGCAGACGGTGCAGCCATCGGACCGTGACTGGCTGCGGATCGAGAGCGACGAGCCACGTGAGTGCGCTGACCTGAGCCCAGACGTTCCCGACTTGCCGGGCGACAACTTCGGCGGCTTTCAGATCCTCTGGCCGACGGCTCGCAATACCGCGCAAGAGGAGCGGAACCACGCGTAGCCCTGGGGCCGCGCCGCGCGCCTCTGCAAGCAAACCGGGAAGCCCCGCTTCGTCGGCGTCTTGCCCTTCCTGCATTCCTGCTGCGACATGCCAACTACGTGCTTGAAGTTGAGCGCGCGGAGAGCCAAGACGTCTTGCGATCTGCTGGCCTACTTGGGCGGTCCAGCGAAGTGAGCCGTCAGGCAAATAGCTGAAAAAGGGGACGAGGATAAAGAGGGTCTCCCATGAACCCAATGGCGAGAGACCGACGGGCGAACTAATCCTCGCGCGCAACCGGAGGTCGCGATCGAGTTGGCCTCCGCGCGCGTAGCCAACCAGAGTCTTTAGGTCGTGGGCAACATCGCGGCCCGGTTCTCCTTCGTCACCGAGTCTTTGGGCCTCGTCGGCGCACGCCTCCGCGATCGCGAGATTCCCGCCGTGCGATTCGGCGACTGCGAGCCACACGCCATCCTGAAGACGTCGGACCCGGAAGTGTCGGCCGGGTGAGATGTCGGGCCGGTTCCAGACAATGCCTGGGTAAAAGGCGAGGATTCGATGTGCCCAACGCTTATATCGGCGAACCGCCCGCTGGAAGACAAACTCGTAAATCTCAAAGAGCAACCGATGGTGCTCCGCATCGGCATGCGGTGGCTCTGTTCGATCGGCACTCGCCAGGATGATGTCGCGAACCCCGATAAGCTCGGCAGCCTCAATTGGATTGGATCCCAGGTGTCGTAAGAACCCGTCCCAATCTCCGTGATCCATGCAAATCGCCGCGCGGTAACGTGCGAGAACCGGGTCTGATGCGAGAGGTAGCGACATGAAGAACTGGAGCAGCGCCCTGCCGTAGACCCCGTCGGTCCTCACGCCGTCCATGACCGTTCTGAGTTCGGCCTTGACGGTCTCCCAGTCGGATCGCTCAGCCGCTCGGAGCAGTGCGACAGGTAGGTCGTCGAAGGACACAGGCGCCCATAGGTCGACGACCGGCAAGGGTTCCCCGGCCCTGCTCCCCACAGCGGGTGCATGGTAGGCCCGGCCTGATTACCTCCGGAAATCCCTCGCTGGCGGCCTGCAGGGGGTTTCCGAGAAGTATCGAATCTCCGCTGCCCTTAAGGCTGCTGTCCGACCGTCCGACCTTCTACCTGACTCAACGGGAGCGAAAGGGAGGCACGAAATGCGCCGAGTCCTCACTGCAGTCGCCGCACTTGTAGCGCTCGTCCTTGGCGGAGGCGCCGGTTGGTGGGCCTACTAGCTGACTTCCACGACCTCTAGAGGCGTTCCAAACGCGCGGCGAGGGCCGTGAGGGCCCTCGCTGTGTCTTTCCTCATTTCAGCGCGAACGGTCTCCCGTATCCTCGCGCGGTGCGCTTCCCCGAGAACCGTAATGAGTTCAGAGTTGTCCTAGCCGTCGTCAGCGCAGGCGCGCTGATTCTCGCGCGGATAAGCCTTCCATTCCCAGATCACGTGGACGTGGTACGGGTAATTTTCTGGACCGGGGTAACGCTGGGCGCCGCCTCACTCTCCGTGCGCCTGCCTACAGGCGTGGTCGCCAACATCACCACCGCCCCGATTCTCGCAGCTGTCTTCGATCCGCTTCTAGCGAACCCCTTCGCGGCGTGCTGGATCGCATTGCTCGGGACCATCGAGGTCCGCGACATCCGTCGCGAGATCCCCTGGTACGGGACTCTCTACAACAAGTCTTCGAGCGTCCTCGCGGCCTTCGCCGCGTCGCTCGCGCTTGCGGCTACGCGGCCCGCCGTTGCCCAGGACGACCCTCTCGGGACGACGACAGTGATTCTGATCGTCGGCCTCGCATTCATTACGACCAATGTTTTCCTCGCTGTTGTAGGCGTCAGTGCGCGCACGTCGGCTCCGGTCACGCGAATTTGGGCGATGGCGATCAGAGACAGCCTCTTCGGCGGGACCGCTCAAGTCTTCATCGGGTGGCTTATGGCTGAAGTTGGCCTGAGAGTTGGCCTTTGGGCGACCCTACTTTTCATGGTTCCGCTTCTCCTCGCTCGCTATTCGTTCACCAAGTACGCCGAGACGCGTGCTCTGTTCTTCGGGACGGTAAGCGCGCTCTCCCAGGCGATTGACGCGAAGGACGGATTCACCCGGGGCCACGCTGACCGGGTGTCCCGCATCGCCGGAGCGATCGCGCGAGAAATGGGCTTGTCCGAGCGCCACATCGAAGAGATCGAGCTTGCGGGGATGCTGCATGACATCGGAAAGATCGGCGTCGAGGATCAAATCCTCATGAAGCCGACTCGGCTCGATCCACACGAACAAGAACTGATGCGACGTCATCCGATCTATGGGGCTTCGATTCTCGAGCCCTCCGAGTCACTTCGGCCGCTCGTGCCCCTTGTGCTGCATCACCACGAAAACTACGACGGAAGTGGATATCCAGAAGGGCGAAGGGGCGAAGACATCCCGCTCGGCTCCCGCATCATCATCGTCGCGGACGCCTATGAGGCGATGACCTCAGACCGCATCTACCGAAAGGCGATCGGACACGAACGAGCGATGGACCAACTGAACCGTTACAAGGCGATCCAGTTCGATCCGAAGGTGGTCCTTGCCCTCGCCAATCTCATCGACAAGCGCGGACCGGCGGCGTTCGAGGTGAGCGAGATGCCGCCAATCAACTACGAGACCCTCGCAGAACTCCGCAAGCGGCTGACGCGCGAACCAGTGCCTCGCGATGCTCATGCTGGCTAGTGGGCTGCTAGCAGGCTTCATCGTCGGGATAGCCTCCGGCGGCGCCTGGCGCAATTTGGGAAGACTCGAGCTCAAGTTTTGGCCGGCACTTCTGGTGGGAGCCATCGCCCGGTTGATCGCACCCTTCCTTGCTGGGTTGGCCCTCACCACTTCGATTGCAGGGCTCGTGCTCGTTGCCTTTGTCGCCATCGTGAATCGCGCGCTGCCAGGCGCCTGGCTTATCGGGTTTGGTTCCGTCCTGAACACGGCAGTGATTCTCGCTAACGGAGGAATGCCGATCGATCCAGGAGCACTCGCTACTTCAGGCAAGGCCACGCCCGCAGATGGGCTGCATGTGATCCTGGGGCCGGATAGCCGACTGTCGTTCCTGGCAGACGTTCTGCTGATTCCTGTGCTCAACAACATCTACAGCGTCGGCGACGTTCTACTTGCGATCGGCGGCTTTTGGACGGTCTTTCGTCTCGTGAAGTCCCGATGACGACACGGTCCTACGTTCTCTCCAGCGGTCCGCTCCGTTCGCCTGGCTTCGCGGCCCTCTGGGTCGCCCAAGTAGCGAGCAGGTTCGGTGATCCGATAACTCTCGTTGCGCTCGCGTACGTCAGCTACGTGCAGACGCGGTCGGCGCTGGTGACCGCGCTCGCCGTAGTCATCGCGACGATCCCAAATGCTCTATTCGGATTGTTCGGTGGCGCGATCGCAGATGCGATTGGCCATCGCCGAGCGATGATCGCGTGCGACTTTGGACGAGTTCTTTTTGTCGGAGCCGTCCCAGTCGTGCTGGCTCTCGGTTTTCCACTTGTCGCGGCCTACATCCTCGTATTTGCGGCAGCGGTGTGCGGGGCGATCTTCAATCCGGCGCGCATGGCCTTACTGCCGCGCATCGTTACTCGGGATTCCTTGCCGGCCGCGAACTCATTGATCTATTCGAGTGATCGGGCGGTGGAGGTTTTGGGCGCGGTGGCGGCCGGTCTTCTCGTCGCTTCGATCGGCGACCGGGCGTTCTACGTCGACGCAGTCACCTTCCTCGTCTCTGGGATCGCCCTGTTGCGGATCCAGGTCGAAGAGGAGGCTCGGCCCCTGGCGCTCGTCTCGATCGCGCGCGAAGCACTTGAAGGGGTTCGGTTTCTCTGGAGCCACGCGGTTCTTCGTGCCAACACGGTGCTCTCGCTGGCGTGCCAGCTGTCGATCCCCGTCGTCTCAAGCCTCATGCCGTCTCTGATGATCCGGCGATTCGCCGGCGGTAATCCAGAACTCGGTGCTTCGCTGTTTGGCCTGGCGGAGGCGGCCATTGCCATAGGCGCGGTGGTTGGCGGGATCTACTTCGGGACGCGGCTCAGTCGCCTCCCGAAGGGGCGACTGATCATTGCTGGGTTCGCGATCTATGGTCTCGTCCTCGTAGGGATAGCGCTCGCGCCCACGTTCGAACTCGCGGTCTTGTTGTTCGCGATCGGCGGTGTGGCCAACGTCGTGTTCTACGTCCCCAACGTGACGCTCTCCCAGGAGCTCGCTCCGCCTGAACTACGCGCGCGGGTCTTCGGGGCGCGCATCGCCCTTCTCAACCTCAGCTGGCTCCCCTTGATCGTCCTAAGCGGAGCGCTCGCCGATGTCGTCGGCGTCACGGTCCTGATCGCGGTCGCAGGCGCCGTTACCCTCGTCAGTGCCGTGGTTGGCGCTTTCATCCCGATCCTCCGCGACGTTCCCTGAGCGCCGACCGTACGGGGGCGGACCGACCTGTCGGGTTTGACATGTACGGTCATCGGCACACAAAATGGTCTCGCCGCACGAGGAAGGGTGTCCCAGTAGCCAATCTTTGCCCTCGTGGGAAGGAAGCGTACGGAAAGTGGCGCA
>JALYSZ010000224.1 GCA_030854525.1 Chloroflexota bacterium | reverse complement strand
TCTGGTCCACCCAAACGTTGAACTTGTAAGTAATCGAGCCTGGCAACTCGCTCGCGCACGAAAAGTTCCCGTGGCCGTAATTGGCCCTCATAATGAAGTTTGTGGGAAACGGACAAGGCGTCTGCGGTGCGGTGCAGCGTGCGTTGCTCAGACGATTACGGCTCACGAACGTGTTGTGCTCAATCAGGTAGTTGTCTACAGCGTGGTTCCCCTTACGGTCGAACATGATCGCCAGACCGCCCTGCCAGCTTGCCCCGAAGAAGTTGTTTCGGATGACCACGTTGCGCGCCAGGCTGTTGTCCCTGCACGGGAACCTGCAGCCGTAGCTCGAAGTATCTTCCGTGAAGTAAAGCAAGAATTGTGAGTAGCCGGTTGCACGGTTGTTGGTAAACGTGAAGCCATCCGCGTAGCGGATGTAGAGGGAATCATCATGGCAGGTGAAATTGGTCGAATCGTGACAGCCTTCGGAGTTTATGTCGGTAAACGTGTCGTGGTCGAAGGTGACGTTATCCGGGCCATGCCCCGTACTATCGTTGGTCACGAAGTTAGGTCTTGAACCGCGCTTTGGCCCAAATGCCCAGTTCTGATAGGTGACGTCGCTGCCGCCGACGACGCCGAAGCTAATAGAGCTACCGTTTACGAACCGAACGTGGTCAGCGTAATTCGTCCCCGATGCCGACGTGCCTGGGCTACCAGCGCTGATCCCATCGATTTTCACCCAATCGGCGCCAGCGATTGTGAGGTTGCTCGACTGCACAACTTCCGTGCCGGGGCCGTAGTAAAGCGGATGCCCAGTAGCGTCCGGCCCGCCGCTACAACCCGTAAATTGCGTGGCAGTCATGCCCGTACAGGTCTCGACGCCTGAGGTAGAGTTACTGGCGACGCTGATCGTCTGCCCCACCTTGAAACCGGCCGTTGATTGGACTGTAATCGTAGTTGAGGGGGTGCCCCAGGTAGAACCGCGGGGAATCCAGTCAGCCGTCAATTCTGTCCAGCGGCCGACTTGCGGAGCACACCCGCTCGCGGGACGGAACGTGACGTAGTCCGTCTTTGCGGCCCCGCCTGCCGGGGTGATCGTCTGCCCGTCGTAGGAGTAGGTTGACGCACCCCCGCAGCCGACCTCCACGACAGCACCAGAACTAGCGATGTCGTAGGCCTTGTCGAACGTCGCACAGGGCTTGCTTGAATTCCCACGGACGCAGGTCGAGTCGTTGCCCGATGGAGAGACCCAGACGCTAGGCGGACGCGGTGTCGACGGGGGCTTCCCCGGCCGGCGGAGCATTGAGCGCAGAAGACCCAAGTACCAGTCGAGCTGCTTAGTCCCGCGAAAGGCAGCGGGGGCGATTCCGAGCTCGAGGACTGAATCGCCGTGAGCAGTCTCCATGGCGCGCCTCCAGGCGCGCAGGTCGACACGGCTTCCAAGCTTCGCGATCGCCAAGAGTCGCGCGTTTCCGCGGATCCCCCGCAAGTACCGGAGGTCGTCTGGTCCGCGAACATAGGCGACGACGGCGTCGACGTCACTCTCCCGAGCGAGCTTCACCGCAGTGGCGAGCGACGCACGGACCGAGCACAGCCGGCCCGGGTGACGTGCCTTCTCAGCCCTGCACATCGCACTCGCAGCACCTGGCGGACCGAAGAGGCCGAGTTGCGGAGACGAGATCGGCGTCAGCACGGAAAAACCCGACCCGTTGCCAGCCGCTCTGATCTGGTTCAACTGGCGCGTGCTGAGGTCCGCTGGATCGACGACGAGCGTATTGATCCCGTTCTCCCGCAGCTTTGCGAGCAGCGGGCGACGCAGTTGCGAGACTTGAAGGTGCCCGACGCTGACCGCCCACGCCTCGCCAGGCAAGCCCTTCATAGCTCGAGAGCTTTCGACGGTCGCACCGGCCACCAGCGGCATGACCGCGGTGGCTATTGTGACAAAGGCAAGCCAGAGCAGCGTTGCGCGACGGCGAAGACACGGGAGGGCGGCTCTCCACATTGCACCACCTGCATCGGCGCCTGGCGGAGTAGATCTCACACCTGTTCGGGGGATTGGATCGGCTGGTAGCGTCACGCCATGGCGCTTGTGGACATCGTCGTCGTCTCGTACAACAGCCGCGAGACGTTGCGAGACTGCGTCGCACCGCTTGCTCACGATCCGAACCTGCAGGTCCTCATCGTGGACAACGCGTCGGCGGACGCGAGCCTCGAAACCGTAGCCGACCTGCCGGTCGTCGCGATCCAGCTGCCCGAGAATGACGGGTTCGCCGCTGGCTGTAACGCCGGCTGGCGCGCCGGCAGCGCGGCCTCTGTCCTTTTCCTCAATCCCGACGCCCAGATAGTAGCGGCGTCGATCTGGCATCTTGTCGAGGTGCTCGAGCGTGAGCCCCAAGTCGGCCTCGTTGCGCCACAGATCCTCAACTCGGACGGAAAGCTGGAGTTCTCCCAGCGACGGTTTCCCCGCCTCCTCTCGACCTACGCGCAGGCCCTCTTCCTGCACCGACTCTTTCCGCGCACGGGATGGGTCGATGAGCTTGTCCGGGACCCGGCGGCCTACGAATACTCACACCCCGTCGACTGGGTCTCGGGAGCATGCGCCCTCGTTAGGCGCGCGCTGCTCGAGCAACTGGGGGGCTGGGACGAGAGATTCTTCCTCTATTGCGAGGACGTCGACCTCTGCAGACGAATTCGCGACGCCGGATACGAAGTGTACTACGAGGCCGCAGCCGAGGCCCGACACCTCGGCGGGGCCTCCGCGCCGCGCTCCGCGCTCTTTCCGATCCTGGCCGCAAGCCGAATCCGATACGCACAGAAGCACGGGGGGCGCACGTTTGCCTTGCTCGAGCGTGTGGGCGTCGCGCTCGGTGCGACCACTCATCTAGTTGTCTCGCAGAGAGGCCTACGAGGTAGGCTCGGGCACGCTCGGGCGCTGGGCGTCGCGCTCTCGCCGCAACGCGCGGAGCATCGCCGCTGAGACCTGTGCGCGGCGAGATCGAGCTCGGCCGCCAGCTCCGCCGAGGCACTTGCTTCGCGAGCTCCCCTCGCGTCGGTCCGAACAGGGCGCTCGTCTCGGTTGTCCAGGAGCTGTACTTCGCCGGCGTCTCGACTGTCGTGATCGTCTCGCGGCCGCCTCGGCCGGCGAAGGCGCCACTGCTCGAGCGATCGAACAGGCGAGTGTCGCGCGCCTCCTCGCTCTCGTCGAGCCACCGGTGCCACCGACGATGCGCGGTTGCCGGCGAGACGCTGAAGACAGCCGCGCCCGCCTTCAGCGACATCCCAGCGTCGATCGCTTCGACGAGGGTCAGCCGGCGAGTCCAAGCTTGGCGTTCCGGTGCAGGATCATCCGGGCCTCCTTTGGGCGTGAGTCGCGGCAGACCCACGGCCTCGAAGTAGACCCAGATGTCCTCTCAGCCGTTCCCATCTGCGTAGGCGGGACAACTACTAGGCGGCGGTCGCGTCGACGCGACCGAGTGCCTCGCGCAGCCGCATGGGTAGCCGGCTCAGGCTCTGCTGTCCGCGCACGTAGGCGCGAACGCGGTCGTCCGCGCACTGCGGAGCGCCGGCGGCGACGGCGCGGACGTAACCCCAGATCATGGCCAGCGCACGCGGGTCGCGCCGCGCCTGGAAGAGCGACCGGAGCAGAAGGTAGGAGGGGCGGTAGCCCATGAAGTGCGCCGTCGAGCCCCGCGACTCCCACGAGCGCCGCGCGCCTTCGCGGGCGCCGAGCGGCCGGTGGTGGAAGAACGGAAGATTGTAGACGCTCCGAGTCGTCCAGCCGTGCAGAACGGCCTTGATCTCGTCGATCCCGTCCCAACCCAGCTGCTCCTCGAGCGGGGATACGTCCTCGAAGCAGGTCCAGCGGTACGCGCGCGTAGCTCCTCGCACGTGCGAGCCGGTGACGTGCCTGCGGACCCATTCCCCGTCCTCGCGCTCGAAGCAGCTGCCGCCCGCGATGCCGAGCTTCGGGTCGGCGTCGAACTCCGCGAGCAGGCGCGCGAAGAAGTCTTCCCCGAGCGATACGTCGGCATCGAGCTTCAGGACGATGTCCGGCGCGCCGAGCTCCTCCCGGACAACCGCGATGCCGGCATTGAATGCGAGCACGTCGCGCCCCTGCCTTCGCCCGTCCCCGAGGGCGCCCGCCTGTGCGGTGACCCCGGGCGAGTCGATCAAGCGGATTCGGGTCTCCTGCTGCGCCAGAACTTCCACCACCGCGCGCGTCTCGTCGGTCGAGCCGTCGTCGACGACCACCCAGAGCGCGGGCGGACAGGTCTGGCGGCGCAGGCACGCGCCGAGCCGGCGCAGGTTCTCCGCCTCGTTTCGGGCGGGGGTCACTAGGGCATAGCGAAGTGTGGTCGAGCTCATAGTCGAAACGTAGCCGCAGCGCGTCTTGCGCGCGACAGAGTTTCGGTCAGACTTCGCGGCCGCGCCTGCACGCTCGACTAGGAACTAGAGGTTTATCGATAAGTGGGCGTGATCCCCCGACGAAGAAGGCACCGCACCGATCGCCGCGGCCGAGGCCAAGCGATCCTAGTCATTTGGAGGGTAGAAGTGGGAACGGCGACACTCTATCCTGTCCGCGGAAAAGACGCATGAGTATCGCCGTCGTTGTCTTGGTGTACAACCGATTGTACCTCCTGCGCCAGTGCGTGGAGAACGTGCTGATGCGAACCTCGGACCACACCAAAGAAATCGTGCTTTGGGATAATGCATCGGACCATGAGACGCGGGAGTATGTAGATTCTCTCAAGGATCCACGAATCCGCGTGATCCACCATCCGACAAATATTGCTCAAAACGCACACGCCTTCGCGTTTCCATTGACGAGCGCGAGTCATTTGATTCAGGTCGATGACGATGTAATCGATGCTCCGGAGCGATGGGATGAGGAGCTGATGCTTGCGTTCGACCGGCTTCCACAGGTCGGCTACCTTGCGACGAATCTTGTGAATAACAAACACGACATAACATCCCAGATCATGTATGGGAAGCACGCCCATCTCTACTCACATTCGGTCGTGAGCGGAGTGGAGCTCAAGCTTGGCCCTGTAGGAGGCTGGTGCAGCATGACTTCTCGCGAGATCTACGATCGTGTGGGTGGCTTTGGGCAGAATAAGAAATTCGCATACTGGTATGCAGACGAGGACTACATCGAGCGTATTGGGAAGCATGGATATCGAACTGCATTGCTCGATAATCTGAAGGTTGTTCACGCTGGTGGATCGTACTATTCTGACGCCGCGCCGGAGAAGACGATGTATCGCAACGCTCGTCGACGGCGCCATGCCCGACGCCAACACGTCAAGCGGTTACTTCTGGTCGTTCCAGGAGTCGCCTACCTTAACGAGCGTTTTCGCTGGTTCAAACCGCCGGCTACAACCAGTTAATTAGCTGCTATGCGCTCAGGGGAGTGTATTCGATGACTCCGGACGTGGGCGCAATTGTCAACCAACCTCATGTGGTTGGCGAAATATCACTCGTCTTATGAGCTCGAAAACCACGTGGATTAGGTGAAGTCGTGAGTTCGCGCCAGCCTGGGACCGGCCAGCTGGGATATGTGAACTAGTCCAGGGCGCGGCCGCACTATCCGCGGCTGCGTCTTGCCCCTCTCGCCGTCGACCCAGTCTCCAGTCATTCTTAGAAAGAGGCATCGGCCTGAGCGGACCTTGCCCTCGTAGGGCGAGCAGGCCAGCAAACGGAATTTGCTAAGGACCTCAGGCTGGCACGGGTCGGAATCGCTTGGCCCGCGGAACCAGCTTTTCCTCGACGGCCCACTCGGCCGCGGGAGCGAGGTATGTGCAGACGCCGAGGCCTAGGAAGATGAACAGCATGAACGCGATCTGAATGAACGCGAAGGCATCGTAAAGAAACATCGAGACCGCGAAGGCCGCGATGCCGGCGGTGAGGCTCACTAGGAGCCCGCCTCGCGAGGACAGGTCACGTTTCGCCTCCGAACCGAGGCGGCGGATGATGCGAATGAACATCCACACGAGACTGAGTGCTCCAATCAACCCTGTTTCGACCAAGATGCCGAGCCATTCGTCGTCCAGGATTGGCCCGTTTGGAACAGGGACAAGGTCAGTGGCCTTGGTAATGCGCGTTCCGAAGCCCTCTCCGACCAAAGGATTCTTGTAGTACTCGCTATGCAACACGGGGCCGAGCGTCGCTAGACGTCCGCTTCCGACTCGGGGGCTCTGCTGTTCGGAGATCAGGCCTCCACGCGGGAAGAACGAGCCGCGAACCGTCCCCAGCGCTCCTGGAATCGCGAAGTGAATAACAAGGAGCGCGGGGATCAACGCAAGCCATAGTCGCTTCATCTCAACCGGCCGCAGCAGCAGGAATACGAGGCCCTCGACGCCCAACATCACAACCGCCGTCCGAGAGCTTGTCGCCAAAGCGCCAAGCACAAGCAGCATCACGGCGATCCACCACTGCCAGAGCCCTCGCGACCTTGCACGATAGATCGCCAGCGGCAACAAGATCACGAATACTGCGCCGAGAGCGATTGCGTGCTGTGCTGAGGCAAAGACCCTGAGCCGGCCGCCCCTATCGTCGATGACCGGCACGGCAAGCCCGTTCAGATGCAAGAAGGGGATCGCGCTCGATAGATGATCGAAGATGTTGTAGCCGGTACGGGACTCGATGACCGCGAAGAACGCCAGCACGGCACCACCGCCGGCTAGCACCTGGACGATGAACTCGATGTCGCGCGCTCGCCGAGCAACACTCACGATCAGGTAGAAGAGAATGAAGAAGCTCGCGAAGAAAGCGAGTTTCTTCTGCACCTCGCCCGACAGCGTCCCCACGCGGTGGGAATTCGCGAGCAAGGAACTCAAGATCGCTACGGCGTAGAGACCTAATGGCCCCTCAAGACCGCTTCGCCGGAGGCGAACCCGTCTATCGATCAGGAGCGATGTCAACCAACCGGCGGCGACGAAGGCAACGAGGAGTCGGTAAGGCTCCAGATTAAAGGGCAAGCTCGCCGGAAGCGAGTACCGCTTGATCGGGATGAAGAGGATCACGAGGATAATCAGCGCCAGCAGCGACCGCCAAGCGAGGACAGTTCTGTAGGCGATCGCTGCGATCACGATCACGGCGGTGATCGGCGCGACTGTCTGAACTGAGTTGCCGCCAACGACCGTGAAGGCAAGCACAGCGAGGGCTCCGATGACGATGGTCGAGGACGCGATCGGACCGCGGCTGTCCTCACCATGCACGACTTTCATGAGCTGCCCATCGCCGCCGCGTTAGGCGCTACGTCGGTCGGACCGAGCCGGGAGGTCAACGTCACGCGCGACAAGGTGTACTCTCGGTCGTAGGTTCTCGAGGATGAACGCGAGTCCGATTGTCGCGATCATTGCCGTTAGGAAGATGACGATCGGAAGAGTCTTTCTGCGCGGGTTGATGAGCACAGCGCCTGCTGCGGCATTGAGCACGGTGAGCTTCACCCGCTTGTTCGCCGGAATACGCTCCTGAACCTGGCGACTCTTGAGATAGGATCGGAACACATCAGCGCCTCGGTGAGCAACCCTCGTGGCCATGTCAGGCGTCCGAGCAAGGCCGCTGATAAGGAGGATAGGGAGAAGGCTGTCGATGCTCGAATCAACGTACTGCGATGCGACCATCGTGCCTTGAAGCGACTTGTCACGCTTCAGGATCCCTTGAACCACATCTCCGTTCGCCAGCAGCTTGTAATAGACGGCGAGACCGCCGAAGTCGACCGAAGACGTCGTAGCGGTGGAGGGATCGGGAATGCGGCTGACCGCACTTCCTTGCGGGAATCCTCGTCCCCCGAGGAGGAGACGCGTCGCGCTCTGCCACGTCTCGGCCTGCCGATACGTGACTGAGGGGGTGCCGTGCTTGAAGCTCAGCTGCACGAACGAAAGCAGCGAGAGGACGATGGCAAGCAGTAGCCCCAGGAAAACGATCAGGCGGAAGCGCCAGATAACGCGCGCGTAGAGTCCAAGGTCCATCTGCTAGGACGCGCTCTCGCCGTCGCGGCCCTCACGGGCATTCTTCTGAAGAAACATGACCGCTGCCTCAGTCCGGTTGGCGACACCGAGCTTTCTGTAGACAGACGACAGGTGGAACTTCACGGCATGCACGGTGACATTCATTTGCCGAGCGATTTCGACGTTGGTCAGACCCTGTGACGTCATCTGGAGCACTTCTGTCTCACGCGGCGAGAGGACGAACGGACGCGAATCCGGGTTCAGTTGTTCCGCAGCCTCCAGCACAACCCGATGCTAGGCAGATGCTCCGCAGGCCACCACGCGACAATGGGGCAGCTTTCGACTCGAGGACACCTAGCCGTTCAGCTAGGACGCATCTGGTTCATCGGGCGAAGAGCGAAGCCTCGCCGCCTTTTTTATTGCGGCCGATTGACCCCCCATGAGCACCGACTCCGGCGGAAACGGCCTCGTGCCTCGGCCTTGGCCGCGACATCAGATTTAATGAGGCAGCTTAGCCGAGCCGTCGCAGATAGCCGCCGGAGTTCCATGTCAACAGGAATTGCTCGCGCCCGCGATCGACCTCGAAACCATGACGAGCGGGACCCCAAGCATGGAGTGCCTCGCCGGGTCCCGGCCCGTAGTCACGAGCGACCGGATGTCCGCTTATGTTCGTGTCCTCCACGATGAGATAGCAGCCCGGCGTCACGAGCTCAGCATAGGCCCCGAGTTCTCCGAGCACATGGTCGGCGCGGTGGTCGGAGTCGAGCACGACCATCGTTCGTGTCAACCGTGCGGCCTGGCGGACATGGTCGACCACACCAGGGTCGAGGGAGGAGCGACCGAGCAGATACTCGATGCGCGGGTGTTGCGGATACTCGATGTCGTCCCGTGCGTGCAGGTCGATTGTGAGAACCCGACCCTCCCCGCCAGCGAGTTCGAGCATGTGGGCCAGGTAGAGCCCCGAGCCACCTTTGTGTGTTCCGGACTCGACAATGAGCTCCGGGCGTGTTTCCCAGATGATCTCGGCATAGTTCCACAGATCGAGCGGACATTTGAGGATCTGCTGGCCCATCCAGAAGGTGCGTGTCCAAACCTTCGAGTCGTAGTAGATGCGGTGAAAGCTGTCGATTCGTCGCGGCTCAAGCCGTTTGCGCAGTGCAAGCACCATTGGGCGACAGGCCGCCCTGAGCGACGCGGGTTTCGCGGGAAATCGCTTGATCCGCCGCCTGATGACCGACGCGATCGCCATACGGGCGATTGTGAATCGCAAGGCCACCACCTGCAACTAGCTAGTCGGACAGATGGGGCCTCTCAGATGCAATGCCGAGCAGACGGCGCGGCCCGGGCCGTAGGCGGCGGATCAGCAAGCTTATCTGCCTCCGGTCGCGAGGTGTTCTTGGATTGGCCAACGTGCGGCGGCGTCCGCCTCGAACGTGAGTGGCGCGATAGACGCGCTTGTACTGGTTCCTCAAACCATCGGGATCGCGAGGATCAGGCAGCTCGGATCGATCTCGCCCCGCTGCCGACGGGTATGCGAGCGGTTGCTGTTGACGAGCTGGTTCCGCGCTTTGAGGCCGACAGGCGTGTGGTAAAGGGCGGCGATGTCCGCGCCTCGCCGCCAACGGACGATGGGGGCACGGTTTCAAGTCGAGAACACCTAGCCGTTCAGCTAGGACGCATCTGGTTCATCGGGCGAAGAGGGATCGGATGAGCCTGGATAGAGTCATCGAGAGGTGGGATCTCGGGACAATCCGGTTTCAGCCGCATCGGTTCGTACTCGCGCGCGCGAGGCCCTTTCGGCCGAAGGTTTGCTCATATCCGTCATTGCGCCCGTCCGCGATATGGACGTTGAGGCGCGGACCCTGCTCGAAGCCCTCGAGCGGCAGACCATTCCGCGGGAGCGATTCGAGGTCATCCTCGCAGATGACGGCTCGATGTCCCAGTCGATCGTCGAACTCGCCACGCCCGACGAGCACGTGCGGGTCCTACCGGGCCCCCGGGCGAATGCATACGCGGCGCGCAATCGAGCGGTTGCAGCGGCGAGGGGCTCGATCATTGCCTCGTGCGACGCGGACTGCAGGCCCGAGCCCGAATGGCTGGAGCAGGGCGTCGCCGCGCTGCAGCAGGCCGACGTCGTCGGAGGATTGATCCGCTTCATCGCCCCTGACGGTCCGACGATCTGGGCGCTGCTCGACATGAGCACGTTCCTCGACCAGAAACGGGCCGTGATGTCCGGATACGCTCTTGGCGGGAACCTGCTCTTCCGTCGCGAGCTCTTCGACCGAGTAGACGGCTTCGACGACTCGGTGCCGAACCAAGGGGACTACGACTTCGTCGCCCGCTGCGTGGCCGCCGGGGCAGAGCTCGTCTTCGCGCCGGACGCCGTGGTCTGGCACCCGACCCGCAACCGGGCCGGGCGCCTCCTCCGCAAGCTGTGGGCGGTCAACCGCAGGTACGCGGAGCGAGAGGCGAGGGCAGGTCGCAAGCCCGAGGGGCTGAAGCTCCGAAACTGGGTGCCGGTGGTGCAGACGGTTCGCGCTCGAAGGGGCGTTGGCCGGCCGATTGGCCTAGACCGCGAACGGCTCGCTGAAAGCGGAATCCAGCCTAGGGTCGGAGACGATCTTCGAGCGTTGCCGATGATCTACTTGCTCATCCCCTATATTTCCGGCTTCGCGCAACTCCACGGCTGGGCGGCAGGGGGCCACTTCCGTCGGCGGGCAAAGTCCTCCGAGCGCGCCCGCACACGGACCCCCGAGCGGTCAGACCTATGGCAATGAGCCGGAGAGTCTGCGAGCAGGAGCCAGCCGTGGCGTGCTTGTCCGACGAGCGGAAGGAGCCTCTTCCCGGGCGGCGCGAGTCGTTATCGCCAATGCCGGGTTCGGCTGTGTCATGGCGGCACTGGCCGTGCAAACTGCGCCAAGAGAGGCGAGAGCGCAGCTTGACCGAACAGCTCCGGCTTTCGTATTGCCCCCCAACGACCGGCTGGGCATCGTGAGCACGACTGCGCGTCTGCCCCTCTCCACGCGACGAAGCAGGAAGCAGCTCGCGGTCACTGTGGTCGTACCCGTTCGGGACGGCGGCTCTCGGCTCCTGGACGTGCTTCAAGCCCTCGAGTCTCAGACTCTGGGAGGCGATCGCTTCGAGGTCGTCATCGGCGACGACGGGTCGAAGGACGAAGTCGCGGAGAAGTTGCCCGGCGGCCGGCTCAATCTGAAGGTCGTCCGCGGCGCTCCGGCTAATTCATACGTCGCGCGCAATCGAGCAGCTCGAGCCGGAAACGGCGACGTTCTGGCCTTCTGCGATGCCGACTGTGTGCCCGCCTCCGACTGGCTCGAGATGGGCCTCGCGGCACTGGAAGCGGCCGACGTCGTGGTCGGTGACATCCGCTGGGAGGTGCCGGCGGCGCCGACGTCATGGACATTGCTCGACATCGAGATGCATGTGAATCCAGCGGCGGCAGTGAAGTCCGGCCGTTGCCTCGGCGGAAATCTCTTCGTCAAACGGGATCTGTTCGAGCGCGTGGGAGGTTTCGACGAGTCCCTCCCAAGTGGCGGGGATGACGATTTCGGCGCCCGGTGCGTACGCGTGGGTGCGCGCCTTGTCTTCGCTCCGAGTTCATCCGTGGCCCATCCAACTCACAATCGGGCCGAGCCGTTATTGAGGAAGGTGTGGCGTGTGAACTATGCGACCGGTGTGCGTGAGGGGCGGATCGGCACTCGCCCGAGACTGCTTAGGCTGTGGCTCGTCCCAACTGTCGGGATGATCAGATCGCGGCGACGGATCGGGCGATCGTTATCGCTCGACCAGGGCCGGCTCGCAGCTGCAGGCGCGCATCCAGGGTGGCTTACGAGAGCCCGGGCTCTCGCCTTGCTCTACCTCGTAATCCCCTACGTCGGGCGGATCGCGAGATCCGCAGGCCAGCGAAAGGGGCGTAGTGAACCGAAGAGTTGAGCGGCTCCACGTTCTCCTCGCCTGCTGCTCGCGCGTGTCGCGGTTTGGCCAGGCAGCGACGCTTCCGGCAAGATCGCCGTTCAATCGAGGGTGACGCGGGCGAAGGCCCGCGTTCTTGAAGGGTAGGACGTGGCGCGACGCGTCGCACCGATCGCAGTTGGCCATGTAATGAACACCTACCTCGGGCGGTCCGCGACCTTCATCCATACCGCAGTGACCGCGCAGCAGCGGTTTCGCCCCGTGATTCTCGCCCGGCAGACGGAGAACCTCGACGAGTTTCCTGTCGGAGAGGTCCATCAGGTCATCCCGAATACGCGAGCTTACCGATGGTTCGCGGGACGGTATCCGGCGCTGGGGCGGCGCATCTACGACCGGCGGCTCGTCCAAGCAGCGCGGGAAAACTCTTGCGCGCTCCTCCACGCACATTTCGGTTGGGCGGCGAGCGATGTCCTCAACGCTCGTCGGCGGCTGGGGATCCCCCTTGTAACGACGTTCTACGGAAACGACCTAGCTCCGATGCACCGGGACCGATATCCCTATGAGCGACTCTTTTCGGAAGGAGCGCTTTTCTTCTGTGAAGGCCCCGCCATGGCGTCGACTCTCGAGGGGTTCGGCTGCCCACCGAACAAGATTCAGCTCGTACGCATCGGGATCGATCTCGAGAAGTTCCCATTTGTGCCGCGGGAACGGACGCGACCGCTGGTCATCATCCAGGCTGGGCGCTTCGTCGAGAAGAAAGGCATCGACCTCTCGATCAGGGCGTTTGCAGCCGCACAGCCGAGGCTCGGAGCAAGCGAGCTCTGGCTTGTCGGCGACGGTGAGCTCAGAGCCGAGCTCGAGTCTCTGCCGGCGCGGCTCGGGATCGCTCGCAATGTTCGCTTCCTCGGCTCGTGCGGCTACGGCGAGTATCAGACGCTGATAGGGCGGGCGCACATCTGTATCCAGCCGAGCCGGACCGCCGCTGATGGAGACACCGAGGGCGGGGCTCCGACTGTCCTGATCGAGATGCAGGCAAGTGGCATCCCGGTCGTCGCAACTCGCCACGCTGATATTCCCGCGGTAGTTCCGCACCCGGAGGACCTCGCTGACGAGGAAGATGTCGAGGGTCTCGCCGAGGCTCTCGTCGCGACCGCGCTGCGCCCCGAACGTGAGTGGCGCGAGCGACTCCTCGAGGGGCGCGCGTTCGTCGAAGCCCATCACGACGTTAGAAGAGTCGCCAATGAGATGGAACGCCACTATGGAGACGCGCTGACCGCCGCAGCCAAGTAGCGGCCGCCTTAGATGGCCGCTGGCTTGGGCTTCACCAACAGCCACATTTCACGGAGCTGAGAACGGTTCACGGCGAATGTAGCTGCAAAATACAGTACGACGCCGACGAGCACGAGCAAAGGCAGCGCCATCCCACTACCAAATACTAGATCCGGAAACGCGAGGCGAATAGCTCCAAGTCCGGCAAGCATGCAAAGGCTGGCGGCGAACGGTCGTCGAATGGCGTTCAGAAAGTCCCGAACGCGCAGATCGATCAAGCTGAGCGATATGACCATGAGCGGGTAGCCGAGCACACAGAAAGTAGTGACCGCATACGCGGCAGCGATACCCAGAATCCCCCACCGCAGTCCAATGAAGAACGACCCGATGACGACGGTGGATGCGATGATGCCGATGCGGAACTGGAGGTCGGCTCTGCCTTTCGACTGGTAGATACTCCCGTTCAACGCAACGAACGACTGGAAGAGCCCGACAGGAGCCAGGATCGCGACGATCGGAATCGCAGGCGACCACCGCTCACCATAGACCGTACGGACGAAGACGTCACACGTGGCGAGGAGTCCGAGCATGATCGGGAACGACAGTGTCGCCGTCGCGCGGACCACACGCATATAGGCGTTCGCGAGGCGAGCGTTGTCGTCCTGGATCGAGGCGTATGCGGGGAAGGTTACGCGGTTCACAACGTACGTCAGGTTCTGCAATGGGAAGAGCAACAGGTTGTAGGCGAGCGTGTAGTAGCCGAGGCTCTGCGCTCCGAGATACCGCCCGATCAGGATGTAGTCGACATTGCGAGCCAGATAGTTGACGACGTTGAAGCCCACGACGTTTGCGCTAAATCGCCAGATCGACCGCAGATCATCGAGAGAGAAGTCGCGGGTCGGCCGCCAGCTGCTGCTAAGCCAGAGAACGACAGTCGAGATCCCAGACGCCGAGATCGATTGGGCAACAAGACTGAAGACGCCGGCTCCGGCCGCCGCAAGAGCGATCGCGACAGCCGAGCCAGTCAGAGCGGCGATGGACTGGATGATGGCGAGCTTTTTGAACTTGAGTTGCTTGGCTAGGAGAGCCTGCTGCACGATGCTCAGGCTCGACAGCAGGAAGCTCACCGACAGAAGTTGCAGGACCGGGACGAGCCGGGCGTTGTGATAGAAGTCCGCGGCCAGCGGCGCGATAGCGATCACACCCGCTGCGGCGAAGACGCCGAAGCAGACATTCGTCCAGAAGGTCGTCGAGAGCAGCCGATTCGTCGGATTCTTCCGTTGAATCAACGCGGATCCGGTACCGAGCTCCTTGAAGAGGTCGACGAAGCCGGTCAGGACGAACGCCATGCTCATGATCCCGAACTCCCGCGGGGCAAGAAGTCTGCTGAGCACCACAATCGTGCCGACCCTCGTCAGCAGCTGGACGACCTGCGCCACTCCAGACCACTTGATTCCGCTGATGGCCCGAGTGCCGAGACTCATCGGGTTAGCGAGGGCGCTGTGCCACGGTCGTGTAGCTACCCGCATCCGAATCGATCCGGTGTGCACGGTCCATCACAAGCGCAGTGAGCTGAGCCAGATTCTGCAGCGCGGACACAAAATAAGTCGTCTTCTTCGAACGTACGTGTTGAAGGTAGTACGAGAATCGTAGCCCCGCCATTGCCCAGTACCCGAAATTAGCAGTCACTGCAATATCCGTGAAGCCCGCAGTTTCAAGTAAGTAAGTAAGACCGTACGGCGTGTACCGATAGAAATCGTACGGCGCTTCGTGAATACCCCACATAAATGGCGTGGTGAGAAGGAGGGTACCCTCGGGACGGAGCACGCGGAACATCTCTTCAAGCGCGAGCTTGGGTTCCGGGAGGTGTTCAAGCACCTGGAAAGCGACAACTGTGTCGAACGTCATATCCGGAAACGGAAGCGCTGCCGCGTCCCCCCAAACATCAACCTGCTCCTTTGAGTGCTGTGTCGAGGGGTGTTCGAGCCCCACGTACCGCGTTACATACGGCCGGAGCAGTTGTTCGTATGGTCGATCGCCGCAGCCGATGTCCAAAAGGTCTCCGTGACAGAGGCTGGCGTATTTAAGCGCGATCTCCCGATTAATTCGCAGGACGAGCCAGTTGTGCGGTGTCGCAAAGCACGGTTGTGACCTAATCCGTCGCGCGAGCTCCAATGTGTCAATCCAAGGCATCTATGCTTCGCGGAACCCGGGGCGATCCTTCATCGGCTTCGCCGGGATGCCCCAGGCGACACAACCAGGCGGAATGTGACCGGTTACAACTGAGCCTGCGCCGACCCAGCTGTATCTCCCAATCGAGCTCCCCGGGAGCATGATTGAGTTAGTCGCCAACGCGGTGTTCTGATCGAGGGCTACAGCAGACGACAAGAGAAACTGGTCGTGCCCCGGTACGCGCGAGCCAAAGCTGTATAGGTGTCGATCTTCAGGATCAAGAACGTTTCGATAGTGATGCGATAGCGAAACGATTTTCGCTCCCGCGGCGACCGTGCTGTCGTCGCCTATCGAAACACCGCCGTGACCGTTGATGACGACGTGCGACGCGATGTGGCAGTTCTTACCGATCACAAGCTCACCTTCGGTATATTTGAACATCGGATTCTCTGTCCGCGCAAGCTTACGATTGCCCTCGTGCGGTGGTCCTGCGATCAGAAGAACGTAACGGTCAATCCAGCAATTGTCTCCTATCGAGATATATTCAGGGTTGACAAGCTGTGCCCCTGCATCAATACGAACATCGCTTCCGAGAAAGCGTAGGCGCGTACGGTAGTACCTGAAGCGGAGCTGGTTGCCAACCCGGCCAGGAAGGTAGACGACGACCATCTCGACTATCGCGGCGAGAGCGGCCCTGAGGCCGGTTAGCCTTCGTCGAAGTGTCCGAAGCGGCCGCGGAGATTTCATTGGAGAGCCGATGCGCCTTGCGCGATTGCAAGCTTAATGAGCCCTTCAGCGTCATCCTCTCGAACGAGAGGATGCGTAGGGAGATTGATCACACAGGATGCGAGACGTTCCGCGTTCGGTGCGG
Source organism: Chloroflexota bacterium (assembly GCA_030854525.1). Next base: position 5,574 of record JALYSZ010000224.1, on the reverse strand, counting down.
TCCCTGCTCGATAACCAAACGAGTCGGCGTCGGCTGTCACTGGATGAAGCGCGGCATTGAACCAGCGACCGGATACGTCCCACCCCGAGGCGCGCAGCTCCCGCTCGAAATCATCAGGGTCGTCGACCCACATTGGATATCGCACGAGCGGCTCGGGTGGTCGCTCAACGCCACCGATTCGGTCGTAGATGGCGACGATCCTAGACCGATGGGCCGCGACCTCGTCCGCCCGCCGAAGCTGGGAGACGATCATCCGCGCCACGACTTTGCTGGGGGACCCTCGGAGGCGGGGATCGATGCCCTCGCCCGCGAGCTCGGTGGCGCACTGTCCCCGGAGGCGATCAGCGGCGACAGCCATGGTGATCCGTCGAAGTCGGTACGCCAGTCGCGTCTTTCCGTGGTACTGCAAGCGCCCGACTACGAGGATGAGCAGCGTCACCAACGCCTGGGCGAGTGCGGGCGAGGACGTCGAATGGGCGTCCCGGACGGCTCGCAGCCGCTCCGCGAGCAGACGATCGGTCGTCAAGGCCAGGCCTCCCTGGCCAGCGCTGAGCCATTTGGACTGTTCGAAGCTTGTTATCGCCACAGTGACGGAACCCAACGAGTCCCACGCTAAATCGGTTCGATGGCTCGCATCCCGGATGATCCTTCGCTTCGGCGGCAGCTCTGCGGGGAATCCGTACGTGTCTTGGGCCACGACCAGATCGACCTTAGGCCAGTCGCGGGACCTGACGATCCCTCGGGAATCGACATCGGCGTAGGTAATCGGGCAGCCGGCAGATTTCACTGCGTTCGGTACAGCAATACAGGTGTAGCCGGGAACTGCAACGGTTCCCTCGGGCTTGAGCGTGCTCACGGCGCCGGCGAGTGCACCACGCGCGCTCGAGAAAAGCACGGCGTAGGCGTTTGTGAGTAGCTCGATTTCGTGTTCTGCGCGATCGACATCAAGCGGACGCATCAGTGAACGAACCACGTCACTGATTGACAGAGTGGCATTCGGAACGTGCGCTCGCCTGATCAAAGGCACCCCGGGCGTTGGACGGGACTACGGCGCTTGCGGCTGAACGAGCCGCGAGCCCCCAGCTGATGCAATCCCTTCCGCGAGCGCATCAACAACGTCGCGCTGATCCTGCTCGCTCAGCCCTGGTCCGAACGGAAGGCTTAACGTTCGCTCTGAGATATCGGTCGCGACCGGAAACTGGCTCGCCTTCAGCTCGAACCGGTCTCGATAGTAGGGATGCAGGTGTACGCCGCGGTAGTGGACTCCGGTGCCGATTCGCCGGGCCGTCAGGCCTCCGAGGAGCTCGTCACGCGAGAGACCCGCGTCACGAGACACGAGCACTTGGTACAGGTGTCGCGCGTGGCGCATGTCTCCCTCGGGCGACGGAGGCGTCTCGACCGGTAGTCCATCTAGAAGCTCGTCGTACCGCTCCCACAGCTCTGCGCGGCGATCGATCCACTCGTCGAGACGCGGAAGCTGATGGATCCCCAGGGCCGCCTGGATGTCCATCATGTTGAACTTGAAGCCAGGCTCCTCGACTTCGTAGTGCTTGAAGCCGGCGTCCGAGAAACGCTGCCAGGCGCCGAGACTGAGCCCGTGCAGCGCGAGTCGCTCGACCTCGGCGGCGACGTCCGGGTTCTCCGTAGCGAGCGCGCCGCCCTCACCGGTGGTGATGTTCTTCGTGACATAGAAGGAATACGCGGTGAGGTTCCCGTGACCGCCGATTCTCGTCCCACGCCACGCCGCGCCGATGGCATGGGCCGCATCTTCGACTATCAGGAGCCCGTACTTGTCACGGATCGCGTTCAGACGGTCCATGTCCACGGGCCGGCCGGCGAGGTGAACCGGCATCAGCGCCTTTGTGCGTGGCGTGATTGCGGCCTCCGTCGCGTCCAGATCCATCAAACCGGTCCCAGGCTCGCTGTCGACGAGAACAGGAGTCGCTCCCGCATGGACGACGGCGTTGGCCGAGGCGACGAAAGTCATGGCCGGGACGATCACCTCGTCCCCCGGCCCGACCCCAAGGACCTTCATGCCGAGAATCAGGGCTGCGGTACACGACGAGAGACAGCGGACTTGCGGCACAGCGAGATAGTCCTCGAGCATCAGCTCGAATTGCTGCACCTTCGGTCCCGTGCCGATCCAGCCGGAGCGGAGTGAATCGACGACCTCGGCAATCTCCGGCTCCTCGATCACCGGCTTGCCGAAGATCAGAAAATCATCACGCACTGACGGCTCCGAGCAGTCGACGCTTCGACGGCGCCGCGTCCGACGCGCCAGCACCTCTCGGTAGATCCCGTCGAGCTCCGTCGCGACGACCCGCGCGTCGTGCCGCGACTCGACGAATGCTCTTCCGCGCTCGACGAGGGCAGTCCATTCGCTGTCCGACATCTCGCTCGGGCGCACGAGCTCCGCAGCGAGTCCGTCGACATCTTCCTCCGCCGTCAGGCGTTCCGACTGCCTCAGTGGTTGTTAATCCGCGGCGCACGATCCTCATGCTAGAAGACCCTTCGCGGCTGACGTACGCCTTCTTAGGCCAGGGCGACACTGGCCCATTGGCGAGGTCGAAACGTGCTAAGCACGGCTGCCGGCGGCCGACCGGAGGCGGATTGGCGGGGTTTGTCTGCCGTGGCGCCTTGCGCCAAATGCCCTGCCGCCGGCCGAGCGAACACGTTCGTCATTCAACGCTCCCTTCTGGGTCGGATCGTACCCAGCGTCGGCCGCGGTCAACGACCCTTCGAAGGGGCCCTCGCGGAACGACAGTCCGCGCGGCCCACGGCGCCCTCTTGAGCAGCGTCGATACGGTCACCAGGCTGTACCCCTGAGCCCGCAACTGAGGCACGGCTGTTCTTAGCGCAGCGAGCGTCGGCGACCGATCTCCTCCGTGCGCGGCACCGTCGTGGAGGACGACGACGGCGCCCGGGCGTGCCCCTGCCAAGATCGCGTCGCTGATGCGATCCGGATCCGACTCGTTCCAGTCCTTTGGATTGACAGACCAACGAACTGTCTTCATTCCCAGCCGACGAGCGACCGGCGCAGCACGGAGCGCGTCGCCCATCCCGTACGGCGGCCGCATTAGTCGAGGTCGGAGACCGACTGCAGCCTCGATGACGTCGGAGGTGCGCGCGAGCTCGTCTTCGATCTGCGATGGCTCCAGAGTGTCGAGATGCGGATGATCGAACGTGTGGTTTCCTATCTCATGTCCTGCCTCCACGGCACGTCGGATGACTTCCTCTCGACCCTGCACTTGCCGTCCGAGCACGAAAAACGTGCCAAGTGCCTCGTACTGATCGAGGAGGTCGAGAATCTCCGCCGTTTTCTCATCGGGTCCATCGTCAAAGGAGAACGCGATCAGCCTGCTTCGCAACCGCGGCAAGTGGTCGGTTACGCCTCGTCCGGTTCGCGAGTATCAGGATCCTTGAAAGGAGCCAGGCGAAGCTGTGTCTGATGCTCGGGCACCTTCTCCCCGCTCGGGCCGAGGCCCTTGAAGTAGTTCGCCTCCCAGGCGGTGCGATACGGCTCGAATTCGCCGGCGTACTTCGAGAGGAACTTGTGCACCTGCATCTGGTCGCGGCCCTTGGCCCAACTCGCGGCCGCCCGGTGCGTCTCCGGATCACTCGAGATGTCTCGTATCTCGGGCTCGAACGACTCGAGCTCGCCACGCCGCTGCGGGACGATCATGCAGAAGGGCTCGCCGGCCTCGAACACGACCGGGTGGTCCGAACGGGTCATCTTCCAGTTCATCGTGAACGTGGAGGCCGACCAGTCGGTCTCCACGAGCCCTTCGAGAAAGCAGACGCCGTCCTTTGGCCAGTTTGCCGGCCCGCGCGCGAGCAAGTTGTAGCCCGGAGGCGTCCGGAACAGGTAGGGAACGCTCCAGGTGATCACGCCGTATCCGAAATGGCTCTCGACGGGCCGGGGCGGCGGAACATCCCCGTTCGCATACTCGAGCGAGAGGCTGGAGGCCTCGTCTCCTCCGCCCCACGTGGCCGTGAACGTCAACGGGTTGAGCAGCACCCATCCCGCCTGGTTCGCCACCAGCAGCGGTAGGCAGCGGTTGGCCCACCGCTCCTCGGTCGCATTCATCCAGTCCCGCCAGCGTGGAGCCGGCTCGGCGGAGACGAGCCGCCGAGGGCTCGTTGGATAGGCGATCAAGGGAAGGTGCGGCGCGTCAGCCGTCGGCGAGTCCTTCGGTTGTCTCTCCGGGTCGGCGGCAGGAAACTGGGGGCCACTCATCGCCATAGCGTCGTCGCTCTGTCGGAAGACGTCAAGGCGAGTTTCCGGGGCGGCCGACCAGACGATTCGCCGACTTACCCGATAACTATCGCATTGATCCTTCCAGCTATGCTCGACCTCGTTCCATGCGAGGAGGCTCGGCTTTCACAACTTGGGTGACGAGGCTATGCACCTCGCCTGCCGTCGCGCCTTCCCCGAGTTCGGCTCCCGCCTGATCCGCCGGGCTTGCAGACAACGACCCCGGTTCCCCTCGAAGGGAACCGGGGTCGCGAAAAACGTCGTCGAGCGTCTAGCTGAAGATCGAAAACGGCGGAACCGGCGTGGACAGAGGCACGTCCGTCTGGGTCCCCGTCGGTGAGCCGGCCGTGAGCTCCTTCAGATCGCCGTAGTCGGTGATCTTCGGAGCCGTGTACTCGCCTTGCTCGGTGATCTTTTCCTCCATGAACTTCCTCTCTTTCTGGAACTAGAGACTCATCCAGCCTAAAGGAGCATCGATCGAGGTCAAGGAGGAAAAACGTACGACCGGGGTTGGAAAAGGTCGGAGAGCGCCCGCTGCGCGGATCAAGCGGAGAGGACCCGCGAGGGGGCGGCTGCGTGTTGCCTGTGGACCTCGAACACCGGCGACGGCAGGGCGTTCTCGGCCGTGAACCGGTCGATCCAGGTCGGGTCTTGCTCGTATTGCAGCCAGCATTCGGCTGCCGTGAGACGCCAGAGGTCCGACATCCATCCCAGCTTGCTGCCCCCGCCCGGCGGAGGCGGACCCTCGGCCATCTTCCGCACGGGCTCGATTCTCGTGTAGGCGGCAATCTCCGGCTTCTCGGCGTGGAGAAGCCGACGGATCGGCTCGAGGTCGGATCCCGTGAGCACGTCGACGTACCACGGTCCCAGGTTGCTCTTCCTCTTGCTGAGTCGAACCTCGTCGGGTACGCGCCCTTTCATCGCTTCGCGAATCAGCGGACGATCCATGTGTGGGTCGAACTCGTGCTCGGGTGGGATCCGAAGCGCGAAGTCGAGCAGGTCGACGTCGAAGAGCGGCGGGCGGCCCGTGAGGCCGACGAGCCCGGCACGGTGTCTCAGGTACGCCGGAAGGCCCACATCCTCGCGAGCCTGCGTGAGCATGTAGCGCTTCGAGGCCCACCACCGCGGGACGCCCCGCTGGCGCTTCCAGTCCAGGATCTCGTTCGTGTCGAGGTGAAGGCGCTGGCTCTGCGGAGAGAGGTAGTCCTTCCCACCGAACTTCGCCGCCCCTCTGAGGAGATGTCGCGCCCGGTGAAGTCGATAGGGAATGTTTCCGAGGTAGGCGTAATACCTCCACAGGCCGTAGAGCTGCTTGCGGG
>JALYSZ010000340.1 GCA_030854525.1 Chloroflexota bacterium | reverse complement strand
GCGCCCGGCAGGTCCTCGGCGCGGCGCACCCCGATACCGACGGCGCGGATCTCGTCGCGCAAGCCGTCCGCGCCCACGACGAACACGTCCTTCGGCTTCGGCTCGAGCCGCTCGAGGTAGTGCGCCGTCGCGTACGCGCTCGTGACGACGTGAGCCTCGTCCCCGCCGAGCCCGAGCGTCGTCAGCCTCGTGACGTACTCCGCGCGTGATGCGGTGGAGTTATTCGTCGCGAAGAACACCTGCCAGCCGGCGGCGCGGAGCCGTCCGAGCGTCTCGCGGGCATACGGCATGACGACGTTGCCGCGGTAGAGGACGCCGTCCATGTCGAAGATCGCGACTGGCATCTATAGCGCTGCTTTGTAGAGGGCCTCGAGGTCAGGCTGCGCCGTCGTGCGCGGATTCACAAGGATGTTCCCCGACAGCATCGCGTCCTTCGCCATGCTCGGAATCGCGTCCTCGCTCGCGCCGTACTCCGAGAGCTTCGGCTTGATCCCGACCTCCTCATTGAGCGCGAACACCCGCTTCACGGCGGCTTGCGCCTCCTTCTTCGCGCCGAGGGTCTCGCCGACGATCGCGTACGCGTCAGGCGCGGCGGTGCGGTTGAAGTCCATGACATGCGGGAGCAGTACCGCAACGGCCGCGCCGTGCGCGACGTGGCACCAGCCGCCGAGTGGGAGCGCCATCGCGTGCACGTTTCCGAGCCGCGTGTTGGAGAAGGCCAGGCTCGCGGACACGACGGCGCGCATCATCCGCTCGCGCGCGTCCATGTCCGCGCCATCGGTCACCGCCGCCGCGAGCGAGCGGCCGACGTCGCGGATCGCTTCCAGGCAGAGGGCCTGCGTCATCGGGTAGGCGTTCTTGCACACGAACGACTCGATCGCGTGAACGAGCGTGTCCATCCCGGTGATCGCGGTCACAAACGGTGGGCAGGTGCGGGTCATCTCCGGGTCTTCCAGAGCGAAGAGCGCGGTCGCGTTCGGGCTGATGATGACGAGCTTCTTGTTTTGTGCCGGATCGGCGATAACGCTGTTGATCGTGATCTCCGCTCCTGTCCCTGCCGTCGTTGGGATGGCCACGACCGGCGCGGCGGGCTTCGGCACCTTGTCCGTGCCGACGTAATCGAGGACGGTGCCACCGTTGGTGAGCAGTGTCGCCGCCATCTTGGCCGTGTCGATCGCGGACCCGCCGCCGACTGCCACGAACGCGTCGGCGCCCATTTCTCTTGCGCGCTCGTAGCAGCGCTGGACCTCACCGACGCCGGGGTCCGGCACCACCTCGTCGTAGATCTCGTACGCGAAGCCCCCATCGCGCAGCCGCTCCTCGATCGGCGCTACAAGGCCTGCGTCGCGCACGCCCTTGTCGGTGACCAGGAGCACGCGTTTGGCGCCGACCTGCTGCAGCGGCGTCGCCACGGTGAGCGCGACCCCGCGGCCGAAGCTGATGCGCGTGGGGATGCGGAAGACATCTATGCGGGTGGGGGTCACGCGCCCGCAGTTTAGGCGCGCCGCTAAGGTGCGCGCGACATGGTCGAGGCGCGTCAGCCTGGGCGAGCTTCTACATGTTCGGCTTCAACTTTTGGAACGCGCGGGTGCTCCTCGCCGAGGTCTCTGAGTAAGCGACTACGGTCGCGGGCGCCCGCTCGTATCGATAGCGCCGCCGGCGTCCGGCGGTGTTCCGCGGCGCACGGCCTTCTTTCCGCGGCTCCGATACGCGCGCCATGCCTTACCCGTCACCGAATCACCGTGACGGTCCTCGACGAACGTGTCGACGCGCGTCAGCAACACGGCGAGAAGCGCAGCCGCGATCGCGCGCCACAACGCGAACGCGATTAGCCGGACGCAGCCGCCCAGACAGCAACCCACGCGCTAGGCCGGGATGCCCGACTGAACGATCGGTAACGTGTGCAACGCGCGAGGTACGAGCAAGACGGATGCCCTCGTCGGCCGCCCGATGTGCTCGTAGGCGATATCCAGGCCTTCTTCCACGTCGACGGCCGCGCGGAGTTTCGCAAGGCGCACGATCTCGGGTGCTTCCGACGCGGCGACGATGATCTGGCACCACTGGAGCGTGAGGGCGACCATCACGGCGCGCTGCTCGCCACCCGCGAAATGTCGCCGCGCTTCATCGACGACCGCGGCCGGCGAGGCCGCGCGCTCGAGCGCCGCCAGAAAGCGTTGTTCACCCGGCCCTTCGCCCGCGCCCTCCTCAAGGCGCGCGGGAATCACGATCGCACCGCCTTCGCGAACGACGGGCGTCGGCGCGAACCGGAGGTACGTCGCGGCGCGCGAGGCCTGATAGAGATTCACGTCCTTCGGGTGGCCCACGCCGGCGATGACTATGTCGTACTGCTTCGGGATGGGCCGCGTGTAGAGTGCGGCGGCCTTGCCGACGAGATTGGCCAGGACCGCGTCGGGATCGCCCGCCGCGACCGCGACCACACGCTCGCGGTCGTCGGTGACGACGTTGAGGCAGAAGCGCAGGCCAGCGCGACGCGCGATCTCGCGAACGGTCTCGTGGAAGGGATTCCCCTCGACTTTGGCGAGCCGTACGCCGGGATCCTCGAGGAAGCGCATGCCGTGCGTCGCCGTGATCACCGGCTCCCCGCAGCACCCGATCGCGACCGTCTTCCGGCCACCCGAGTAGCCCGCGTACTGGTGCGGCTCGACGATGCCGGTCGCGACGACGAGATCGGCCTCCTTCACGAGCTTCTGCGTGAAGCCCGGCACGTCGTACGGGGGGATCGTCCCGAGGTCGGCCCACATCGCCGGATCGCGTCCATCCGAGTCGACGACGCGCACGCGATCCACCACCGAGCCGAGCTTCTCTCGCTTCTCGGCATCCGTTGTCGCCCGATGCAGCCCGACCGCCACGATCACCGTGATCTGCATATCGGGGATGCCTCCGGCGTTGAGCTCGTCAAGGAGCGGTGGCACCAGCACAGCGTCCGGGGATGCACGGGTGAGGTCGGTCACCGCGATGACCGCGCGCGCTTTCGGCACCGATCGAACCGAATCCGCCGCGAGGTCCCTCAGGCGCTTGCCTCCGAGTGGCGATGCCAGGCGACGAGCCGTTTCCGCCGCAAGATCCGCGACGGGTGTGGCCGTGCGCGACTCGACGATGTCGAGGTCGAACCACGGCTGCACCATGAACTCGAGCTCTTCCTCGCCGTACGGGACGGCGAGATAACGCGGACGGTCGGCCACGGCTAGAGATTAGCCGCGCGCAGAGCTAGATCACGCGGAGCACTCGAAGGATCACGAGGATGACGACGATGACGAGCAGGGTGTGGACCCAGTTCCCGCTCAACGCCGGGGTGCTGATGCGCCCTCGGCCGAAATAGCCGAGGAGCCAGAGAATGACGAGGACAACGATGATCAGCGTAATGAGGTCCAAATAAGCACCTCCTTCGCCGCATGGGTTACCACGGCGGATGCCGTTAGGGCAACTCCCAAAAAGCTCGAGAAGCATGCTGCCCTCGCGCGGTATCTGGGCGGTCTGGATGATGCCGACCTGCAGATCGCGGCTCGGCTTTTCGCGGGAGCGCCTTTCCCCCGGCGAGACGAACGCGTCCTCTCCGTAGGCTGGAGCGCGCTCTCCGACGTCCTACTCGAGCGATCTGGGAAGACCGGCGGCGACATCGCCGAGTCGTACCAGCGCCACGCCGACCTCGGGGACGTGGCGGCGGATCTGATCGGCGGTGGTTCCGCAGGCGGAGAGCGACTCACACTGGCGGACGTCGCGCAGACGTTCGACGCGATCGCCGCCGTGCGCGGCGTGGCTCCCAAGCGCGAAGTCCTGCGCGCGACGCTCGCGCGCGCCACCGCGGACGAGGCGCGTTACCTCGTGAAGATCGTGAGCGGCGAGACGCGCATCGGACTGCGCGAAGGTCTGCTCGAAGAGGCGATCGCGCGCGCCTTCGAGCGCGATCGCGAGGAGGTCGGGCGCGCGAACATGCTGACGGGCGACGTCGGCGAGACCGCGGTCCGTGCGAAGCACGGGACACTCGCGGAGCCGACGCTCGCGCACTTCCTGCCGATCGGGATGATGCTGGCCACACCGGTTCTCCAGCTCGAGGAGGTCGAGAAACGTTTTCCGCCGCCTTACGTCGTCGAGGACAAGTACGACGGCATCCGCGCGCAGGTGCACAAAGCCGGCGACCGCGTCGAGCTCTACTCGCGCACCTTCGACCGGATCACCAACCGGTACCCCGAGCTCGTGGAGCCGCTCCTCGCGATTCCCGGGAGCTATGTCATCGACGGTGAGGTGCTCGCCTTCACCGAAGGCAAGGCCGTGCCGTTCACCGATTTCCAAACGCGGCTCGGACGCAAGAACGTCGCGGCGGAGCTACGCACGAAAATGCCGTCGAGCCTCGTCGCTTTCGACATCCTCGAGCGCGACGGCCGCGCGCTGCTCGACGTCTCGCTCGACGAGAGACAACGGATACTGCGCGCGCTGCCGATCGTCCCACCGGTGATCTTCGCGGAGCATCAGCGCGTGGCGTCGGCGGGTGAAGCGCTGGTCGCCGTCCTCGAACGCGAGTTCGCGGCGGCTCGGGAACGCGGCAACGAGGGCCTAATGGTCAAGGATCCGCGCTCGGCGTATCGGCCGGGCCGGCGAGGCATGGAGTGGCTCAAGGTCAAGCGGCCGCTCCGAACCATCGACGTGGTCGTGACCGCGGTGGAGTGGGGCCACGGAAAACGCCGTGGCGTCCTTTCCGACTACACCTTCGCTATCCGCGACGGCGAGCGGCTCCTCAACATCGGGAAGGCTTACTCGGGCCTCACCGACAAGGAGATCGCCGAGATGACGAAGTACTTTCTCGAGCACACCGTTCAGGACTACGGGCGCGTGCGCACGGTCGTGCCGGATACCGTCATCGAAGTCGCTTTCGATCAGATCCAGCCGAGCGATCGCCACGAGTCGGGCTACGCGATGCGATTCCCGCGGATCGCGCGCCTCCGCCCGGATAAGCCCGTGAGCGAGATCGACACACTGGAGACGGTGCGACAAATCGCCGGACGTTAGGTGTAGACGAGCGATTGACAAGGCCTTGGACGAGCGACGAGCGATTTACTCGCGAGGAGCGGTCGCTACTACGCGCGCAGGGCCCCTGCCCCTGCACCAGCCGTGAGCGTGTCTCGAGGCGTAGACGAGAGATTGAGCAGGCGCAAGAATCCGGCGCGTGGCACCGCTGAGAGAGGCCAAGCAGCTTGAGACGCTGCTCCAACTCCAGCGCGACCTCGCGCTCGAGGAGAACGTCGAGAAGGTCCTTCTGCGCATCACCCGCGCGGCGACGTCGGTGCTCGACGCGGATCGCGCGACCCTGTATGTCGTCGATTCCACCCGGAACGAGCTGTGGTCGCGCGCGCTAACCGAAGGTAGGAAGCGCGGAGAGAGCGTCCTGGCGGTCAACGAGATCCGTCTACCGCTAGAGGGTCGGAGCCTCGCCGCCGAGGTGGCCCGAGGCGGTACGTTGCTTCGTATCGATGAGCCGTACGGAGATCCGCGGTTCGATCCGAGCGTGGACGCCCGCACCGGTTACCGAACGCGCTCGATCCTCGTTGTCCCGATCGACTCCCGTGACCGCCGGCGCCTCGGTGTGCTCCAGGCCGTGAATCACGCCAACGGCCCGTTCCACACCGACGACGAGAGGTACGCGGTGTCGCTTGCCACCTCGGCAGGCATCGCCCTCGAATACGTGCAGCTCTCGGCCGACCTTGCCGCCGAACGCCTTCGTGTGGTCAAGGTGGCTGATGAGGAACGCCATCGCCTGGCTCGCGATCTCCACGATGGCGTCGCCCAAACGCTGGCCAACGCGGCTCTCGGCATCGAGCTGGCGCAGCGCCGGGCCAAGGAAGATCTTCCCGGGGCCATGAGTGACCTGGAGCAGCTGCGCGGGCGCCTCGTGGAATCGCAGAAGGGCCTGCGCGACATCTTGTTCGCCCTGCGGCCTCTCGTGCTCGAGGACGGCGGACTTGGTGCCGCGGCCCGCGCGCTCGCCGAGCGCATCAACGGTCAGAATGGATCCCGCGTCGTCGCCCGGCGGGTCGACGCCGACCGACGCTTGGCCCCGGAGGTGGAGGCGGGCGCGTTCACTGTCATCCGCGAGGCCGCCAACAACGCGATCAAGACTGGCCGCGCGACCGACGTCTCGATCGACATCTACGAGGACGGCGGCGCGCTCGTCGCGCTGGTCGAAGACAACGGGAAGGGGTTCGATGTGGCGAGCACCCTCCTGGGCTACGCCTCGCGCGGTAGCCTCGGTCTTCTGCAGATGCGCGAATCCGCGCGCCTCATCGGGGCGCAGCTGTCGCTCGACTCGAGCCCCGGCCAGGGGACCCGCGTGCGTTTGCGGATCCCGTTCGCATGACCGATCAGTCGTCAGCCGCGGAGCGGCGCCGGGTCATCGGGCGGCGGCGCGAGGATCCCGCCCTCGACCAGGCGGCTTTCGCCGAAGCTTTCGTCGCGCTGAGCGACGGGATCATCCTGACCGATCAAGAAGGGGTGGTCATGAGCGCCAATCCCGCGGCCTTCATGATCCTCGGCGAGGACTCGCTGGTCGGAAATGTGTTCGAAGAGCTGCTCCTCGTTTCCGGTGCGACGCGCATTCAGGAGGCCGACGGCCACCTGGTGCGGCGGGCCTGGTTCCCGCGCGAAGAGCGCATGGGCGTCCTCGAGATGATGTCAACCGCTCTTCCGGGCGGACGCGCCCTTCACACCGTGCGGGATGTCACGGCGCAGGCCGAGCTCCTCCGGCTCAAGGAAGAGTTCCTGATGGAGGTCGCGCACGAGCTACGGACGCCGATCTCGGGTCTCATCGCGTCGCTCGACCTCGTCGTCGACGACGCGCTGAACATGCCTCGCAACGAGCTGGCGTTGCTCGCGGGAGCCCTGCGGCGAAGCGCTCTCCGGCTCGAGCACCTCGTCGAAAACCTCATGGACGCTGGCAGCATCGAGGCCGGCACGTTCCAGGTTCGGGCGCAGACAGCGAGCCTCAAGCACTCGCTCTCCGAGGCCATGGCTTTCATCCAGCCGATGCTCGAGTCGAAAGGCCAGGAGCTCGTGAAGGCCTTCGACGCGGACGCTGACCGAGTCCTCGCGGACGAACGGCGGACCACGCAGGTGTTCGCGAACCTCATCTCCAACGCGAGCAAGTACGCTCCCGAGGGCACGCGCGTCACCGTAGGCGCCAAGAGCGTCGACGGCTTCGTCCGGATTACGGTCGCGGACGAGGGGCCCGGCATCCCCCTCGATGAGCAGAACAGCCTGTTCCAGCGCTTCTTCCGCTCCCGCACAGTCCGGGAGCAAGCGGGCGGGCTCGGCCTCGGTCTCTCGATCTGCCGCGCCATCGTCCACGCGCAGGGCGGCGACATCTCGATCGAGAGCACCCCTGGACGGGGAACATCGGTACACTTCACACTCCCGAAGGCTCGGCACTTGGCTGAGGAGGCAGAGGACTAATAAAGCTTCTAGTCGTTGACGACGATCGCGACCTCGTGGAGCTTCTCGAGTACGCGCTTCGTCGTGAGGGATACGACGTGTCCCGCGCCTACGACGGAGAGTCCGCGGTCGAGGCCGTGGGGCGCGAAAAGCCCGACCTCGTCATCCTCGACATCAACCTTCCCAAGCTCGCCGGGTTCGTGGTCCTCGAGCGCATCCGGCACGTCGACGAGCACGTCGCCGTACTCCTGCTCTCCGCCCGCCAGGACGAGAGCGACATCCTCCGCGGTCTGCAGCTCGGAGCCGACGACTACATCACCAAGCCCTTCCGCCCGAAGGAGCTCGTGGCCCGGGTGAAGGCGATCCTGCGCCGCTCGGTCCGCACGCGCGGCCGCCCGGCGCCGGCCATCTACAAGACGGGCGACCTCATCCTGGACGAGGCGACCCACCAGGTGCGCGCGGACGGCGTGCCCGTGCACCTCTCGCCGACTGAGTTCAAGCTTCTGCGGCACTTCATGGCGAACCCTGGCCGCGTCCTCACGCAGGAGGAAATCCTCGAGGGCGTCTGGGGCTACGACGCGGACGTCGGCGGAGACCTCGTGAAGCTGAACGTGAGCCGCCTTCGGCGCAAGCTCGGCGCGGACGGCAAGCCGCGCGACGTTATCCAGACCGTGCCCGGGGTCGGCTACCTCTTCCGCGGCGCCGAGGGCGGCGTCACCCGCGAGGAGGCGCGTCCCCGCTAGTCACTTCGTGCCGTTGGTGGTGAGCCGCCGGCGCGTCGCTTCGAGATCCGCGGGGTTGCTGAAGACTGGATAGACCGCGAACCCCGTCGCCTTCGAGATCGAGTCGATCGCGGCGGGGTTGGGCCCCGGGAGCGCCACCGTCAGCACCTGACCCTCGTGGCCGACGACGACGGCGTTCCACTCCGACGCTAGCGCGTGCGGGAGGAGCCGCTGCAGCTCGGCCGTCGCAAGGTGCGCCGGGTCCGCGAGATACGGCGCGGACGGGATGCTCATCGCGCGCGAGCGGATCGCGCCGCGCGGCCCCTCGCCGAGCGAGTGCTCCCATACGCGGATCCCCCCACCTGATGCCTTCGCGCGGTACATCGCGGCGTCCGCCGATTCGACGAGCGACGCCGCATCACCGGCCGGGCGCGGGAACGTCGCGATGCCGATCGAAAGCTGGAGATGCTCGCGCGCGGCCACGAGCTCGGGCGGCAGCACAGCTTCGGCGGCCTTCTCGACTATTCGCGTCGCGACCCTCGTAGCGGCCTCGGTGTCGGCGTCCGGCAGGATGATCGCGAACTCGTCGCCGCCGTACCGCGTGGGCACGTCGTACATGCGCACGGCTTGCTTCACCGCGGCCGCCACAGCCTTCAAGACCTCGTCCCCGACGGCGTGGCCGTACCGGTCGTTGTAGAGCTTGAAGCGGTCCACATCGAGGATGAGGAGCGCCAGGAGATGCTCCGCGCGCAGCGCGCGGTTGGTCTCCGCCTCGAGGCGGCGGTCGAAATGGCGCCGGTTGAAGAGCCAGGTGAGCGGGTCGGTCTCGGCGCGGCGTTGCAGAGCCTCGCCCTGCTCCTGCATCACCAGCACCTGACCGATATGTCCGGCCAGCAGCTCGAGCGTCTCGAGATCAGCGTCGTCGAACGGCTGGCCGTCGTGGCGGTCGGTCACGCTCAGGACTCCTCGGGAGTCGTCGCCCACGAGGATCGGGACGCTCACGAAGGAGTCGGAGCGGTAGGTGCCCTCGCCCGATTGGATCGGCGCGCTGGAGACGTGGCGTACCAGAAGCGGACGCTTCGACTGCGCGACCAAGCCGACGACTCCTTCGCCTGGCTTCACCCGCACACGGCGCATCACGTCGTCCGCGAGCCCGACGGCGCGGGCGATTACGAAGTCGGTGGAGTTGTCCTCGCGGAGGAGCAGAGACGCGCGCTCACCGCGGACAAGTTCCGTGGCGACCTTGAATATGGAGTCGAGCAGATCTTCTGCTCGTCTCTGACTCGGACTGTCCACGCATCCCCCATCCTGCGACCGCCCGTGCGCTTTGCTCGCCACCCCAAATGCCCGCTTGTTCGCTTGCCTCTGCGGCAGTCTCCTGCTCGCCTGATGCCGCGACAAGCCACCGTTGGTATCGAGTACCCGTCAAAGGTGTCGCAGGTCTGCACTTCGCCCATGACCAGCTGAGTCAGGCCTTCCCGACAACGAGCACCGGTTGTCTTGTGGGCTGCGCCGATCCCGATGCGGACTCCAGTGTGATGGGTACGCCATCGCCCGCGCCAAGTGGCGCGGTCAGCGACAACGTGAGCACGCCTCCACGCTCAATCGTGCCTGCCGGAACCGCTGTCGCCCCAGATGCCGCGGCTTTAGCACCCACGCCTCCCGCGTTTTTCGGCGCGGAGCAGCCGAAAGACGCACGATCAGGTACGGCGAGCCCTGAGTGGGTATCACGAGCGCCGCGCGCGCGTCCGGATTTGCGCCCGTTGGCGCGAGCGCGACCACGCGACCGTCCGCCACCCCGCAAGCCCGCGCGCGGACGAGTCCACTTGCTGTCGGGTGGCGCCCACGACGCCAAATGCCACAAGGAGGAGCACGGCGAGCGCTAGGGGAACCGCGGCTGGGGTAGGAAGTCACTGCCACTCCCTGGCGGCGATCTTCGCGAAGAGCGTCAGAGCGTCGAGGCGCTGCGCCGTTACCGAGATCACCCCGTCTACGGTCTGCAGCGTGCCACCGACGACGACCGCGGCGTCGCTATCCAAGACCCGTTTGTATTTTCGGTACGTGGCCGGGCGAATGATGATGTTCGAGATCCCGGTCTCGTCCTCGAGCGAGAGAAAGACGTGGCCCTTCGCGGTCTCGGGATGCTGCTTCACGACGACGGCGCCGGCGATGAGCACATAGCTCCCGTGCCGCCGTTTTTCGAGGTCACACGCGCGAAGCACGCCGCGCCGCGCGAGGTTGTCGCGGTGGAAGCTCATGATCTGCGGCCCTGTCGGGATCCCGGTGATGCGGTAATCGAGCGCGGTGCGCTCCTGTTCGCCGAGCGGCGGCAGGGCCGGCGCTGTGGTGGTGGGTAGAGACAACGCCCGACGTACGAACGACGGGGACGTGCGGTGCGCGTCGCGTGCGCGCCAAAGCAGCGCGCGCCGGGGCTCGCCAAACGAGTCGAACCCCCCAACGAGCGCGAGATTCCGCAGTGCTTCCTCCTTCAAGCCAACGCGTGTCGCGAACTCGTCGAACGATTTGAACTGCCCGCCGAGTTCGCGCTCGCGCACGACCGCCTTAGCTTCCTCATCGCCGAGCCCTTTGACAGAGCCGAAGCCGATGCGAACGTCATGGTCGCGACATTTGCGATGCGATGCGATCGTTCGCGAGGTGTCGACCGGGTGGACGGTGGAGGAGGCGGCGCCGAGGGCCCCCGCGCGATGGGGCACCGGCCGGAGGCCGGGGGGTCCACCGTCGCGTAAAGAGGGTTTCGGCGCCGCCGCCTCCGATGAGAGTTCGACGACCGCCTGCGCGAACGACGCGTTCACATCGACAGGAAGGATCGCCACTCCATGACGTTTCGCATCTCCGGCAATGACAGCAGGCGAGTAGAAGCCCATGGGCTGGTTGTTGAGCAGAGCGACGTAGAACTCGGCGGGGTAGTAGAGCTTCAGATGAGCGGTGTGATACGCGGTGAGCGCGAACGCCGCCGCGTGGCTCTTGCAGAATCCGAACTCCGCGAACGCGGCGATCTGGCGAAAGATCTCGTTCGCGGTAACGTCGTCGACGCCCTTTGCACGTGCGCCGGTGACGAACGGCTCGCGCAGCTTCTCCATGTCGGCCGAACTACGAGCGCGGCTCATCGCGCGACGCAGCATGTCGGCGGCTGACGGCGAGAATCCCGCAGCGGCGATCGCGACCCGCAGGATCTGCTCCTGGAAGAGGATCACGCCGAGCGTCTCTTTGAGGATCGGCTCAAGGAGAGGATGCGCGTACTGCACCGGCTCGCGGCCCTGCCGGCGGCGGATGTATGGGTTGACCATGTTCCCCTGCAACGGGCCGGGCCGGATGATCGCGACCTCGACGACGATGTCCGCGAAGTTCCGAGGCCGCACGCGCGGCAGGGCCTGCGCCTGCGCGCGGCTTTCGACCTGGAAGAGCCCGATCGTGTCGACCTCGCAGATAAGGTCGTAGACCGCTGGATCGTCCAGCGGCAGTGAGCCCAGCTCGAGAAGCTCGTCGTGGCGCGTCTCGATGTCGGCGACCGCGTCCTTCACGAGCGACAACGTCCGCAAGCCGAGGAGGTCCATCTTCACGAGGCCGAGGTCTTCGACATCACGCTTGTCGAACTGGACGACGTTGCGGTCCGGCATGGTCGCGCGCTCGATCGGCACCGTGTCCACGAGCGGCAGCGCGGTGATGAGCATGCCGCCGTTGTGGATCGAAAGGTGCCGCGGGAAATCGGCGATGGCGAGCGTGAGCTCGCGGAAGAGCGGGAAGCGCGCGCGTTCCTTCTCGTCGAAGATCTCGAGCAGGTCCGCGACGGTGTCCGGCATGGCCCGCGGCTCTTCCCAGCCGTGCTCGGACGCGCGGTCGGTGTGGTGATAGGCGGGGTGCTGCGCCGACGTCGGCGTCCCGCGCGGGTCGACGTGATACTGATCGATCGACTTCGCCATCCGATCGATCGTCTCCGGGCGGAACCCGAGCGCCTTCGCGACCTCTCGCGAAGCGGACCGCGCGCGGTACGTCACGACGTTGCACACCATCGCGGCGTAGCGCTCGCCGTACTTCCTGTAGACGTATTGGATGACCTCCTCGCGATCGTTTGTCGCGATGTCGAGGTCGATGTCCGGCATCGTCCGCGAGTCCTCGGTGAGGAAGCGCTCGAACAGAAGGTCGTGCTGGATGGGGTCGACCTTGGTGATGTCGAGCACGTACGCGACGACCGAGTCCGCGGCCGATCCCCTGCCCTGCGCCGGGATCCGGTGCTCCTTGCAGAAGCGGACGATGTCCCAGTTGATGAGGAAGAACTCGGCGAGACCGCAACGGTCGATGACGTCGAGCTCGTGCGCCAGCTGCTTCGCGACGTCGCGCGTGATCCGCGGGTACTTGATCTTCGCGCCCTCGCCGCAGAGCGCGTAGAGGAATGAGAACGCGGTGTGGCCTTCGGGCACTGGGAAGCCCGGAAGCCGGTCCTTGCCTACGAACGAGGCTTCCGCGCGCGGCGTGTTCGTGTCGTACAGGAGGTCGAGCACGCAGGAATCGGCGATCGCGCGCGCGTTCCGGAACGCCTCGTCGAAGCGGCCGAGCCGTTCGCGCAGCATGGCCTCGCCCTTGAGCCAGTACTCGCCGTTTGGCTTGAGGCGGTTCGCGGTGCCGGCCTCGTCTAGCGTCACACCGAGATCGATGCAGCGAAGCACGTCGTGGAGTCGGCGGCCTTCGGGACGCGCGTAGTGGACGTTGTTCGTTACGACGCAGCCAAGGCCCATCTCCCCGGCGAGGGAAGCGAGGGTGTCGCAGAGAGCGGGCGCGTCCGGGTCGAGGTGGTCGGAGAGCTCGACGTAGAGACGCTCGCCGAACACGGAACTGAGCCGTGCGAGCGCCTCGCGCGCCGCGTCTAGGTCGCCAGCACGGACCGCCCGGGTCACCGCGCCTTGCGCGCACCCGGTGAGCGCGAAGAGGCCAGCGGCGTTCTCGGCGAGGAGGTCGAACGCCGCCTTGGGTTTCGTTTTCTCGCCAGCGAGCTGGGCCGCCGAGATCGTTCGACAGAGGCTCGTCCAACCCTGCCGGTCCCGGGCGATGAGGACGATGTGCCCCATGTCCCGGAGCTGCAGCTCCACGCCGAAGATCGGACGGAGCCCCCGCTCTTTAGCGGCATTGGCGAACCGCACAGCGCCGTACAGGCCATTCGTGTCGGTGAGCGCGAGCGCGTCGAGGCCCTGCTCGACCGCGGCGTCGGCGAGGTCGTCGACGTCCGAGGCGCCATCGAGGAACGAATAGTTCGAGTGCGTATGGAGCTCGACCCAGCCGGCCATTTGCGGGCTCCTTCTGGAAGCGGCTAGTCCACCACGCGCTGTAGCCACCAGGCGCCCGAGCGCCGGTCTCCGTAGACATCGCAGACCAAGCCGTCGGCGGTCCGAAGCGTCACGTAGTCACGGGAAACGCTCTTCTTCCACCAGTCGGCTTCCACGCGCCAGCGGCGCAACTGCTCGACGACGGTGTGGCGGTGGCCTGCCACGACGAGCGCGACGAGCTCGCCCTCATCCCAGACAAGCTTCGCCGGCAACGGTTCAGCAAACAGCCTCATGCGATCACCTCGACCCATTCGCTTTCGCGCTCCGGTAGGCGCGCGGCTTCGTCCGCGACGCGCGCGTGCAGCACCGCGCCCTTGCCGAGCTTCGCGCGCAGATAGCGCGCGGTCGCGATCGCCTCTTCCTTGCGCGCGCCGTCGGGCGCAAAGAGCCCGATCTGCCGGCCGCGCGCGGCCTCGACCTCGGGCACCTCGAGCGCGCACCCGGTCACCAGGCCGAGCTCGCTCCGTTCCTCGAGCGCCCAGCGAAGCGATCGCAGCAGCGCGGCGGCTTCGCGGGTCGGCGGAAGCACGGTGCGCTCGATGCGAAGCGGGCCGGCGTCGTCCCGATCGAGCCGCAGCTCGAGGCGGAGCGCGGCGAAACCGTCTCGCGCGAGCGCCGCGGAGATCTCGTCGACCACGACGCGCAGCGCGAAGACGAGCTGCTCATGCGAGCCGATCGCGTCATCCCACGCGCGGCGCGCGCGGATCCGCCGCGGTGGGGCCGACGCGCGAACCATGTCGCCGTACTCGCCACGCGCGAGCGCGTGGGCGCGGGCCACGGCACTGCCGAACCGATCGAAAACCGAGCCGCGCGGCAGATCCGCGAACTCGCCGACAGTCCGCAAACCGAGAAGACGGAGCTCCTCGTGCACTTTCGCGTCGACCGGCAGCACATCGAGCGGCAGCGGCGCGAGGAATGCGCGGCCGTCGTCGACCGAACGCACCTCGCCCGGTGGCGTTCGCTCCGCGACGACACGCGCGACGAACGGGGTCGGCGCGATCCCTGCCGACGCGCGAGCGCCGACCCGCGCGCAGCGCGCGAGGACGTTCCGCGCGACCCGAGCGGGTGCACCGAGCAGCTCCTCGGTACCGGCGAGATCGCACGCGAACGCGCCCGGGTCGAGCACGCCCACGCGCGGGAGAGCCGCATGAAGCGCCGCGAGCAAACGCCCATGGACCTTGGGCGCGTCGGCCGCGACGATCGCGAGCGTGACCGGGTCTCTCATACCGCGACCGTGGCGAGATCGGCACGGGTGCCGAGGTCGGCAAGCGAGCCATCGAGCGACGTCACGCAGAAGAGCGCGCGATCGCTCGTGTGCGCGCAACCTACCGCGAACGACCACCCCACGGTCCGATCGAATCGACGCTCCCACGCGACGCGTTCGAAGACGAATGTCGGGATCGCGACGCGGCGCCCACGCTCGCCTGCCACGACAAGGAGGGCGGCGGGCGATCCACGGACCGCCGGAAGTGCGGGTGCGATGTCATCGACATTCGTCCCACCGAACGCGGGGTCGCCGACGTCAACGACCACAAGGCGGAACCCCTCGCTGCGCAGCGCCGCGGCCGTCGCGAGCGCGAGACCCGTCCCACGCGCGCGGACGACGACGAGCCGCTCGAGGTCGACGCGCGCGCGCTGCGCGGCAAGCGGATCGAAGGACGCCGTCGGATCGATCCAGGCCGCCATCCCGCCCTGGGCTTGCGCGGATGCGGTCGCACGGAGGGCGAGCTGAAGCTTTCCTACGCTGGGTGGACCGATGAACGCGATGGGCTCGCCTGCCACGAGCCCGCCACCAATCACACGATCGAGTGACGATTTCGTCGCGATGACGAGCTCGCTGCGATGGCGCTCGCTTGTACTGCCGCGCGCAAGCGCGTGTACGCCAAAGCGTCCTTCGATGCGCGCGATAGCACCGGCCAGTCCGTTCGCTCCCACAGTGCTCCCCTTGATCGTTCGCGAACCGTCCGTTTGAGCCTGCCGCTGGCCACATCCAGGCTGTTAGAACGGATGTTCTAGAGCCTACGCGCCGCTCAAAAGGCTGTCAACAACCGATCGGGAGTGCCAAAAAGGATTGCAGTGGCCGTAATCCTGCACGCCTCTCGCTGATGAGGCCCCAAGGCACCGGCCCGGGACGTTGCGCGGACTGCGGATCCGACGCCTACATCCAGCTCGCCGTCGGAGAAGCGATGCTGTGCGCGCACTGCTATGACGAGCGGCTCGGAGTCGCCAAGAAAGTCCCCGCACCTAAGGGCGACGAGCGCCAGCCCCCCATCCCCCTTTCTCCCCAGGCACGGGCGAGCTAGGGAATCGTCGCCGCCCGCGGTCGCGCACTGGCGACCGCCTCGCGTAGCGCATTGACGCGAAGCGCCGCGTAGCCCGCGAGGAGCGTCACTACCACGCCCCCGGCGAGGAACGCGTTGTTGATCCCGACGAGCGTACCCACCGATCCGAGCACCATCTGCCCGAGCGGCATGAACCCGATGAAGACCATCGTCTGAACGCTCATCACGCGTCCACGCAGCGCGTCGGGCGCCCGGGTCTGCATAAGGGTGTTCGCCATTCCCATGAAGACCATCACCGCGAGGCTCGTGAGGCCGACGAAGACCATCGCTCCGACGAGCGAGCGCTGCAATCCGAAAAACATGAGCAGCGTGCCGTGGGCGAAGGCCGCACCCGCGAGCAGAGCCCCGCGGCGCTTCCATCCGCCAAGCGACGCGGTCAGAAGTGCGCCCACCAACGCGCCGGCGCCCGACGCGGCCAGGAGCCACGATAGCTCGATCGCGCCCACCCCGAGCATCTGCGCCTCCGCCGGCAGGAGCTGGATATATGGGCGCGTGAGCAGCGCCGTCGCGATGCTGAGCACGACGACCCAGCGCAACACTGGATCTCCTCGGATAAACGAGAGGCCCTCTCTGATGGACTCGAGCAGCGAAAGACGAGGTCCGTAGTCGATCACCGGTTGCGGCCGCATGAGGAGGAGGGCCGCGACGATCGCGAGGTACGAGATCGCGTTGATCAGCATGAGACCGCCGACGCCGAAGGGAATGATTAGGACGCCACCGACGAGCGGACCGACGAGCGTCGCGCCGTTGAAGGCTGCCGAGTTCAAGCCGATCGCGCTCATGAGCTGTTTGTCGGAGACGAGACGCGGGACCATCGCCTGGCGCGTCGGCGCGTCGAACGAGAAGATGACCGAGTTGAGCGCGCTGATGAGAACGATCTCGATGATGTTGATCTGATTCGAGATGGCGAGAATGGCCAGGACCCCGGCGGACACCGCCGCGCCGGACTGTGTGAGAAGCAGAAGGCGGCGGCGGTCGGCGCGATCCGCGACCACGCCGCCGAAGAGGCCGAAGGCGAGCCCTGGCAGCGCCCGGGAAAGGCCGACCAACCCCAGATAGAACGGAGCGAGATGCGGGACGCCGTCTTTGATCGCGAGCTGGACGACGAGCCAGCCGAGGCCGAACTGCTGCATCCACGTCCCGATGTTCGAGACGACGAGGCCGATCCAGAAGAGGCGGAAGTCGCGATGCTCGAGCGCCGACCACGCCGACGTGCGGCCGGGCTCAGCGGCGGCGGCTTCGTCGAGCGCTTCGGTCTCGAGCTCGGGCGCGAGGTCTTTTGCGGTCACGTTCGGCGAGAGTGCATGGGAGTCGAACCCACCACGGAACGCACTACGCCCCGTCAACGGTTTTGAAGACCGAGGGACTCACCGGAGCCCCCGCACTCTCAAGAAAGATCGAGTCTCGCACGAGTTCGCTTCGCACGCGCCTAGCATCCTGTCGTTGGCCGAGCGTCTGATCCTCAACGTTCGCCGCGACCCGGCGCATCGTTGGGATCGCAGGATCGGGCTTCAGCCACGCACCTTCCATCGCACGATGCCCGGGTACGTGGTCACGCCGGTCGTCGATCTGCCGCAGCTGGCGCAGAACTCTGACGTCGCTCGGATCGTGGTAAAGAACGAGCAGGAACGCCTGGGACTTCCTTCGTTCAAGGCTCTCGGTAGCTCGTGGGCGCTCCATGAGCGCGTGAGGGCGGCCACAGGTCTTTCCGCGGAAACGCTCATCCCCTTCCCCGATCTGCGCGCGATTGCGGCAAGCCTGGGTCCGCCGACACTCTGCACTGCGAGCGACGGCAATCACGGGCGCGCGGTCGCGGCGCTTGCTGAGGCTCTCGGATGCCGGTGCGTCGTTTTTCTTCCAGCCGACAGCGCTGTGAGCCGCGTTAAGGCGATCGCGGGTCACGGCGCGGACGTTGAGCTCATCAATGGGAGCTACGACGAGGCGGTCGAGGCGGCTCGCGCGACCGCGCGAGCACGTGGCCACTGGTATTGCCCGGACACGGTGGGGGCGGACGCCACAGAGGAGGAGCGCACGTTCGCGAGCGACGTGATGGCGGGCTACGGCACGCTGTTCGAGGAATTCTTCAGCCAGCTCGTCCGCGTGCCGGACTTCTTGTTCGTGCAGGCGGGTGTGGGGGGCCTGTCGGCAGCCGGCGTTTCGGCGGTGCGTCAGCTGTCAACCCGGACGAGGATCGTGGTCGTCGAGCCGCATGGCTCAGACGCCATCGCGCGATCCCTCGCGGAGGGCGCGCCAACGCCGGTGCCCGATGTGCCGACCGTCATGGCGTGCCTCCGGTGCCAAAGCGTGTCGGCCGCCGCGTGGCCGGTCCTGCTGGCAGGCGTCGACGCGGTCGCAGTCGTTAGCGACGACGAGGCCGCGGCCGCAGTCCGAGAGCTCGCACGAGCGGGCATCGTCGCGGGTGCCTCTGGCGCGGCCGGGCTAGCTGGGGTGCTCGTCGCCTGCGCGGAACAGAGACACCGCTCACGACTCGGCATCGGCCGGGACTCGAGCATCGCGATCGTGAATACGGAAGGCGCGACGGATCCGGCGAGCTACGAAGCCATCCTCGCCGGACGCTCGTGAGCGGGCCCTGCGACTACTGCGCGGAGAGATCCGCCGGCTGTGTCTCGACAACCTCGCGGTTGGGGCGGCGGTCCTGGTGCTTCCCGCGCCCCTGCCACGACTTGCGGCTTTCGCCTGTCGGCAGCGACACGAGGTCGCGCTTTTCCATCATGTTGCAGTAGCCGTCGAACACGACGCCCTTGTCCATTACGAGAGACGGCGTCACCAGATCGGCCTTCACGCGCGCGTGTCCGCGGAGCTCGACGGAGTCGCGCGCCTTGATCTTGCCGTTGACCTCGCCGTTGATCACGACGGACCCGCAGGTGATGTCAGCGGAGACCTTTGCGGTCTCGCCAATGATGAGCAGATCGTCGGTGGTGATCTCGCCGGTGAAAGTGCCGTCGAACCGGACCTGTCCCTGGAAGCTCAGCTTTCCTTCGAAGACCAGCCCCGGACCGAACGTGGCGTTCCCCGATCCGTCGCCGCTGCCGTTTTGGTAATCGCGCATTTCTACCCTCCTGCCGCCGGCGCACGCCGGGGTCGCGTAACCATGAACGCCACGGGGGGAGACGTGCAATGGCCTAGAGGGGGCAAACCCGTAACGAAAGGACGGTGCGTCCTGGAGCCAGTCATACCCGCTCAAACCCGGGCGCGCGCGAGCTGGGTCCCTGCCCACTCCGCGAGGCGCGCCGCACGCTTGGTCCCATCCTGGGCTTGGGCAGCTGACGCCCTGTTGTCCTCGTACTCGACGAGGTTCTTCATCTTGAGCAAGCTGCGTAGTTGATTCGCTCGTCCGTGTATCTCGTCGGCGCGGGCTGCGATGGTTTCGAGGAGGTCCGCAGCCCGCAAGTGATCGGGGTCCGCCGATCGCAGACTCGCCAGGGCGATCGTGACCGCGTCGCAAGCGCCTATCCCCGAATGGACCGCCAGGAGCAAGGCCGCGTCGTCCTGACCGTTCGCGGCCGCCGTCTTGGAGGCGGCCAGAAATTCGTTCGCCTTCGCGAGATAGCTCCGCGCCTTTGCCTTCTCGACACCATGCGTCTTCGGACTAGCCACGCTTGCTGCTCGTCGGTAGGAGCGGGATTCCTTCGTCCTCAATCCGACCCCACAGTTTCGAACGTTGATGTCCGCGGCGGGTAGGTCCGACAACGATGTTCAGGCTTGAGCCGAAGCGTTCACGGACGTTGTCGGACAGGGCGCTGAACGCTGTCTCGAGTTCGGCCTCCGGCCGTTTCGGAGCGATGACAGCAACATCGATGTCGCTCGCGGATCGCATGGTTCCGCGGCTCGCGCTACCGAACAGGAACGCGGCTTCGGCCTTCCCCACGATCGATGGCAGCTTCGTCCGGAGGTATTCGACCAATTCAGCGCTCAATCCGGCTTCGGCGTCGAAGAGTGCTCGGAACGCTGGTGAGAAAACGTGCTGCTCGTTGAACTGATAGAGGTCGGCCCGTGCGACGCGCTCCCATCGGACGACGCGCTGCCTCGCCAGACTCTGCAGCGTGCGACTCGCCGTCGTGTGAGCGACCCCGGCGCGACGCGCGATGTCGCGCGCTGAAGCGGCGAACCCTCGCGGGAGGCCGACCATCGCCCGCAGGATGCGCACATTTGCGCTCGTGTCCAGGACGTCGTCCAGTGGCGTTTGGAGCTGCAACCATCCTCCGGGCGCTTGGAGCGAATCGAATCCACTTGGAGCGCCGCCGCTCCATATGGTGCAGGAAGGCTCCATTCCGGTCAAGCGCGAGCTAGCCGATGCGTGTCTCCACGAGAAGGACTTCGGCTCCTTCGGGGCCAGCCTCCAGCTCGAGGGCGGCTTCCTCCAGGATCTTGGCCGCTCCCCCTTCGTCGAGCTCCGG
>JALYSZ010000207.1 GCA_030854525.1 Chloroflexota bacterium | reverse complement strand
CGGCCGCGACGGTCCTGCAGGCGGCCGACCTGCGCGGCATCGACTCGCATGGCGTCGCGCGGTTGCACGCGTACTTCGACATGCTCCGAACCGGGCGCATCGATCCCAAGCCGAACATCGTCATCGTCAGGGAGTCGCCGAGCACGGCCACCGTCGACGGCGGCAACGGCCTCGGCCTGGTCGTCGGGCCTAAGGCGAACGCGATCGCGCTGGAAAAGGCCCTCGCCGTCGGCAGCGGCTGGGTGAGCGTGCGGAACACGAACCACTACGGGATAGCCGGCTACTACGTGCTCGAGGCGCTCAAGCGGGATCTCATCGGCTGGTCCATGACCAACGCGACGAAGACCGTCGCCCCCCTCTGGGGCGCGGAGCGGATGCTCGGCACGAACCCGCTTGCCATCGCGTTCCCGGGGTTAGAAGAGCCTCCGATCGTCATCGACATGGCGACCTCGGCGGCCGCGTACGGGAAGATCGAGATCGCCAAACGCGTCGGCAAGTCGATCCCGCTGGGATGGGCCATCGACCGGAAGGGCGCACCCACGACCGACCCGAACGCGATGATCGACGGGGGCGCGCAGCTGCCGCTCGGATCGGATCGCGACGGCGGCGGTCACAAGGGGTACGGCCTGGCGTTGATGGTCGATGTGCTCTCAGCCGTGCTTTCCGGCGCCAACTGGGGGCCGTTCACGCCGCCGTTCGCGCTTCAGCAGGAGGTGCCGGCGCGCTCGGTCGGCAAGGGGATCGGCCATTTCTTCGGCGCGCTGCGGATCGACGCGTTCATCGACCCGGATGAGTTCAAGCGGCAGATCGACGACCTCATCCGCACGTTTCGCAAGACGCGCCCCGCGCCCGGGACCTCGGGCCCGCTCATCCCCGGCGATCCGGAGCGCGAGGCGGAGACGATCCGCCGCCGCGAAGGCATTCCTCTCGTGAGCGCCGTGGTCGAGGAACTGCGGGACATCTCGCGCCAGACGGGCATTCCACTCAGGTGACAGGCTAAGTCTGGGACAGATCTCGACGCGGCGGGGGCATCTCAGGCGATCCTGAGAGAACTGTGGCGAGCGATGGTCGCAAAGTCGGCGTCGTTGTGAAGGAGGGATGCGCCCGCCCGAATGACCGGCACTGCGATTAGACAATCGCTCAGGCTCCTGAGCGTCTCCCCCGCGTCGCGGCACGAGCGGTAGATAAGCCCGGCTTCTTCGAAATCAGTGAGGCCTTCGAGTGGGAGCACCTTGAAGCCAAGGAGCCGTGAGCGAAGTTCGCGGACGGGCGCCCCGGATCGGGCTCCAGCGAGAAGCTCCATCAGGACGACCTCGGTCACCGCAATGTCCTCGTCGTGCTCGATGAGCCCACGAAGCGTCACCGCGACTCTGTTGTCGGTCCCCCGTAAGAACTCGACCCACGCGGAGGTGTCGGCGACGATCAGATTTTTGGCACCCGGGTCCTCCGCATACGGACGAGGTCCCCGTCCCAGCCGGCACCCTCAAGATCGAGCATCTCTCGGCGCCTTCGATCCCCGACGAGCGCCCGCAGCGCGAAGTCGATAGCGGCGCGTTTTGTCCGAAGCCGGTAAAGCCGCATCACCCGCCGCACAAGGGTCTCGTCGATCACGACGTTTGTCCTGGCCATGATCATCAATCATACACCCTCATACACCACGTGGTGTATATCGCGTACGTAGTCGCGGACCACGACCTCGCGTAACGACGTCGTTCCCTGGATCCAGGACGAGGCGTGCCGCTTGACGGTCGCGAAGGTCAGGTCGGTGGTGTCCATGACGACGCCACCCTGGATCTGCCGCGCGAGCGTCGGGTTTAGCGGCTTCATCAGGACGGCCATCGCCTTCATCATCGGGAGCGGGACATGACTGGTCGCACCCTTCTTGCCCATTGCCTCTTCGACCACGCGGACGAAATCGACAAAACTGAGATCCTCGGGGCCGCCGACGTCGATCGCTGCTCCGCGCTTCGCTGGGTCCATGACCGCCGTCTCCATCACGCCGGCGACGTCATTCGCGGAAACGAAGTTGATCGGGTTCTGGCCGCGCCCGAAGATTCGAACCTTCCCGCTCTGGAGGAGGGGCACCGCGATCAGTCCCAGCCAGGTCTCCATGTACGAGGTCGGCCGAACGATCGTCCACGACAGACCGCTTCTCTTGAGATCCTGTTCGGCCGCGTACTTCATCCGAAAAAGCTCCATCGGGCTGTCCGCCGACGCGCCCGCAATCGAGACGAGAACGAAGTGCTCGGCGCCCGCGGACCGCGCCGCAGCGATCAGATTCCGGTTGCCGTCGCGATCGATCGCTCGTGGGCCCTCCTTAACGAGGAACCCATGAACCGCGGAGACCACCGTCGCGACTCCCGCGACAGCGCGCTCGAGCGAGCGTCGGTCGCGCACGTCGCCTTCGACCACCTCGACCTGTGGGCTCGCGGGATGCTTCGCAGCATTCCGCGACAGGATGCGGACGCGCGCGTCCCGCGTCACCAGGCGTTGGACGAGCTCTGTTCCCAGGGTGCCGGTTCCACCGGCTACCAGGATCACGACCGGCTCCCCGCTGCGACGGAATCGGCGACCGCTCCGTCGATCGTGGCGCCTCCCTGCTCCACCGGTTCCATGTAGAAGCGAACCCACGCCGCCTGGTCGCCGCGAATGCCGAGGACGGTCACGCCGCGGAGGTGATGCCGAGCGCCGTCAACACGCGTGCCGCTCCAGTTCCATTCGGCCCATGCGGTGTCACCGTCGACGGCCGCGCGCACGAGCTCGGCTCGCAGATCGGGGATACCTCTGAAGATCTGGGCCCAATTCTTCCGAACCTGCGCGCGTCCGGTGAAGCTTCGCGCCGGGTGCACCGGCTGCTCGCTCTCGAAGTCCTTCTCGAAGCACGCCGCCAGTGCATCGAGATCGTGGTCGTTGATCGCGGCGGCGAGCCGGTCGATCACGAAACGGGCGCTTTGGGTACTCACGGTTGCCTCCCCATATCCGCTAGACTTGTCGTCGATTGGATAGACTATCAGTATTATGAAAACTGTCAAACGCGAGTACCGCAGTCCGCTCCGCGAAGCGAGCGCTCGCGCGACGCGCGCGGCGATCATCGGCGCGGCTACCCGGCTCTTCGTGGAGCAGGGCTATGCGGCCACGTCGGTCGACGCCATCGCCGAGGCGGCGGGCGTGAGTCGCGCGACCGTGTTCGCGACGTTCGGCGGGAAGGCGGTCCTCCTTAAGGCGGCATACGACGTCGCTCTCGCTGGCGACGACGAGCCGATCCCCCTCCCAGAACGTCCTCGCTCGAAAGCCGTCCAGGCCGAGCCGGATCCCGCCCGCTTGCTCGAGGGCTACGCGGAGATCCTGACCGACATCTCGGGGCGCCTCGCGCCGATCTACGAGGCCGTCCGCGGCGGCGCGAGCGCCGATCCGGAGGCGCGGGAGGTGTGGGAAAAGATCCAGACGGAGCGGCGCATCGGAGGGACGAATGTCGTCAAGCTCATCACGGCGCGCCAGGCGCTCCGAAAGGACCTGGACCGCGAGAGTGCGGGCGATCTGGTGTGGGTCCTCAACGATCCCGGCCTGTATTTCATGCTCGTTCACCGCCGGCGGTGGTCAGCGGCTCGTTTCCAGGCCTGGCTCGCACAGACGCTGAAGACGCAGCTGCTGGGCCGCTAGGACACCGCTGCGGAGAGGTCGTCCACACCGGGATCGGTGTGCTCCTTTGGGATAAGCACGAACGACAACACCGCGGCGACCGCCTCTAGCCCGACGGCAGCGAGGAACGCGAGCTCGAGGGATATCGGCGCCACGGCACCGCCGAGCGCCGAGCCGATCGGGAAACCGATGAAGTTGAGCGACATGGAGACCGCGAACGCGCGGCCGAGCCACGCCGGATTGGTCCGGCGCTGCCGCATCGTGAAGAGGACGACGTCAAACGGGCCAGTGGCGAGCCCGATGAGCGCCATCGCGAGAGCGGCGAGCAGCAGATTCGGAGAGACCACCACGAGGCCGTAGCCGAGGCCAGTGAGCAGCATCGCGCCGGCGAGAAGCGGCCGCTCGCGCCCTTCGGTCCGCACGCGACCCACGAAAATGACAGAGACCGCAGCGGTGACGCCCATGAGAGCGAACATCTGGCCGACCTGCGCCGCAGTGCCACCGAAACGCGAGAGCACGAGCACCGGAAGCCCGATGAAGAACAACCCGTTGGCGATGTTCGCCGTCGAAACGGAGAGGCCGAGCCCGCGCAGTGACACGTTGCGCCACGTATACACGAGGCCGGCCCACGCATCGGCGAGCAAGCCACCGTGCGGGACGCGTCCGAGCGGATCGCGGAGCGGGGCCGTAATGACCGCCGCGACCAGGTACATCGCCGACGTCAGCGCGAGCGCCCAGAGACTTCCGACCGTCGCGACGAGCGCGCCGGCGATCGCCGGACCGAAGATGCTCGACACGACATACCCATTGCTGTCGACCGCGTTCGCGCGCTCCCACAGCGGCCTGGGAACGATGAGCGGGAACATCGTGCGAACGCCGGCCGTCGACAGCGGGAAAGTCAACGACATCACCGTGACGATCACGAGCAACGGCGCCTCCGAGAGCAGATCCGTGACGCCGAGCCCGACGATGAGCGCGAGCGCGGCCGCGGCGACCACGTAGTCGACCACCATGAGCTTCACGCGGCCGTGCCGGTCGAGGAGCGCGCCCGCGATCGGGCTCATCAACAGACCGGGAGCGAGCGCGAGGAACGTGACCGCGCCGGCGAGGCCGGCCG
>JALYSZ010000189.1 GCA_030854525.1 Chloroflexota bacterium | reverse complement strand
CGCCTGCACGCGCAGGCCGCGCTGACCGATGCAGGCCCCTCGAGCGTCGAGGCCAGGCTGTCGGGCGCGGACCGCGATCTTCGTGCGCGATCCGGGCTCGCGTGCGATGCCAACGATTTCCACCTGTCCGTGGAAGATCTCGGGCACCTCGAGCTCGAACAGGCGCTTCACCAGAGCCTTGTGCGCGCGGCTGACGATGATCTGCGGGCCGCGAAGCGTGCGGCGCACCTCGAGGACGACAACCTTGCGGGCCTGCCCCGCGAAGTACCGCTCGTGCGGGGCCTGCTCGGAGCGCGGCAGGATCGCGGTCGCGCCGCGATCGAGCTCCATGATCGCGGAGCCCGCGTCGAAGTGGCTGATCTTTGCGTTGATGATGTCGCCCTCGCGGTCCGCGTACTCGGCGAAGACCTGCTCTCGCTCGGCCTCGCGAAGCGACTGCTGGATGACCTGCTTCGCGGTCTGCGCGCCGATGCGCCCGAGCGCGGCGGCGGACTCCTCGAACGGGATCACGTCGCCCAGCTGGGCGTCGGCCTTGATCTTCTTCGCGGTGTCGAGCTGGACCTGGATCTTGGGATCCTCGACCTTCTCGACGACCGTTTTCAGGAGATAGACCTTGAACGCGCCGGTTTGGACATCCACCTTGACGTCGATGTGCTCCTCATCGCCGTAGGCGCGTTTGATAGCGCGGGCGATGATGTCGCTGACGACCTCTTTGGGGAGCCCCTTCTCGGCTGAGAGTTGCGCGAGGCCGGTCACGAGCTCTCGGTTCATGCGGCAACTCCCCTTCTCAATCTTCGGCTTCGCCGAGAGACACGCTCAGGGCTGGTAGTTCTCGCTCGCCCCGGCTAAGCCGTGTCTCGCTCGTCTCCGCCTTATTCAATTCGCTTCAGGCGACAAAAAAAGTGGGGGTCGACCCACTTTTTGGTGCCCGACGCGCCGCCCGACGAGGCCGGGCGACGAGCAATAACTATATCAAATGGTGGGGAAATGCCTCGGACGCCAGGAGCGGCTGGCCGCCGCGCCGCTCCTACGTGAGGTTATTGCCGATGTTCGAAAAGTAGTTCGTGAGCTGGTTGCGGAAAAAGACCATCGAGATGATGACCGCGATCGCTATGACCGCGATGATGAGTGCGTATTCGACTAATCCCTGGCCTTCTTCGTTCTTCAAAAACTCGACCATGCACGCTCCTTCCACGGCGCGGCGGCCGCCGCAATGGTCGCAAATAGCGCGCGCGCCTGCTAGGTCAGCGGTACTTTCGTCACCCCCCTGCGACAACCGTCCGTCCGGTGGCACGAAGAGCAGCCGCGAGGCGTTCCTCGGTCGTGGCGCTTCCTTTCGCCGGTGCGTCACGAAGTGCCGTCGCGGCTTCCGACGCTGTGTAGCCAAGCGCTACAAGCGCGGCGTGCGCGTCATCCTCGGCCGCGAGCGCGCCCGCTGTCACCGGCAGCCCTGCGACGCGACCGATCTTGCTTTTCAGATCCACGATGAGCCGCTCCGCGGTTTTCTTTCCCACGCCTGGCGCGCGCGCGAGCGCCGCCGTGTCACCTGAGGCGATGGCTCCCGCGATCTCCGCCGGACGCGCGATCGAGAGGATCGCGAGGCCGGCCTTGGGTCCAACACCCGAGACGCTGATGAGCATCTCGAAGAGCGCGAGCTCCTCGCGCGTCTCGAACCCGTAGAGCGACTGGTCGTCCTCGCGAACCACCTGATGCGTGTGCAGCAGCACTTCGTCCCGCGATGGGTGGCGCGGCACGAACACCTTGTAGCCCACGCCCGCGACCTCCACGACGACATGGCCCGCGCCGCGCGCGATGACCTCGCCGCGCAGGGCTGCGATCATTCCTTCCGCTCCCCTGAAAAGACGTGCCAGTGAAGGTGCTTGGAATCCTGGTAATCGCCGAGGTTGGTGGTGATTCGGCATGCGCCTCGCGCTGCGACCAGCACAGCGGCCATGTCCCGCACGACGTGGAGAAGCGCGAGAAGCTCGCCGTCGCTGAGGCTTGGATCGAGGAGCGACGCGATATGGCGTTTCGGAACCACAACGAAGTGGGTCTTGAAGAATGGCCGCGTGTGCCGGTAAGCCAGGACGTCGTCCGTCTCACGGATCCTGACGATCGGCGTGTGGCCGCTAAGTACCTCGGCACAGTAGAAATCGTCGGTCGTGCGGGTCATTCGGCGAGGGCGACTGCTTCAGAGAATCGCGCGCGTTGCGCGTGCGTGAGCGCGATCGCGACAGCGTCGGCGACATTGTCCTGGGTGATGGGCGTGTCCAGCGCGACGAGGTGCGGGAGCATCCGCTGTATCGCGCGCTTGTCGGCGCGGCCCGATCCAGCGATCGAGCTCTTTACCTCCTGCGGCGTGTACTCGAAGATCTCGAGGCCGGCCCGGGCGCCGCAGAGCAGAGCGATCCCGCGCGCCTCGGACACGCGCATCGCCGTCTGGACGTTCTTGTTGAAATAGAGGCGCTCCACCGCGAGCGCGAACGGTCGATGGCGGCGGATCAGCTCGTCGAGAGCCTCGGAGATCGCGAGCAGCCGCTCGGCCGCGCTCGTGCTCGCGCGCACATCGACGATCCCGCACTCGAGAAGGAGCGCGCGCTCCGGCGCGGCGACGAGGAACGCATATCCCATCCCGGTCGTCCCGGGATCGATCCCGAGGATCACCCGGCTAGGCGTGCTGCAGAACCTCTTCGGGCACGTCGAAGTTCGCGTGCACCTTGATCACGTCATCGAGGTCCTCGAGGGTCTCCACCAGTCCGAGCAGCTTTCGAGCGGCGTCGCCTTCCACACGGACGGTCGTCGTGGGACGCATCGACAGCTCGGCCGAGGCGGCCTTGATGCCTCCGGACTCGAGAGCTTTCTTCACCCGCTCGAACGATGTGGGCGTGGTGTAGACGGTGGCCAGGCCCGGTTCGACCTCGACGTCCTCCGCACCCGCGTCGATGGCGGCGAGCTGGATCGCGTCGGTGTCCTTTCCCTTGGTGTCGATCTCGATGACACCCTTTTGCTCGAAGAGCCACTGCACGGAGCCCGACTCGCCGAGCTTGCCGCCGCCCCGCGTGAACGCCGCGCGGATCTCCGACACCGTGCGGTTCCGGTTATCCGTCGCGGCCTCGATCATCACCGAGACGCCGCCGGGCGCGTAGCCCTCGTAGACGATGCTTTCAAGCGCGGCGCCCTCGCCGGATCCGATCGCCCGATCGATGGCGCGCTGGATGTTGTCGCGGGGCATGTTCACGCCACGGGCCCGATCCATCGCGAGCCGGAGGCGGAAATTCGCGTCCGGATCGCCGCCGCCTTCCTTCGCGGCGAGCATGATCTCCTTGGTCATTTTGGTGAAAATCACGCCGCGTTTCACGTCGGCGGCACCTTTTTGGCGCTTGATCTGGCTCCACTTTGAGTGCCCCGACATCGCGGGTGATACTACCAACGCATTACGCGCTGGGGAGAGTCTTGATGGCATCACCGGAGCCCACGAAGATCAGAAACGTGGCCGTCGTCGGCCACGGAGGATCGGGCAAGACGAGTCTCGTCGAAGCCCTCCTCCACGCCGTCGGGGCCACGACTCGCCTCGGCAAGGTCGATGACGGCACCAGCATCCTGGACACCGATCCCGAAGAGCAGAAGCGGCACATCACCATCAACATGGCTCTCGCCTCCTTCACGCACGACGGCACGAAGATCAATCTCATCGACACCCCCGGCTACGCGGACTTCGCCGGCGACCAGCACGCGGCCCTCCGCGTCGCGGACGCCGCAATCGTGTTCGTGGACGCATCCGCGGGCGTGCAGGTCGGCACGCAGACCGTCTGGTCGGAGCTCGACAAGGCCGAGACCCCCCGCATCGTCGTCGCCGGGCGCCTCGATCGGGAGAACGCCGACTTCGACCGGGTGCTCGAGCAGCTCCGCGAGGCCTACGGCATCCGGGTCGTTCCCCTGCATGTGCCTGTCGGAGAGCATCAGGAGCTCAAGGCGACGATCGATCTCCTGCACGGCCAGATCCTCCAGGGCCCGAAGGACCCGGTCGCGGACGTCCCCAAGGACGAGGCCGATCGCGTCGGCGGCTACCGGCAGCAGCTCGTCGAGGCAATCGTGGAAACCGACGAGGATCTCCTCACCCGTTATCTCGATGGAAAGGAGCTCCCGTACGAGGAGCTCCGGGACGCGCTGCACAAGGCCGTGCGCGACGGGCGCGTCATCCCGGTCGTGGCGTCCTCAGCCCACAAACGCGTTGGGTTCGCGGCGATCCTGAACACCGTCCGCGAGATGCTCCCCTCGCCCGCCGAAGCCGGTTCGCTCATCGGCAAGTCCCCGTCCGGCGACGAGATCGCGCGGAAGCCCGACCCGTCCGACAAGCTCTCGGCATTCGTGTTCAAGACCCTGGCCGACCCCTTCGTCGGAAAGCTGAGCTACGTGCGCGTGTACTCCGGAATCCTCCACCACAACGCGCAGATCTTAGACGCGACAAAGAAGGAGACCGAGCGCGTCGGTCAGATCTTCTTCCTGCGCGGCAAAGAGCAGGAGATCACCGATGCGGTCGGCGCCGGCGACATCTGCGCCATCCCGAAGCTCACCGCCACCACGACGAACGCGACGCTCTGCGACAAGGACGCGGTCATCCTCTACGACGCGATCGACTTCCCGCCGCCGTCGTTTTCCGTGGCGATCGAGCCGTCGAGCAAGGCCGATCTCGATAAGCTCGCGACGGCGCTCCACAAGCTCACCGATGAGGATCCGACGTTGCACGTCCGCCGCGAGGACGCGACCCACGAGACGATTCTCTCGGCGATCGGCGAGTCAGGGATCGAAGTCGCGGTGCATCACCTCAAGAACAAGTTCGGCGTCCAGGTGGACATGCGGACGCCGCGAGTCCCCTACCGGGAGTCGATCCGAGGGAAAGCGCAGGCGCAAGGTCGCTACAAGCGGCAGACCGGCGGCCACGGGCAGTTCGGCGACGTGTTCCTCGAGATCGAGCCACAGCCTGCGGGATCGGGCGTCGTGTATGCCACGCGGATCGTGGGCGGCTCGGTCCCGCGAAACTTCTGGCCGGCCGTGGAGAAAGGCGTTCGTGAGACCGCGCTCCGAGGCGTCATCGCGGGGTACCCGCTCTCGGACTTCAAGGCGACCCTCTACGACGGGAGCTTCCACGCCGTGGACTCGAGCGAGATGAGCTTCAAGGTCGCGGGATCGCTCGCGCTTCAGAACTGCGTGAAGGAAGCGCACCCTTTCCTCCTCGAGCCGATCATGGATGTCGAGGTCCTCGTCCCCGAGGAGCAGATGGGCGATGTGCTCGCCGATCTGAACTCGCGCCGCGGACGGGTACTGGGCATGGAGGCGACCGGCGCGGGGCTACAGCGGATCAAGGCGCACGTCCCGATGGCCGAGACCTTCCGCTACGCGACCGACCTGCGCTCGATGACCGGAGGACGGGGCACGTTCAGCGCGGAAGTGCTCGGCTACGAGGAGTGTCCGTCACACATCGCGCAGAAGGTGATCGCGGCGCACGAAGAGCAGGCCGAGGAGCCCGCGGCGGCACGCTAGAGCTGCGTCGCGACCGTCAGCGCAGCGGCTTGCCGATGAGCCAGTGGTGTCCCGCCGGATCGGCGATTCGGCCCTGCCGCATTCCGTAGGGCTGATCGGCGACCGGAAAGACGATCTTGCCTCCCGCCGCGACCGCTCTGTCCGCCACGGCGTCGGGATCGCGGACGATCATGCTCATGCGCACGCTCGTTCCGCCGAGCGTCGTCGGACTGACGTTGAAGGCTGACGGGTTCTCGTCCACCGCGTAGAAGCGATCGCCGTCGAGAGACATTTCGACCATGAACTGCCCGGCCGGGGTCGACTGCCGCGAGAGCTCGATCGCACCGAACGCCTTCTTGTAGAACTCAACGACGGCGCGTGCGTCCTTCACCGTGAGGAAAGGAGTGAGCTCCACACCCGCCATATCTCGATGCCTCCCTTCTCGCCGACGCTATGCGCTCGGCCGGCCACCGTCGCGAAACAATCCGTTGGCCCAGCACACCGCAACGAGCGCGAGCCCGCAGTAGATTCCTGCGGGGACGTGGTGCCAGGACGCGTAGAACGCGACGGCGACGCCGAAGATGCGGACCGCCTGCACCCACGGCGGCATGAAGCGGCGGAGGTACGCGCCCATGGGGCTCGAGCGGTAGCGGCCGAGATCGGCCTCGCGGGCGAGCACCGCGGAGACGAGCACGGGCGGTAGGAGCGCGATGATCAGACCCGGGATCAGCTCCTGCCACCAGAAGAGATCGATCGCGACAAGCGCGGTCGCTATGTCCGCGAAGAGCTTCGCCGGGTGGATCTGGTGGTAGAGGGCGCGCTCGGCGAAGGTCAGGGAGTGTTCGCTACCAGCCGTCCCGCGAAGAACGACAGCACCCATTCCACGAGCAAGGTACCGCGATTACGCACGCCGAGGAGCTGCATCAGGTAGTTCACGCGCCATACCGTCCAGGCAGGCAGCCCACCCATCACGAAGCCGCCGAGCCTCGAAAATTCGGCGGCCGCCTGCGTCCGCCCGAGCGCAACGAGGTCGCCCTTGCGGTGGTAGACGAAAGGCACGGTCGGCTCGCCACGCACGAGAGCGGTGAGATTACGGGCCGCGGTCGGCGCCTCGAGCACCGCCACCTGGGCGAGCTGCGGGAGGCCCTTGCCGCCGTGGTCGAAGTAGGCCGCGTCGCCGAGGACCAGCACGTCGTCGCGGCCGTCAGCGCGAAACCGGTCGTCGACGACGATCCGGCCGTCCTTCGACTTCGGCAGATCGATCGAAGCGACGAGCGGATTCACTTTGACTCCGCCCGACCACACGATCGTCCGCGCCCTGAGGCGCGCGCCGTCCTTCGTGTGCACCACGCCCGGGCCGATCTCGGAGACGAGTGTGTTCAGGAGAACGTGGATGCGCTGCTGCTCGAGGCGCTTCATGGCGATCCGCGACAGCCTCGGATCCATGCCGGGAAGAACGCGGTCGGTTCCCTCGATGAGGTGGATGGCAATGTCGCCGTAGAAGTCGATCGACGGGTAGATCTTGCGAAGGGTGTGGTCCATCAGATCGCGCAGCGAGCTCGCGAGCTCCACGCCCACCGGACCGGCGCCAACGATGATGAAGGTGAGAGCCTCGCGTCGGCGTGCGATGTCCGGCTCGATCGCCGCGGTCTCGAAGATATCGAGGACATGACGCTTGAGGGCCTCCGCGTCGGACAGCCATTTCACCGGGAGCGCGTTCTCTCGCACGCCGGGGATGCCGTAATCGTTCGTGACCGAACCGAGCGCGATCACGAGGTGTTCATACGGAAGCTCGGCGTCGGCGGTCCCGACGCGCCGATGTGCGAGATCGATCGCCGTGATCTCGCTCTGGAGAAAGTGGTACCCCGCGGGGGCCGTCGCATCCCGAAGCGGATAGGCCACCGCGTGCGGCGGGAGCTCGCCGGTGCAAACCTGATAGAGCAGGGGCGTGAAGAGGTGGTAGTTCTGCCGGTCGACGAGCGTGACCGTCGCTTCTCCAGGGCGTAGACGCCGCTCGAGCCGTCGGACGAGGTGCAGGCCGCCGAACCCGCCACCGAGGACCACGACCTGCTTCGCCGCCTTCAATTCGCCTTCTCAACGGCGGCCTCGACGCGCTCGAGCTCGGCGAGATAGGCGCGGGTCAGGGGGTCCTGCGCGTCGATCGTGCTCGCGATGCGTAGCCGCTCGCGCGCCGCGCCGAGATCGCCCGCGCGCAGGTGGGCGAAACCCGCGTCCGCGATGTATGCCGCCTCCCCCGGACGGAGCGCCGCGGCGCGGTCGAGCAGGCCGAGCGCCTCCGCCCTCGAGCCGGACGCGAGAAGCGCGATGCCGAGCTCGTGCATCACATCGGCCTGTTCCGGCGCGAGGTCCAGCGCGCGACGGAACGACGTGGCCGCGGCGCCGAAGTCCTCCGCATGCCGCGCGGCCAGCCCGAGACCGAAGTGCGCTTCCCAGATGTCCGGGTCGAACGCAAGGATGCGCTCGAAGGCGGCGCGTACCCCATCGAGACGCGTCGCGTCTGCCGACACCGCCGCACGGCCGGACCGTTCGAGGTCCGCTTCGAGATCGGGCCGCTCGAGGCCGAGCCGCAGCCGACGGGCCTGCGCGAGCGCGTCGGGATCGGCGTCCGCAGTCACAAGGATTTGCTCCAACTCACGAGAGGCGTCTTCGCGGCGCCCGTCGGAGATGTGGATCCGCGCGAGATGGGCACGCGCACTGCTGCGCCCGCTCGCGGCCGCGCGCTCGAAGAAGGCGCGAGCGGAGGAGTGGTCCGACTTCTGAACGGCGAGGACGCCCAGAAGCTCTTGAGCCCGGCCGAACTCGTCAGCGCCCGCGGCGATCCGCCGCAGGTGCGACGCGGCCTGACCCGGCGCTTGCTCGGCGATGTAGAGCTCCGCGAGATTCAGTAGGTCGCTGTCGCGCAGCGGGTGCAGCGCGTGCGCGTGCTCGAGCGCGACGATCGCGCGATTCGTCTCGCCGATCTGCCGTAGGAGCTCCGCGAGCATGTAGTGGGTGCGCCAGGAGCGAGACTTTGTCTCGACCACGTCGTCCAGAGCGCGTACGGCACGTTTCTCATCGCCCCGTTCGACCGATTCCGCAGCCAGCACCAGGAGCCGCTCCTCGGCGCGCAGCGATCCGGGGTCCAGCCGGACGGCAGCGACGTACTCGTCGAATGCCGCGGCGCGAGCGCGATCGGCGGCGTGCGCATCACCGGTACGGAGGAGAGTGGCGCTCGTTTCCTCCTCGAGGCCGGCGAGGAGCGCCTGGTATGACGGCTCGTTGGCGGTCTCCGGCTCGAGGCCGGGGCCCGGCACTCCCAGGGCCTCGGCGAGCCACGCCGCGAGGGCAGGCTCGGCAAGGTGGAGCTCGTTCGGCGCCACGGCGATCTCGCGCTCAGCGGCCACGCCGCGGCTCTTGACGTCCACCAGGGTCGCCGCGAACGCGCGCCCTTTCTCGTCTTCGCGATAGAGGCCGGTCAGCGCGTGCGTGGTGCCGAGCGACTCGCCGTACCGTGCGGCGAGATCGGCATCAGGCGTCGAGCCGAACACCAGGTAGCCGGCGTCGCTCTTCGTCTCGGGCATGGCGACGAGGAAGACAGGCCTGAGCTCGACGTTCGGGTCTTCCGCGAATCGCTCGACGAGGCGCCGCGCGACCTGCCGGCCGATCCCGCCGGCCCTGGTGTCGCGTCCCTTCGCACCGAACGGAACCACCGCGACGATCCGGCGCGAGGTCGTCACCGGAAACGAACGCGCACGGCCTGGCGCTTTCCGATCTGCAGCAGCGGCTCCCCTTTGACTGGGACCCTCGTGTCCTCCGTTGCCAGAGCGCCATCTACGCGCACGCCGTTCTGAGCGACGAGGCGCCGCGCGTCGCTCTTGCTCTTGGCGAACGCCTCGACGACGAGATCCACGATGCCGACGTCTCTCTGCCCATTCACTTTGACGTCGACTGTCGGGACCGCGTCGGGCGCGGCTCCCCCTTGGTGGACGCGGTCGAACTCGTGCTCCGCCTCATCGGCCGCGGCTGCGGAATGCAACTCGGTCGTGATCGTGCGCGCGAGCTTGCGCTTCGCCTCGCGCGGGTGCAGCTCCTTCCGCGCGAGCGCGTCGAGCGTCGCGCGGACCTCCTCCAACGGGAGCTCGGTCGCCCATTCGTAGTAGTGCGGCATGAGCTTGTCGTCGATCGACATGACCTTGCCGTAGATCTCGTTCGGAGGATCGACGAGCCAGATGCTCTGCGCCGGCTTCGACTTGCTCATCTTCTCGCCGTCGAGGCCCTCGAGGAGCTCGACGATGAACACGGACTGGGCACGCTGGCCGACCATCTCCTGAAGCTCCCTGCCGGTCAGGATGTTGAAGAGCTGATCCGTGCCTCCGAACTCCACGTCCGCTTCGATCGCGACGGAGTCGTACGCCTGCAAGAGCGGGTAGAGGAGGTCCTTGATGGGGATCGCCGTCTTCCTCTCCATGCGCTTACGGAATTCCTCGCGTGCGAGGATCTGTTGCGCCGTGAAGCGCGCCGTCAGCTGGATGACGTCGCGCAGCCCGAACTTTCCGAACCATTCGTCCTGCAGGGCGATCCGCGTGTTCTCTCGAGGCACGATGAGGTGGAACTGATCGAGGTACGTCTGCGCGTTCCGCATGACCTCGTCGCGGGATTTGAGCGGCCGGCTCTGGTCGAGAT
Source organism: Chloroflexota bacterium (assembly GCA_030854525.1). Next base: position 1,016 of record JALYSZ010000189.1, on the reverse strand, counting down.
CGCTCGGATCGCCGATCTGGGTCGTCCAGTCACCGACAATGAGCACGATCTCGTGCCCCCACTGCGACAGCTTTCTTAACTTACGTAACGAGACCGCGTGACCGAGATGAAGATTCGCGTGCGTCGGGTCGAAGCCTTGCTTGATACGCAACTGACGCTCACCTGAGGCGAGTGCGGAGCGGAGATCCCCGAGCACGCTCACATCGCTCACGCCACGCGTGAGGAATTCATCGAGATCGCGTTGTGATGGACGTGTCGGCACGGTCAAAGGATACGTTCGGCAGCGGGTACCATGAACGCATCGCCCGTTCGAAGACCACGCATGACCACGCGCTCCGGCGCGGCACATATCGCTCGAAGCGCCGGGGCGGCGGAGCGGTCGGCGGTTGGCGCCTCGCTCTGCCGTCGGGGCTCTTCGCCCTGATCATCGCGACCGGCGCGCTCCTTCTTCTGGGCGCCGGCGCGGCGCTGGCGTTCTTCACCGGAGATCTCCCCTCACCGGAGGACCTCGCGAAAGCTCCCCTGGCCCAGTCGACGAAGGTCTATGACCGGACGGGCGGACAGCTCCTCTACCAGTTCTCAGAGGAGAACCGCGAGGTCGTGAGCTACGACGAAATACCGCAGATCCTGATCGACGCGACGGTCGCCGCGGAGGACAAGAGCTTCTGGACGAATCCGGGCGTCGACGTGCTCGGGATCGTCCGCGCGGTCTTCTCCGACGTCACCAGTCGTGGGACCGGGCAGGGCGGCGCGTCCACGATCACACAGCAGCTCGTGAAACGACGGATCGTCGGCGACGAGGTCTCGCTCAAGCGAAAGATCCGTGAGGCAATCCTCGCGATCGAGGTGACGAACACCTACTCGAAGCAGCAGATCCTCGAGCTCTACTTCAACCAGATCTACTACGGGAACCAGGCGTACGGCGTGAAGGCGGCGGCGCAGACGTACTTCGGGAAGTCAGACCTCTCGAAGCTCACGCTGGCGGAGGCCGCTCTCCTCGCCGGTCTGCCGCAGGC
>JALYSZ010000168.1 GCA_030854525.1 Chloroflexota bacterium | reverse complement strand
CACTCAACGTGCTCCATATGTGCGGCCCCGGCGCGCGCGTGGTCGAGCTCGCGCGGTACCCGGTGGCGGCGGTGTCGTGGAACCCGCGCCTTCCGGGCAACCCCGATCTGGCGGCGTTCCTCGCCGCCGTGCCATCGCGCGGCGCGATCGGCGGATTCTCGGACGAGGCGTTCACGTCGCGTACGACCGCGATCGCCAAACGCGAAGCCCATGAGGGCCTCGCGCAGACGAGAGGTCACCGCTGGATCGCCGCGGGCGGGTGCACGCTCCCGGTCGACTCGGGGCCGGAAAACATCGACGCGGCGAGAGACCTGGGGCCCCTGCCCCATCGGGGGCCCCTCCCCTCGGGATGAATAAGGCGCTCTGGGTCGTCCGCGACAAGGTCACGACAGAGAACGCGATCGATGACCTCATGGCCGACGCCACGACGAGAGGAATACATGACGTCGTCGTCCAGGTCCGTGGCCGAGGCGACGCGTATTACTCATCGACCCTGGAACCGCGCGCCGAAACGCTAAACGACGGCTTCGACCCCCTCGCCCATTTGGTCCGCGCGGGTGCCGCCGTCGGCGTTCGCGTCCACGCGTGGGGCAACGTGTTCTTCGTCTGGTCGAGCCCTAACGGCGCCCCGCCGAAGTCGCCTAAGCACCTCGTCAACCGGCACCCGGACTGGCTCCTGCGGTCCGCAGGCGTGAAATATCTCGATCCGGTCGGAGGCGCCGACTGGGAAGGGATCTACACCGATCCGAAGAACGTGGCGGCTCGAGAGCACACCCTCACCGTCTTCACTGAGATCGTGTCGCGGTACCGCGTCGAAGGCTTTCACTACGACTACGTGCGCTACCCGCAGGTGACCTACGCGGACTCGCCAGAGGATCACGCTGCAGTGACCGCGCTCGTCACCGAAGGTGCGAAACGTTTACGCGCGGCGCGACCCGGGATCGTCATCTCGGCCGCGGTGTTCCCCGATCCAAACGTCGCTCGCGATCGCGTTCTTCAGCGATGGCCGGACTGGGCTCGGGCAGGGCTCATCGATCTTCTCTGCCCGATGGCGTACCGACGCGACACCGCGGAGGTCACGCGCCTTCTCTCCAAAGCGCGCGTGGCCGCGCCGAAAACGCGGATGTGGGGAGGACTCATGGCCTATGCGGGGGAACGCGACCTGATGCGCGAGCAAGTGCGGGCCGCTGAGCGAGCGGGGTGCGAAGGCGCGATCCTATTCGCGTACGACGCGGCACAACGCGATCTGCTGGATATTTTCGCTACGGCGTGACCCGGTGAATTCGGGCGTTTCGCTCACGACGAAACGCCGCCTTAGGATGTGCGCTTGCCCGAACAGCCGACACCAACCCCGGTAGCACCGCCTGCGGAAGAGGCGCAGCGCGCCGACCCACTCGCATCGGCCGTGGCCGAGGCCGTCGCGAAGCTGCGTCGTTCAGCGGGGCTCTCCGAGCGCGCCGCGGCGCGGCGACTCGGCACCTCGCAAACGCAGCTGCGGCGCATGGAGGACCCGCGGTATCTCCCGTCGCTCCGTTCGCTCGCGCGCGTGGCTGCCGCGTACGGCTACCGCCTCTCCGTCGAGTTCCAACCACAGGACGCGCCCAAGCAAAAGGCCCCCGCGAAGCCGCCGAAGCGGGCTCCGGTCACAAAGTCCGCGTCACCTTCGCGAGGCCGGCGGGCCGCTCCGGGTCGCGCCCGTGGAGGCGCGCGAGGGCGACGGCGAGCTGCTGTCCCGCGACGACGAAGGTGATCGGGACGAGGGTCTCGGAGAGCGGGGCGCGGAGGATCACCGCGTCGCGAGCGATCTTTGCGACCCGCTCGTCGTTCGTTATCGCGTAGACCCGCGCTCCTCGTTCGGCGAGGGATGTCACGAGGGCGCGCGCTTCCGCCTCCGTCGCTCCGCGCGAGGAGAGGAGGAGCACCGGCGTTTTCGGGCGCAACAGGGTCCGGGGTCCGTGAGCAAAGTCGGCGCTCGAATAGGGCTCCGCCCAGACACGCGCGAGCTCCTTGATCTTGAGGGCGGTCTCGAGCGCGGCCGGATACAGATAACCGCGCCCGAGCACGATGACCGACGGCGCTTTGCCGATCGCGCGCGCCAGGCGCGCCGCGTCGCGCTCCGCGTTGACCGCTTCCTCGACGGCCTCGGCGAGGCCCGCGAGCGAGAGCGCGCTTCGACCACGGGCCTCGGCGGTCGTCGCCGCGAGAAGCGCGAGGCCCACACACGTCGCGGTGTAGGTCTTCGTCGCCGCGACCTCGCGCTCGGGGCCGGCCCGCAGCGCGAAGACGTACTCCGCGGTCCGGCCGAGCTTCGAGCGCGGCTGATTGGTGAACGCGATCGTGACCGCGCCGGCCCGGCGACCCTCCGCGACGACGGCGGCGACATCAGGTGATGCGCCCGACTGGGAGATCCCGATGACCGCCCCGTGCGCATACGAGGGCGGCGCCTGGTAGCGCGTCACGAGCGACGGCGCGGCCAGCGCCGTGACGACGCCGGCGATGCTCTCGAGGAGGTACTTCCCGTACGTCGCGGCGTTGTCGGATGAGCCGCGCGCGACAAGGGTGATGTGCTCGACACGGGTGAGCGCTCGACCGAGCGTGCGCGCTTCGGGCCAACCCTCGTCCAGGAGCCTTCGGACGATGCGCGGCTGCTCGGCGATCTCGGTCCGGAGTGACATCGCCTGCGGATGATGCCCGAGCGGTACTAGGGGGCAGGACCATCGGCTCCCTCGACGGCGGGGACCGAGAGAGCGAGCCTCCACGTGAACGTGACCCTCTTGGGCAGCATCCCGCCCGCCAAGCGCAGGTGGCGTCGCACGCTCCGCGCCGGACTCTTCTGGACCGCGCTCGGGCTCGGGGCAGCGACCATCTCCTACGCCCTGAGCCTCGACATGGCCGCTCGCTCGCTCGGCTTTGATCGCCGGCTGGCCGAGGTCTTCCTGGCGCTCATCCCCATCCCTCCGCTCGCTCTCGGCGTGCACGGCCTGGCGCTCGCTCTCCGTCTCCGCACCGCGTCGGCGCTCGCCGATCGCACCGCGGCGTACCTCTGCGATCACCTTCCGGAGGGCTACGTCGTGGTCCCGCACTACGCGCCGCGCGACGGGGCGGACGAGGAGGTCCCGATGGTCGTCATCGGCCCGCCCGGCGTCGTCGTCATCGAGCCGCGCGACGAAGCCGGCGAAGTTGTTTGCTTCGAGGACCACTGGTACCGCAAGCAGAAGTACGGCATCGGCCGCCGATTCCACGGCGATTCGCCGTCGCAGCGGGCGCGCTGGAACGCGGCGCGAGTGCGGGGCGACATTTCGGTCGATCCGGCGCCCACCCTCGTCGAAGCGCTCGTGGTCTTCACGAGCGCACACATCGCGGACGTTTCGAGCTCGTCCGTCCCGGCGCTCGAAGGACTCCCGGCGATCGTCGATCGGCTCGTCCGCACGCCGGCCAAGCCTGTCCGCGTCGCGGTCTAGTGCAGAACGGTTCAAAAACGAACCGATCTTTCACAAGTACCGTGAGGCGCCGCTCGTAGCATTCGCCCCGTGACCGCACGCATCGTGGTGGTCGAGGACGATCCCTCGGTGGCCGAGCTGGTCACGCTCTATCTGCGGAATGCCGGGTTCATCGTCGCGCACGCGCGGACCGCCGCAGAGGCGCGCGCGAAATTCGATGAGGAGAAGCCGGCCCTCGTGATCCTCGATCTCGGCCTCCCAGATGCGAACGGCCTCGACCTACTGCGCGAGATCCGAAAGAAGGCGGACACGCCCGTGCTCGCGCTCACCGCGCGCGCTGAGGACGTGCAAAAGATCGAGGCGCTCGAGTCGGGCATGGACGACTACATGACGAAGCCCTTCAATCCGAAGGAACTTGTCGCTCGCGTCCGCGCGATCCTTCGGCGGACCACCGGGATGCCTGGCGGCGGGCGGACCCTCGTGGTCGGGAACGTGCGCATCGATCCGGCGCGCCACGAGGTGCACGTGAGCGAACGCCCGGTGTCCCTACGGGCGAAGGAGTTCGAGCTGCTCGAGGCGTTCTGCCGACAGCCTGGGATCGTCCTCACCCGCGACCGCCTGCTCGAGGACGTGTGGGGCTTCGCGTATCCCGGCGAGACGCGAACCGTCGACGTCCACGTGAAGCAGCTCCGCGACAAGCTCGCCGGCGCGAACGCGAAGATCGAGACGGTGTGGGGTGTCGGATACAAGCTGGTGGTGCAGGGGCAGGGGCCCCTGATGGGGTAGGGGCCCCAGCTAGCCATGCCGCGCAGCATCGCGAGCCGCCTCTTTCTCTCGTACCTCGCGGTGGTCGTCGTCGGCCTGGCGGTTGCCGCGCTCACCATCTCGGGTCTTCTCCTCCGTTATGAGAACGACCAAACGCGCATCCATCTGCAGGAGCTCTCCGCGCCGTTCCTCACCGCGATCCAGACTGGCGTGCGCGCCGGACAGCAACCGCGCGAGATCGTGGACGCGCTCACCGAGCAGGCGCAAGCGGCCGATGCGCGGCTCATCATCACCACACCGCAGCGACGAGTCGTCGTCGATAGCGACGGCAAGCTCATCAACGTCGTGCTTCCGCCGCCCGCAAACGCGAACTTCGGCGAGTTCACCGAGGGCAGCGAGCAGTGGATCTTTGTTCGGCAGCAGCTCGCCCGAGCCGTGGCGGGCGCCGGCGGGCTCGGCTTCATCGTCGTGGCACGTCCGCGGGCGATCTTCACCGATACGCTCCGTTCGCTTCTGCCATCGCTCGCGATCAGCGGCTTCGTCGCGCTCGGCTTCGCCGTCCTCGTCGCGGCGCTCCTGTCCCGGACGATCACGCGCCCGCTCCGTGACCTCGTCGGTGGAGTTCGTCGCTTCGCCGGCGGCGATTACGGGACGCGGGTCCCGCTCGCCGGTCCGAGCGAGATCGCGGAGATGGGTACGGCCTTCAACGAGATGGCGAGCGAGATCCAACGCTCGCGCGGGAGCGAGCAGGCATT
>JALYSZ010000162.1 GCA_030854525.1 Chloroflexota bacterium | reverse complement strand
ACGTTCAAGACGCTGAACGCGCAGGCGCCGGTGTTCCTCCCGTGGGCCGCGACGACCGTTGACAAGGTCGTCGAGCAGCTCAAGGCGACCGGTCGATGAACGAGACCGTCGCCCTTCTCGAGGCGCTCCGACCGATCCTCGAGCGCTGGTACCTGCTGCTCTTCGCGATCGTCCTCGTCACGATCCTCGGCATTCCCGCGCGCGTTCTGGTGAGCTCGCTCGCGGCGTTGCTCCGTGTCCCCGCGATCTTCACTCGTACCGAGATCGATCCGCCGCTGCGCCGCGCGACGCCGACCGCTCCCTACCGCTTGCTGCGTAACCTCCGTGATTACTTCCGGCCGGTGCTGGATCGTCCTGCGCGGAATCTCGCGCGCGCGGCCGCCGGGCTGTTCTATACGGCTCGCGATGCGGCGAACTGGCCGGTCGCCGCGATCACGGGCGCGATCGTCGGACTCTTCAGCCCGCTCGTCGATCAGGCCGCGACGCACGCCGAGAACGGGAGCGATCGGCTCGGCGCGCAGGCCCGCTCCGCCGCGGTCGCGTTGCGCGGCAATTCCGATCGTTGGGCCGGATGGCGCGTGATCGGCGGCTTCCTCTTCTTTGGAGGGCTGCTGCTCTTTCTTTATGCGGACGCGGCGCTTTCCATCGCGAGCCACGAGAAGGCCATCGGCGCGTCGGTGACGTTCCTGCCGGAGTGGTTCCGAGAGATCACCGTCGCGTACGCGATCGCATCGTTCGTCGGCGCGCTGATGCTGGGACTCGTGTTCTTCGACCTCATCGGCATGACCCACCTCGGTCCGTGGGATGATCTGGCACCCGCGCCGCGCCGGTGGCTGACATGGACGGCCCTCGTTCTCGCCGTGTGCTTCCTGCTGCTCTCGCTGTTCCTCGCGTTCTGGCGCGCGTCGATCGTCGTGACCGACTTCATCCCCGCCGATCTCGCGAACAAGTTCGAGGGCATTGCCCTGACGTTCCCGATCCCGCTCATGCTCGTCGCGACTGCCCTCATCGCGTGGGGCGCGATCGCTATGCCGTGGCTCTCGTGGATCCTCGTCGTCGGCGCGCTCGCGATCGTGATGCTCCTCGCGGCTTTGGTGCTTCGCGCGGTGAGCCGCGCGCTCCCGCCGCTTGCGGTACTGCTCGGGGGCGTGCTTCGCGTGCTCGGTCTCGCGGGCATCGTCCTATTAATAGCAGTCATCGCCTTCGCGATGGGCGTCTACTTCGTACTGAGCGTTGTCGCCGTGGGCGTCGTGTTCCTCGGCGCGTTCGCTGGGTTACTGCTGTGGGCGGTGGCGTGGCTCGCCGTGCAGGCGATCGTCTACGTCTTCCGCCTGATCGCGAAGGTCGCAGATGCGCTCGAGCTCGTGCTCCAGCGCCTGATCGACGCCGTCATGTGGCCGGGCCGAGTGATGTGGAACTGGATCGCGAGCTTCGATCGGTCGCGCGCGATGCACCTGCAGCCGATCAAGACGCCCGAGACCCGCCCGCTTCGTCTTGCGCCGGGTGACCAGACAGTCGCCATCGAGGAGGCAGCGGGCCGCTAATCGCCGCGCGGGCTACTGGACGACGAAGGTCGCGTGCGCGCGAGCGCTGCCGCAGGTCACGTCGATCGGCCATGTCCCCAGCGTTGTGGCTGCGCCGATATTCCAGGTCCAGCTCACAGCTCCCGCTGCGTCCGATGTCTTCGGAACCAGACCCTGCGCGGAGCTCGGGCCGCTTTTGTACGTCACCACGATGCTGCAGGAGATGTTTGGCGCGGTCGAGACGGCGGCCAAACCGGTCCCATTGCGAGAGACGGGAGATCGCACCGAGGTGAAGGCAACGCCGACCGGCTTCACGGTCGGAGCCGCCGTCGCGGCGGCCACCGTCGCGGGCGCCTGTGTGGCGGGTGCCGGCGTCACCGCCCGTATCGCTGGAGTTGCAGGTGATGCGGTCGTCGAGCCGGGCGCGGCCGTAACGAGAGCCGTAACGAGCGGCGTCAGTGCTGGTGTTGCGGTCGCTTGCGTGTCCGGAACGATGCCTGCGTCGCGAGTGGCGGGAGTCCCGCATCCCACAAACGCGAATAGGACAACGCACATGAGCACAGAGAATCGCTTTTCCAAATCCCGCCCCTCGCCGATCTAACTGTATGGGCGAGACCTACAAGCGAGCGCTAATAGCACCTGTCCACGTCGCGCACTAGGTCATGCATGTTGTTGTGACCATCGCGATACGCGGCTAGGACAGGAGTACCTGTGACCTTGTCGCAACCAGAAGCCGCTAAGTAGCTTGCACGCTCCTACCAATGCGTTGGGTTGCAGGTATCGCCATGGGCCTCGTCCTCGCGCTTGCCGCGCCTTCGCCTGCGCTTGCCGCGCCTCCGCCCTACTACCCGCCGACCGAGTACGTCCCGGCGTCGCGGAGCAATTACGACGCGGGGCGGACCGCGGCAGTCACCACGATCGTCGTCCACGAGACCGATGGGACGTGGCTCTCGGCCACGAACTGGTTCCAGAACCCCCGCTCGAAGGTAAGCGCGCACTACCTCGTCCGCGCGTGGGATGGCGGCATCATGCAGTTCGTCGCCGAAGGCGACACGGCCTACCACGCTCGTGTCGCGAATCCCTGGTCGATCGGCATCGAGCACGAGTACGACCCGCGGCACGCCATTCCGCACACGATCGCGCAGTACCGGAGCTCGGCCCTCCTCGTGTGCGCGATCGCCAAGCGCTACGGCATCCCGACCGACCGTGCGCATATCGTCGGCCACAACGAGATTCGCGGCACCGATCACAG
>JALYSZ010000151.1 GCA_030854525.1 Chloroflexota bacterium | reverse complement strand
CCGCTCGGCGGGTTCGCGGCCGGTTGCGGCCTTACAAGCCCGCGTGAACCCCTGAGGGAGAAGCAGCGCGACGCATCCCCACACGGCGCCGTACACAAAACGTCCGTTTCGTGGTTGACCGATTGGGGCAGGAGGGCTTTCGTCGACATCCATTCAGGTCAGGAGCGCAATGAACCAGTTCCAGCCGCAGCCCCGACGCCGGCCTCGTACGCCATTTGAAACTCATTCGCGCCGAGATCTCGGCGGCATCTTTGAAGGACTCTTTCAATCTCATCCCCGATATGGGTGCCACCGATCCAAGAGAAGACAAGCCCGAGGTCGCGCACCTCCGTCAATGCGCGCGAAAGAAGACCGACGGCATCGGCCGCCCGGCCTTCATCCGCCGCGACGAGTCCGAATCCAGCGAGTGCAATCGCAACGTAGAACCGGTCACCCGAGGCGAGCGCGCGATGACGAGCTTCATCCAAGGCCGCCGTCGCTCCGGAAGCGTCGCCCTGGGCCCGGCGAATGAGACTTAACTCCAAGAGACCGGCGACCGCCTCGAAAGGGAGTCCAATGGCCTCGTAGATCTCGACCGATTCGGCGAGAAACCGTGCAGCGTCGTCAAGCGCACCGCGCCGGGCAGCGACGCTGCCAACTCCGATCAGCGCATGCGCGATCCCCGATCGTTCGCCCAAGGTGCGTCGGATCTCGAGCGCGCGCGCGGCATTTTCGGCCGCGCCTTGGATGTCTCCGAGTTGCGCGCAGACGTCGCTGAGATCTGTGAGAACTGTCGCCACTTCACCGGCAAGGTCAGGCTCGCCGCCTTGCTGCATCTCCTCGAGCACCCGAAGGGCCTGCTCCTTGAGGGCGACGGCGCGCTGCGGATCTCCCCGTTGACGCGGGAACTCGCCTGCAATGTTGACGGCCCCGGCGAACATCCGGGTCGATTCGGAAGGGAGCGCGGCGATTCTCGCAGCCCAGTTATCTCCCTCGGCGGCTAGATGAAACATCCAGTAGAACCACGCGCCAAGGAGGATCTTCTGCGCTGGTTCGGCCGCGCCAGTCTCGAGCGCCCAGGAGAGAGCCTCGAACAGGTTCCCCTGCTCAGCGCGTAAGAAGGCCCATGCCTCCGGCTCGTAGTCCCGCGTCGCCCTGCTCTGTGAATAGACACTCTCCGCAAAGAAAGCGAGGTGCGCGTCGCGCACGGCTCGCCTGACGGAAGGCGACAGCGTCTCCGAAGCGAACTCGCGGATCGTCTCCAACATCGAAAAGCGCGTGCCAAGGTCAGAGTCGCGGCGGCGCAGGAGGCTCTTGTCAATGAGAGCCTGCAATGTGTCGGGATCCGCCCCGCAGACCTGTTCGGCGGCCTCGTAACTGCAGCCTCCCGCGAACACCGAGAGCCTTCCAAACAGTTGTTGCTCCGGTGGCTCAAGGAGGTCATACGACCATCCGATCGTCGCGCGCAACGTGCGCTGGCGGGGATCGGCGTCACGACCGCCCTTGAATAGGTCAAGTCGCTTGGACAGACGCTCGAGTAGCTGCACCGGCGAGAAGACGACGGTCCGCGCGGCCGCAAGTTCGAGCGCCAGCGGCAGATTGTCGAGACGGCGACAGAGCTCGGTAACCGCGCGATCCGGGGAGAAAGTTGGCTGAAGCGACCGGGCTCGGGTGACGAAGAGCGACACGGCGTCTGCCTCTGTGAGGGTCGGGACGGGGTAGATCACTTCGCCCTGGATCTGTAATCGCTCACGGCTCGTCAGAAGCAGGACCGGACCTGCGACGCTCGCGAGTTTAGCGATGTCCTTCGCGGCGGCAGGAAGGAGTTGCTCGAGGTTGTCGAGCACGATAAGCGCGCGCTTCCCCGCCAGCGCCGCTCCGACCGTTTTGTCGAGCCGTTCGCCGGCTTTCTCCTTGATCTCAAGTGCCTGCGCGATCGTCGGCAACATCATCCCGGGCTCGTGCACCGGGGCAAGTCCGACCCAAGTCGTGCCGCCGGCAAAGTCTTCCGCAGCTTGAGCGGCAGCCGCGAGTGCAAGTCTCGTTTTGCCCGTGCCTCCGGGACCAGTCAGCGACAGAAGCCGAGTGCCGTCGCGCGTAAGTATCGCCACTACCTCTGCGAGCTCCCGCTCGCGGCCAAGAAACGGGCTCGCCGGAGCCGGGAGGCTTGTGCGGAAGAGGCTCTTGAGAGTTGGGAATTTCTTGGAGCCAAGCTGGTACACGCGTTCCGGCGAAGGCAGGTCTTTGAGTCGGTGGTCGCCGAGATCTACAACCTGTAACGCCTCGCTTTGTGAGTGACTTTGACGCGCGAGCGCCGCCGTGGCTGCCGAGAGGAGCACCTGGCCGCCGTGGCCGGACGCGGCGATACGAGCTGCGCGATGCACGTCCTCGCCGACGTACCCCTCGCTCGTGATCAGCGGCGTTCCGGTATGCAAGCCAACGCGCACCCGGATCGCGCTGGAAGTTAGTACCTCCGTGACTTCCGCGGCCGCCGCGAGCGCGCCGGGCACGGTGGGGAACGCGAAGAAGAAAGCGTCTCCCTGCGTGTCCACTTCCACGCCGTTCCATTTCCTGCACGCGTTGCGGATCACGCGTCGGTGCTCTGCGAGAGCCGTGGCATACGCCTCTTCACCGACTTCGTGGAGCAGCCTCGTCGATCCTTCGACGTCGGTGAACATGAACGTGACCGTGCCGGTGGGGAGGTCTGTTCGCACGGCGCGAAGCATCCGCCCTCGTGATCGCCCTGTCCACGAATTAGGGGCGGACCACGAGCCTCATCGCGAGTCGAACCGCCTACATGTGTCCGGAGGCGCCACGGTCTCGCGCACGCCGGGGGCAAGAACGCCGCCTCCGCGCCATGAGTGCCGACTTGATCGCTGACGTACAAAACCGGCGTTTCATCGTTCACCCGACTGAACGAACATCGTCGCTCAGCCCGGCGGAGGAGAATCGCGGCGTGCCCGCGCAGCTTCGAGCACACCTATTCGCTGATCTATACGGCTACAGCCGGATGGTCAACGAGCAGGGCGAGCGCGAGGTCGCAAAGGTGATGCGTACCTATGAGCGGATCGTGCGAAAGCACGCGGCGACGCGGGCTCTCGACATCGAGAGGGTCGCCGATACATTTCACTTGGTCTTCCGGCTTCCGGTCGACGCGGTGCGGTGCGCGATCGAGATCGCTGACGCGCTCACAAGCGAGAACGTGCGCGCAACAACCAAGATCGCGGTCCATTTCGGTGTGGACGCCGGCCAAAGCGTTCGTGGAGGCGGTCATTACGTCGGATCGGCGCCGGTTCTCGCCTCCCGTTTGTGTAGCCGCGCCCGTCCGGGCCAAGTACTCGTGAGCGAAGCGATTCATAACTTGATCAAGACGGCGCACATACCCACACGCGACCTCGGCGTCTGGAAACCGAAGGGTGTACCGACCGTTCATGTCTACGAGGCCCGCGCACCAGATGATGAGAGTGATGCGACTGACTCTGGCCTCGCGCGATTTCTGTCAGCCTTCTTGTTCACCGACATCGCGAGCAGCACCGCGGGCGCTGCGGCGGCCGGCGATCGGCGCTGGCGCGACATTGTGGAGCAACACCACGCGATTATTCGTGAGGAACTCGAGCGACATCATGGTACCGAGATCGACACGGCTGGCGATGGCTTCTACGCGGTCTTCGACTCGCCCTCGCGAGCCATTCGGTGTGCGCTCATTGTGGGCAATCGCGTGCACGCCATCGGTGTCGACATTCGAGCCGGGATCCATGTCGGGGAATGCGAGATCGTCGCGGGCAAGATCGGCGGTATGGCGGTCGTGATCGGTGCACGGATCAAGGACAAGGCCGGTGCCGGCGAGGTCCTCGTGTCCGACACAGTCAAGAACTCGCTTGTAGGAACGGCCTTCTCATTCGCTGACAAGGGCCGTCACGTGCTGAAGGGCGCTCCCGGCGAATGGCAGTTGCACTCCGTCCTACACGATGAACCCGGTAGCTCATAACGACTCCCTCATCGGACAGAGATGGTTAGCGCGCTTCCGCCGACGGGATCGTCCGCGAGCTCGAACCCGTAAGGGTTCCTCTCTTTGCGAACTCCTCCGCCTGGCACTCGCTGCAGGAAGCCACCGGCATCTCGTCCTCGGCACCGGCGCATCCCAGAACCGGCCACGCCGCGCTGATCCAGAAGAGCGGGCCGATCGGTCTCCAGCCGCCGCTCGGTGACGTACACAAAACGTGCGTTTCGTGGTTGGCAAAGTCACGCCGGGAACCGCGCGCCAATAGACTTTCGCGGTGCCGGAGGAGCGCAAGCTCGTCACAAGAGCCGCTATCCCGACGGTTCGGTCAGGGGGCTCGTTCACTTCGAACTCACCGGACCGACCCGTGACGCCTGATCGGGAGCGCGGCGCGACTGGCGGTCCCGCCGGGACGGTCACGATGCTCTTCTCGGACATCGAAGGTTCGACCCAGCAGCTCCAGGCGCTGGGCGCCGACCGCTGGGAACGGAACCTCGAAGTCCACAGCCGGATCATCCGCGCCGCGCTGGCTCTGCACGGTGGCACGGAAGTGCGCACCGAGGGCGATTCGTTCTTCGCGGTATTCACCAGCCCGACCGCGGCGATCGCCGCCGTCGCCGCGATGCAGCGCGATCTCGCTGCTGCGAGCTGGCCTGAAGGCGGACCGGTGCGTGTGCGGATGGGCCTGCACACCGGCGAGGCCCGCCCCGCGAGCGCGGCGGCGGGCACCGACTACATCGGCTTCGAGGTGCATCGCGCCGCGCGCATCATGGCTGCCGGGTACGGCGGCCAGGTCCTGGTCTCCGATACGACCGCGCCGCTGGTCCGCGACGCGCTTCCGTCCGGCGTGACGCTCCGCGAGCTCGGCGAGCATCGGTTCAAGGATCTGGTCCGGCCGCAGCAGATCTATCAGCTCGTCATTGCCGGCCTGCCGCAGGAGTTCCCGCCGCTCCGGACCCTCGATGCCACCTCGAACAATCTCCCGACCCAGCTGACGAGCTTCCTCGGACGGGAAGCGCAGCTCGAGAAAGGCCTGAAGCTCCTCAAGGCGAGCCGCCTGGTGACGCTCACCGGCGCGGGCGGCACGGGCAAGACCCGGCTCGCGCTGCACCTGGCGGCCGACGCGCTGGACGGCTATCGCGACGGGGC
>JALYSZ010000150.1 GCA_030854525.1 Chloroflexota bacterium | reverse complement strand
GCATGAGACTTCCTGTGTCAACCTCACGCGGCCAAACGCGCCGCACCGAGATGGCGCGCGGGGTCGTAGAGCGCGTGGTCCTGCCAGCAGCGCCAGAGGACGCGGAGCCACGCGCGAGCGAGGATGCGGGTGGCGTGCGGATGATCCGCGCCGCGGGCGCGGGCGCGCCGGTAAAGGTCCTCGGCCCAGGGCGACGCGCGTCGGCTGTTGTCGGCCCAGCCGGTGAGCGCACGGCGCAGGCGTTTGTTGCAGGCCCAGCGGAAGCCGACGCTCTTTGCTTTGCCGCTGCGCTTGGTGACCGGCACCACGCCGGCCTCCATCGCCAAGACGTCGTCGCTGAGATAGCGCCCGCGGACGTCGCCGATCTCGGCGAGCAGCTGGGCGGCGTTCACCTCACCGGCCCGCGGGAAGCTCTTCAGCAGCGCGCCGTCGGGGTGCTCATCGAGCGCGACCGCGATCGCGCCCTCGAGCTCGCGGATCTGTGGCAGCACCGTGCTGAGCGCGCGGACGAGCGCCTTCACGCATTCCCCGCGGGCCTCGCTCTCGAGCGCGCCGGCGAGGCCGCTCGGTGCGGCGCGCAGGCGTCCCAGGAGATCGGCCGCGGGCCGGCGACCGCAGTACGCGTTGCGGCGCAAGAAGGCCCGCAGCCGGGCCTCGCCCAGGTGCGCCGCGGTCTCGGGGGTCGGATATCGCGTGAGGAAGGCGAGCGCGATATCCGAGTCGAGGCGCTGGAAGATCTCGGCCGCACCCGGCCAGAAGACCGCCAGCTGCGCGGCGAGCTGGTTGGTGAGCGCGACCTTGGCCTTCACCAGGTCGTCGCGGCTGCGCACCAGGGCGCGCAGCGCCCGCGTCGCCTCGGAGAGCGGGGCGAGCTCGCGGAAGCGATGGCCGTCGGTACGCAGGAAGTCGGCGAGCACGTACGCGTCGCCGGGGTCGCTCTTGGCGCCACTCGAGCTGTACCGCTCGCGCGCGGCCTTGAGCTTGTTTGGGTGGATCGGCACCACGCGGATGCCCGCATCCACGAGCGTGTCGACGAGCAGGCCCTCGGGCCGCTCGATCGCCAGGCGCACCCCGGGATACCGCCCCAGCCGGCGCACGAGCTCGGCCAGCCCGGCCGCGTCGTGCGCCACGCTGAACGACTCGCGGATCTCCCCGCGTGCGTCGACGATGCAGATCGCGTGGGCTTCGCTGGCCCAGTCCAGTCCCGCGGTGCAGTCCTCCACGTCGTCCTCCCGTGCGAAGATGGGTTCCCCTCCGGTGTCGGGACGGCCTTGGCCCGGGTGCTCATTGAGCGGCGCTGCAGGGCGCTTCTTCCTGTGGCCGGTTCCTGCCGCCCGGTCCACCGGAGGGGACTGATCTCATGCGGGTCCTCGAGGGACCAGCGTCAAAGGTCCTCCTCCAGTGGGCACCGAAGCGCGCCGACTCTAGGTCGACGTACGCGCAGGGTGCACCAATGAGCCTCACGTACCGCGACGCCGGCGTGAACATCGCGCGAGCCGAAGACGCGCTCTCGAGGGTGAAGGAGCGCATCGCCCGAACGCGGCGCCCCGAGGTCATCGGCGACGTGGGCCAATTCGGTGGACTCTTCGCGTCCCCCGGCGCCGAGAAGGTCCTCGTCGCGACGACGGACGGCGTCGGCACAAAGCTGGAGCTAGCGCGCATCCTGGACCGCCACGAGGTCGTCGGCGCGGATCTCGTCCATCACTGCGTGAACGACGCGCTCGCGATGGGCGCGGAACCGCTCTTCTTCCTTGATTACTTCGCGACCTCGCAGATCGATCCGGCCGTGTTCTCCCGAGTCGTTGGCGCGATGGCCGACGCGTGCGCCCGTTCTGGGACCGCGCTTCTCGGCGGCGAAACGGCGGAGATGCCGGGTATGTATACGCCCGACGCGTACGACCTGGCTGGATTCCTCGTCGGTGTCGTCGACCGCCAGAAGATTCTTGGGCCCCTGCGCGTGAGCGAAGGCGACGCGCTGCTCGGGATCCCCTCGACCGGCTTGCACACGAACGGGTACTCGCTGGCGCGCGAAATCTGTGCGCGCAGGGCGATGCACGAGCGAAGCGTCTCGTTGCGCGATGTGCTGCTCGCCCCCCGTGAAGAGCTCGGCGGCGCCACACTCGGCGCGTCGCTGCTCGCGGTCCATCGTCCTTATCTCGCGGAGTTCCGCGCGCTGCGCGAGATCGTGGACATCCACTCGATCGCCCACGTCACCGGTGGCGGATGGGAGGGCAATCTCCCGCGCGCGTTGCCCGACGGCACCGCGGCGTGGATCGATCGCGAGTCCTGGGAGGTACCTGCCGTCTTTTCTCTTCTCGCGAAGCTCGGCGACCTCGACGAGGTCGAGCAGTTCGACACATGGAACATGGGTGTCGGGCTCGTTGTCTCGATGGGCGCGGACGCGCTCGACGACGCACTCGCGGCAGTCCCCGGAGCCGTCGCACTCGGAAAGGTCGTCCCACATTCATCTGGACGGAGGGTGATCTTCGGATGACGCTGCCAATCGCGGTCCTCGTATCGGGTCGCGGATCGAATCTTCAGGCGATCCTCGACGCGTGCACGTCGAGCGAGCTCGATGCTCGCGTCGCGATCGTCGTCTCCAACCACGCCGGCGTTCCCGCGTTGCAGCGGGCCGCGCTCGCTGGTGTGCCGAGCGCCGTCTTCACGCTCCGCCGGTATTCGGATCGCGCCGCCGCGCACTCAGCGATGGCCGCCGCGATCGCCGGCGTCGGCGCCGAGCTTGTGGTCCTGGCGGGCTTTGATCACATCCTCGCGCCGATCTTCTTCGTACGGCTCCCCGGCGTGCCGGTCATCAACCTCCATCCGGCGCTCCTGCCGCTCTTCGGGGGGCGGGGCATGCACGGCAACAAGGTGCACGAAGCCGTGCTCGCTTCGGGCGCGACGGAGTCTGGATGCACCGTGCATCGCGTCCATCCAGAGACCGTCGATCTAGGTGAGGTCGTTGTCCAGCGCCGCGTGCCGGTCGAAGCCGGCGATACGGCCTCGACCTTAGCGGCGCGCGTCCTCGAGCAGGAGCACAGTGCGATCGTCGATGCGATCCGTCGATTCGTTCCGGCGGCGGTGGGTCGCTAGCTAGCGGCTCACCACTCGCAAGAAGAATCCGAGCGTGTCAGACCAGGCTGTACCGAAGATCCGTCCGACGGACGCCGCGAGCACTGGATCGCTCGCTACCGCAACGATCACGAAGATCAGCGTCGCCATCACGATGAGCGAGGGCACGTCCGCCGTTCTGCGTTGTCCGAGAGTGGGTCCGGAGTGGACCGCTTCGCTTACCCCGTACGCGTAGCCACGTCGCAAGCCCTGTCCTGCGCTCATAGCCGCTTCCTCTCCAGCCCCTCCGGCTCTGCCGGCCTTCCACCCACGGACGATTCAGCGCCTGCTGCCGCGCTTGCGCAATGGAACTATCGCGGCGATAAGTCCTGGTACTTGGGATCAGCCGTCGTATGCGGTCCTGATCTTGGTCGCGATCTCCGCCATCTCCCGATCGTTCTCGTATTTCTTTCGCTGCCAGACGAGCCTCGTCGAGAACAGGCCGTCGCCTTTGTTGCGCGGCACGACGTGAATGTGGACGTGCGGGACGCTCTGGCTCACCCTGGTGTTCGTCGCGACGAAGGAGCCGTCGGCACGAAGCGCCTTTTGCACCGCGGTCGAGGTTCGGCGCACGGCCGCGAAGACGGGCACGAGCAAGTTGTCCGGCAGATTGTCGAGTGTCTCGACGTGCTGCATGGGCATCACGAGCACATGCCCGGGCAAGAGCGGCGCGCGGTCGAGGAACGCGATCACGTCTTCGTCGCGATGGACGACGTGCGCCGGTAGCTCGCCTTTAGCGATCTGACAGAACGTGCATGTCACTCGATCGTGGCGGCGTGCACCGAGGTGACGTACGGCAGGTACTGCGCGATGCGCGACCAGCTCTCGCCTTCGTTCTTGCTGGCCCACACGTCGCCGTTTGCGGTCCCGAAGTAGAGCCCCAGCGGATCGAGGCGGTCGTTGTGCATCCCCTCGCGCACTGACTCGAGCGGCGCGCCCTCGGGAAGGCCCTTGTCGAGACGATCCCACGTCTTGCCCTTGTCGGTCGTGCGATAGACGCCGATGCCGAACGGCGTGGCGGTGCGCTTCATCCCATCTAGCGGGATCACAAACGCGGTCGACCGGTCACGAGGGTGGATCGCTGCGGCGAACCCGAAGTTCGACGGAAGCCCCGGCGTGCTGAAGCGCCAGGTCGTCTCCTCCGGATCTCGCCAGTAGACCTCCTCATGCACCCGCATGAAGCGCAGGCCGCTCTCCTCAGGATGGGCGAGCAGCTTGTGGATGCAGTAGAAGACGTCCGGCCGCTCGCTCGAGGCACCGTTCACCTTGTTGTCCTGTACCCATGTCGTGCCGCCGTCCTCAGTGCGGTACACGCCGCCGACACTGATGCCGACCATCATCTTCTTCGGATCCTTCGCGTCGATCGCGATCGAGTGGAGACCCATCCCGCCGAAGCCCGGGACCCACTTCGCGCGTGACGGCTGGTCGTCGAGGCTCTTCACGATCGACCACGTCTCGCCGCGGTCTTCGCTTCTAAAGAGCGCGGCCGGCTCGGTACCCGCCCAGACCACGTTCGGCGTCTTCTCGTGTCCCGGCTCGATGTGCCAGGTCTTAGAGAAGGTACGGTCCCCGCCTTCGGGGAAAGCCGGGTTCTTCGTGGTTTTCCATGTTTTGCCCATGTCGCGGCTCACCTCGATGCGCGATCCGCCCCACGTCTGGTTCACCGCCGCGAACATCGATCCGTCGCGCGGGTCGTACGCAGCGTGGTGGATCTCAGCCGGGGCGAACTCCGGACCCTCGCAGGCCCACGAGCCGCGGCCCGTGTCGCCGCGGAGGATGTACAGACCCTTCTTCGTACCGACCAAGAGCGTGACCTTCTTCGCCATTCGAACCTTCCCCTTTCAGCCGCCGGACAGCGCCGGTATCACGTGAACGATGTCCCCCTCGCGGAGTGGCGCGTCCTCCCAACCGAGAAGGCGCGCGTCGTCCTCATTGATGAAAAGCGCGAGGTGCGGACGCAGTTTGCCGTGTTCGTCGCGGAGCCGCTCGGCGAGCGTGGGGTGAGCCAGCACGAGCGCGTCGAGCGCCTCCCTGATCGTCCCGCCCTCGAGGGTCACGTCGCGAGCGCCCCCCGCGAACCCGCGAAAGGCGCCGTGCAGCAGCATCCGCACGTTCGGACGACGATCGAGATCGGCGGCTTTCGACACCTGGCAGGTCCAATTCTGCGACGGCCGCCCGGCCGCGTGTGGCGCGCGTCCGTCCGGCTGTTTTGAGGTGAGCAGGGTCCGGACGACCGCAGATCGTCCGGACCCTTTCTCACTGTCCGCGGGTCGCGTCCGGTCGCTCGCTCCGGGGAGGCTCCGGAGCAGCTGCGGCAGTCTGGCGCGCGAGTGCGAGCTTTCGGTGCCAGAGAACGGTGCTGGTGCTGATGCCTAGCTGCGCCGCGATGTCCTTGGTCGCGTGTCCGGTGCGGACGAGTTCGAGGACCTCTGCTTCGCGCTGGGATAGTGGCGACATCTGCTTCCTCCCTGCTGGTGCCGCCACACCGGCAGACCGACCGTATCGCGCGAATGCGGTCGCGGTCGGGTCGACGAGGTATCGGTAGCGGTCAGACCTATGCTCGGTCGATGACCGGCGCGACGCGGATCATCGTGTACACGGGGAAGGGCGGCGTCGGAAAAACGAGCGTCGCGGCCGCGACCGCGCTTCTATCCGCATCGCGAGGGAAGCGCACGCTCGTTATCTCGACGGATATCGCTCACTCGCTTGCTGATTCCTTTGAGGTGCCTCTCGGCGGTGAGCCGACGCGCATTGCGGAAAACCTGTGGGGTCAGGAGTCGGACGTCTACTACAACGTCCGACGGCACTGGGGAACGATCCAGAGATACATGCAGAGCGTCTTCAAATGGCGCGGCCTCGACGACGTCCTCGCCGAAGAGCTCACCGTCCTTCCCGGGATGGACGAGCTCTCGAGCCTTCTCTGGATCGCCGAGCACCACGACAGCGGGAAGTACGACGTCATCGTCGTCGACGCTGCGCCGACCGGCGAGACAGTCCGCCTCCTCTCGCTGCCCGAGGCTGGCCGGTGGTGGCTCGAGCGCATTTTTCCGATTCAGCGGCGCGCGATGCAGATCGCTGGTCCGGTGCTCCGTCGGGTCATGGGCATTCCCATTCCGGACGACAGCGTCTTTGCGGCCGGCGAGGAGCTCTTCCATCGCCTCGACCACATGCAGCAGCTTCTCGCGGACGAGCAGAAAAGCTCGGTACGCCTCGTCCTCAACCTCGAGAAGATGGTCATTAAGGAGGCGCAGCGCTCCTTCACGTACTTCCACCTCTTCGGCTACCCGACGGACCTTGTGGTCTGCAACCGCGTGCTGCCCGAAGGTGCGGGCGCGTACTTCGGAGGATGGCAAGAAGCTCAGCGGCGGTACCAGCCCCTCGTCGAGGAGTCGTTCGCGCCGGTCCCGGTGCGATCGGTGCCATTCTTCGACCGCGAGGTCCTTGGCCTCGAGATGCTGCGGAAGCTGGGGGCGGCGCTCTTTGGTGACGAGGACCCGGGTCAGTTCTTCTACCGCGGCCGCCCGTATCGCGTACGCCGCGAGAACGGCGGGTACGTCCTGACGCTCGATCTGCCATTTACGTCGAAGGAGCAGGTGAAGCTCCTGAGGAATGGCGACGAGCTCGTCCTGCAGGTCGGCTCGTGGCGGCGGAACCTCGTATTACCGCGCGCCCTTGTCGAAGCGCCAGCGAAAGGCGCAAAGTTCGAGGGGAACACACTCCGGGTCGACTTCGCGGCGCCCGTCCGCGACTAGGGGGAAGGAAATGGCTACGACGACCGAGCTCGAAGCCCGCATCAAAGAGTTGGAAGCGCGCCTGCGTGAGATGGACGAGGAGCGCCTGCGCATTCGGGGTCGGGCGCTGCTCGACGAGGTCTTCCCGCCCGAGACCCGGAAGCACATGCGCGCCGCGTGGAAGGAAGAGCTGCTGGCGCTTCGGTCGGTGCTGGATCACTGGATCGAAAAACAAGACGGCGGCTCGAAGACTGGCACGCGCCGCGAATCGATCTCCGTCGAATAGTCGCTAGAACCGCACGACTTCGATCTTCGTCGGCGCGCCCTTCGCGTATGTGACAACGACGCCCTCGCAGTAGCCGAAGGACGCGCCGTCGAGCGGCGTGCGAAGCCGCTGTGCGAGCGTGATCGCGGGCAGCTCGATGATTCCGCCGTGCGAGACGGCGAGCACGCGATCCTTCTCACCTACGCGCATTGCGACGCGTGCCCAGGTCGCGAGCTGTTCGGTTGCGAATTTTCGCGCATCGTCGCGCTCGCGTAGGACCTCGGCCCAGTCCGCGAGCGTGCGCATCTCGCCGAAAATTCGGTCGCCGATCACGCCACCCATCTCGGGAAGAAATCCCGGCTCGATCCCATCGAGGCGACCGGCAATGACCTGGGCTGTCTCCTTCGCGCGCGGAAGTGGGCTCGAGAGAACGAGTACGAACGCGGGCGCGCGCTGCGCGAGTTCTTCCGCCATGGCGCGACCGGCAGGCGTGAGCGCGCTCCTCTCATTGCCGCGATCTGTGCGCTGGGCATGACGGCGGATCTCCAGGATCGGCATCAGTCCTCCGCGCGGATACTCTGCCCTACTTGCTGGCGAGTGACTGCCTCTCGAAGTACTCCTGCCCGCCGGTCGTGGCCGACCAAGCAACCCCCGGCACGACCCTTGCTAATGTTCTCGCGCGATGCGCGTCCTTATCACCGGTATCACCGGGTTCGCGGGTAGCCACCTCGCTGAGCACATCCTCGCCGAGCATCCCGATGTCGCCGTCTTCGGCACCTATCGGTGGCGCTCGCGGATGGAGAACCTCGACACGCTCATGGCGAAAGGCGTCCTTGACGTCATCGAGGGCCGCTACTCGTCAGGCGCGGGTCAGGCCGACCAGGCGCACAAGGGTCGCGTCACGCTCCTCCACTGCGAGCTCACCGACGCGGGCGCCGTCGAGAAGTTGATCGCCGCGACGCGGCCGGACCGCATCTTCCACCTCGCCGCGCAATCGTTCGTGCAGTCATCGTTCGACGAGCCT
This sequence comes from Chloroflexota bacterium, assembly GCA_030854525.1. The sequence goes on along the minus strand of JALYSZ010000150.1, from coordinate 10,050 downwards.
TCGGCGACGATGCGCATCAACATCGAATCGCAGCTCAACATCCTCGAGTCGATCCGCCGGCACGACACCAAGATCCGCGTGCACATCGCGGGCTCGTCAGAGGAGTACGGCCTCGTCTACCCGGACGAGGTACCGATGAAAGAGACGAACCCGCTGCGCCCGCTCTCGCCCTACGCAGTGAGCAAGGTCGCGCAGGACAAGCTCGCCTACCAGTACTTCAAGTCGTACGGCATGCACCTGGTCGTCACGCGCGGCTTCAACCACACCGGCCCGCGCCGCGGAACGCATTTCGTGACCAGCACCATCGCGCGCCAGATCGCGTTGATCGAGGCGGGACAGCACGAGCCAGTGATCTATCACGGAGATCTCACGAGCAAGCGTGACTGGACCGACGTCCGCGACATGGTCCGGGCGTACTGGCTCGCGCTCGAGCGCGGCGAAGCCGGCGAGGTCTACAACGTCGGCCGCGGCCGGACCTGGGCCATCGGCGAGATGCTCTCGATGCAGCTCGCGAACTCCACCGTGAAGATCCGGTCTCAGGAAGACCCCGCCCGACTTCGCCCGTCGGACGTCCCGATCCTCTGGGCCGACGCCTCCAAGTTCCAGCACGCCACCGGCTGGGAGCCCAAGATCCCGTTCGAGCAGACTCTTAGAGACCTACTTGATTATTGGCGTGACCGGGTCCGTCGTGACACGGTACGCATTGGAGCCGTGCTAAATGCCTGATCTCAATCAGCTCTGGACCTCGATCGTCAGCAACCCGCTCATCCAGCTTTCGATCCGGCTGGCGGGTCTGTACATCCTGGCGATCTACCTCGCGATGGTCTTCTGGACCGTTCGCGATGCGCAGCAGCGGACCGAGAACCAGCTCCTGCCATACCTCGCGGGTCTCATGGTCGTCATCCTCAATATCTTTGGACTCTTCCTTTATCTCATCGTTCGTCCGAAGGAGACGCTCGGTGAGGCGTACGAGCGTCAGCTCGCGGAGGAGAGTCTTCTCGCCGAAGCGGAGCAGCGCGTGGTCTGTCCGACCTGCAAGGAACGCGTGCAGGAGGAGTTCATCCTCTGCCCGACCTGCCGCACGCGTCTCAAGAGGGTCTGCCCGAACTGCGGCAAGCTCATCCGGCCGGAGTGGAACATCTGCCCGTTCTGCGCGAAGGACTTCGACGAGCGCGACTGGACGGTCCACCCGGGCGGCAAGGCCGAGGGAGAGCGCGCCCGCTCTTAGCGGCTACACGGTCCCCGGCGTCTTGATCGCGGTCCAGTGCGCGCCCACGTCTGTCGTTCGTTGAATAGCGCCGCGCGCTGTCGCGTACCCAACCGTCGCGTCGCCGAAGACAACATCCGGCGCGATCGGTGCGGCTTGGGTGTAGTCGGTCGTGTACGCGTGCCAGGTGGCGCCGCCGTCGGTGGTCTCCATCGATGAGCCTGGCGGCGCGATCTGCAGCCAACGCGTTGCTGTGACATATGCGACGGTCCCGTCGGCCGCGACCGTTGACGCATACGTGAAGCTCGCGCCGCCATCGGTCGAGCGGAAGACGTCCTTCGTCTGGCCGGCTCCACCGCCGACGAGAACGACCGACCCGAACCCCCGCGGACGTTCCGTGATGCTGACGAACAGGGCGCCCTGACTCGCAAGGTTCGGCGGGATTGGGAGAGGCGCCGATGCTGTCCAGCTCGCGCCGGCATCGGCGGTTCGGTAGACCAGTGAACCGGCGTTTGGGCTGTATGTCGTGAAGAACGCGTGCGTCGAATCTGTCGACGAAAGACCACGCTTGCACATCCCGTCGGCGATCCCGGTCGACGCGATCATCTGCCACGAGGCGGCCCCGTTCGACGTCTTCCAGATCGACACCGTCTGCGTTTGACACTGCGTCGCGGCAGTGCCGGTGCTCAGTAGGAGGCCGTTCGTGTCGTCCGCGAACGCGACTTCGACGTTTGCTAGACCTGTCGGCACCGAACGCTCCGCCCACGTGTCGCCGCGGTCGGACGAACGGAAGAGCCGCGTGCCCGCGACGAGCGCCCACACGATGGTCGCCGACGGCGCGCTGAGCTGCGCGAAAGACGGCAGCGCGATCGGCGAAGGCGACGCGGTTGGTGCGCTTGTCGCCGTCTGGGTTGGTGTGGCCGTCGCGGACGCGGTCGGCGAAGGCGTTAGCGACGCGGCCGCGTTCGGTGTGGTCGTGCACGCTGTGAGGACAAGTACAAGAAGGAGTAGTCCGTGCATGGGGTTAAGCGTCGCACGCCTTTGGGAATGCGGCATCCGACTTGGCCGTCCCAACTCTTACGATTTCGCTATGAGCGGCGGCGTCGCGCCTTTCTATGACCGCTGGGGCCAATACAGCGGTCGTCTCGTCGATGCGATTCGCAGTCTCAACGACGAGCAGGTGAAGCTTCGGGTCGCGCCGGACAAGTGGCCGATCTGGGCGATCGCCGCTCACACCGCGGGCGCGCGGGTCTACTGGCTCTGCGGCGTATTCAAGGAGAGGGGCGCGGAGAACACGCCATTCACGGATCCGTTGAGTGGCGTTGGCTGGGAGGATGACGAGAGCACGCCTCGTGGTTCGAAGGAGCTCGTCTTCGCACTCGAGTCGTCGTGGAAGATCATCGAGCGCTCTCTCGAACGGTGGACGCCCGCGATGCTGGGCGAAGAGTTCACACGCGAGATCGGGGGGGGAAGACGCAAAAGCACACGAGGCAGTCGGTGCTCATGCGGCTCCTCTCGCACGACGCCTTCCACACCGGCGAGATCTCGCAGCTCCTGAGCATGCACGGCCTCCCCGAGATCGATCTCTGGAGACCCTCGGTCACGTAGGCGCGCGTCAGGCGCGTATCAAGCACCCGGTGTGACGTTTCCCGCGCGCCTTCGATATCCGAGCGGTGGGGATCAAGACGCCACGTCGCTTCGCGGCGCTGCCAGGCACGGCGCTCCTTGCCGTCTCGGCTTTGGTGTCCCTGCCGCTCAGTGGGATGGCGGCGTCGCGACCGGCGGACCTGGAACCCGCGCCGATCCTCACGGCGCGGCACGTCCAGGCTGTCGACGCGCCGCCCCTCCTCGCGAATAGTTGGACCGACGATGAATGGGGACTCTCGATCGCGCCGCCCGCATGGTGGCTGCGCGCGCCGGCCGAGTCGCTCAACCCGATAACGCAACCGGCCGACCCGGTCTTCGAGGTGGCTCGCTTCCAGCTTCGTCTCGGTAATACGTCGCTCTACGCGCAACCGGTGGCGCCAACGAGTGGGCTTTTGGACGACGCCGGTGCGATCCCCTCGATCGGCGTCGCGCGCATCGGGAGCGGTCTCATCGGAGCGGGCTCCGAGCGATGGGAGCGGACGTCGCGCTCGGTCAAGGGTTTCGTCGCGATCGACGAAGACTCGAGCTATGAAGGTCTTCGCACCTTCACGCGGTACCACTTCGCGGAGACCACCGGCCGAGTCGTCGTCGTGCGTTTCTTCGCTGACGATGACGCGTGGGCTGCCGTTCGCGCGCTGTTCTTCTCATCGCTCGCGACCTTGATGGCCGATCCGGAAAAGGCCAATGGGCCCGAGGCGATCGCGCCCGCACCGCCGACTCCAGCGGCGGCTCCAGTCGTCGAGAAAGCCGTCGTCGACCCGTCACTCGCCATCCGGGGAGAGATCGTGTCGCGCGCCGCCGCGTTGCTGAACATCCCGTACGTGTGGGGCGGCAACTCCACGAAGAACGGAATGGACTGCTCTGCGTGGCTCAGCCGCGCGTGGGGCGTCGACCGGTACTCGACCGACTCCATCTGGAACATCTCCTCAGCTATCTCAAAGGAGCAGCTGCTTCCGGGTGACGCGCTGAACCTCACGACCGGGCGCGACCCCAAACGGCTCGGGCACGTTCGCCTCTTCGAGGCGTGGGCGAACCCGGCGCACACCGTCATGTGGGTCTACGAAGAAACGCCACCGCGCTCGGTCCATCGCGTCGTCGTGTGCGACGATCGCTAACAGCCGATCCGGCTCTCGGGTCTTTCGGGTGCGGGCCTCGCGCTCGTCGTTCCGGGCACCCCGGCGCCCGAGCGGACGGCCACGCCGCGCACTCCGAGGCCGACCGTGACGATGACCCCACGGCCGACCGTCAAGCCAACGCCGAGGCTTACGGCCAAGTCGACGACGCAGGCGTCGCCGAGGGTCACGACGACGCCTCGTCCGGCCGTTTCGGGCACAACTACTCCGAGACCGACACCAACTCCGACGCAAACACCGCGTTAAGGGCCCATTTCGGGCGTTACAGTTCGGCGCGAGGACACACCGCGTTCGGAGGGTTCCTGGGATTGCTCGATTCCCTATTTGGCTTGGTCTCGCGTGACGTCGGGATAGATCTCGGCACGGCCAACACGCTCGTCCATGTCCGGGGACGCGGGATCGTCATCAGTGAGCCGTCCGTCGTCGCGAAGGACACCAGGACCGGGGCGGTGCTCGCGATCGGTGCCGAGGCCAAACGCATGGTCGGACGCACGCCCGCGTCGATCATCGCTATCCGTCCGCTCCGGGACGGTGTGATCAGTGATTTCGACATCACCGAGCAGATGCTTCGCTACTTCATCCAGAAGGTCCACTCGGGCATGGCGCTCCTGCCGCGCCCGCGCGTGATCATCGGGATCCCCTCCGGTGTGACAGAGGTCGAGAAGCGCGCGGTGCAAGATGCGGCCCTCTCGGCCGGCGCGCGCTGGGCCCGACTCGTCGAGGAGCCGATGGCCGCCGCGATCGGAGCGGGACTTCCGGTGAACGAACCCTCAGGTTCGATGATCGTCGACATCGGCGGCGGCACGACGGAAGTCGCGGTCACATCGCTCGGCGGCATCGTCGTGTCGCGATCGATCCGCATCGGCGGCGATGAGATGGACGAGAACATCGTTGCCTACGCTCGTCGTGAGTTCAATCTGCTGATGGGCGAGCGCACCGCGGAGGACATCAAGATCGCGATCGGCTCCGCGTACCCGCTCGACGAAGAGGTCACCACGTTCTTCCGCGGACGCGACCTGCTTACGGGTCTGCCGCGATCGATCGAGGTCACGAGCGCGCAGATCCGCGAGGCGCTCGACCCGTCCGTCGAGCAGATCGTCGACGCGATCAAGGACACGATCGAGGAGACACCGCCCGAGCTCGTCGCCGACGTCATGGATCAGGGCATCTATCTCGCGGGCGGCGGCGCCCTCCTCCGCGGGCTCGACACGCGCGTCGCCGAGGCCACTCAGATGGCGGTCCACGTGGCCGACGATCCCCTCACGTGCGTCGCGCGCGGCGCCGGCAAGATCCTCGAGGAGCTCGAGAACTACGAGCGCAGTCTCGTAATGGAGACATACGCGGCGCTACCCCGCTAGAGGTAGAGACAGACGCGCGTTTGCCGCGTTAAATAGCAACGATGGCCAGTTTTGGGCGCGCGCGGCGCGCTCCGGGTTCGGGAAACACGTTTCTCCGGCCCTTCGCGGGGCTCCTCCTGGCCTCGCTCGCTCTGCTCCTTCTCCGTGACACGGGCTTCGTTCGCGCCGGCGCGACCTTTGTAACGGAGCTCCTCGTCCCGGCCGAGCGCGTCCTCGGGCAGGTCGGCTCGACGGCCGGCGGCTTCTGGCAGGCGATCGCGGAGATCGAAAATTTGAGAACAGACAACGACACTCTCAAGGCCCGCGTCGACCAGCTCACCCTCGAAAACATCCAGCTACGCGAGCAGACGTTCCAGGCGCAGCAGGCGATGCAGCTCGCCGAGGCCGCGAAAGCGCTCAAGCTCCAGACGCAGAGCGCGTCGGTCATCGCACGCGACCCATCCGGCGTGCTCCACACCATCGTTCTCGGTTCGGGCGCGAAGGACGGCGTGCTCCTCGACGACGTGATCATCTCCGATCAGGGCGTCGTCGGAAGGGTGAGCGAGGTCGGCAACAACTACAGCAAGGTCCTCCTCGTGACGGACTCGGGTTCGGCTGTTTCCGCGCTCGTCCAGGGCTCACGCGCCGCGGGCATCGTGCGCGGGCAGTACGGCGACACCCTCGTCATGGACTGGATCCTCCAGACCGAGGACGTGAAGGTCGGTGACGTCGTGATCACGGCCGGCCTCGCGATCGGGAATGACCTGAAATCGCTCTATCCGAAAGGGCTGATCCTCGGTAAGGTCGTTGAGGTCACAAAAGGCGAGAACGGGACCTTCCAGCGCGCGATCCTGGTTCCCGCCGTGGACCTGCGGCACCTCGAGAACGTGCTGGTCGTGCACACCAGCCCGTAAGCCCAGCGGACGAGCGAGCCTTAAGGAAAAGGGAAGGGTGAGTTTGAGGCACGTCGTGTCGGCGCTTGTCGCGCTCGCGATCCTGCTCCCCGGCGCCGGAGCGCTCGCGATGCCGACGAAGACATACATCGCGACCTACGTCGCCTCGCCGCCCGTGTCGGTGCCAGCCGGCACGACGTTCGCCGTCGCCGTGATGTTGAACAACACCGGTACCGACACGTGGAAATCCACCGGCCCCGGTCTCGTCAACGCGAGCTATCACTGGTACGACGCATCGGGCGCGACCGTCATCTGGGACGGGACACGCACCCCGCTCGGCGGGGACGTCGCTCCGACCCAGGGACGCGTTGTGCAGCTCAGCATCACCGCTCCGCCCTCCGCCGGCGCATATCTCCTGCGGATCGCGCTCGTCCAGGAGGGCGTCGGCTGGCTCGCGCCGAGCAACCCGTACTCGATCACCGCTCAACCGCCGTATGTCGCGAGATTCGGGTCGGTCGCCTTGCCGTCATTCATCGCCGGCGGTATGTACCAAGTGAGCGTGCCCGTGACCAACGCGGGCGCCGCGCAATGGCCAGCGCTCGCGGCGCCGGGTGTGATCGCGGTGAGCCTCGGCTACCACTGGCACGATGCGGTGACCGGCAACACGATCGTGTGGGACGGCAAGCGCACCCCGCTCTCCGCGAACGTCGAACCAGGCGCGACGGCGACGGTGAACACAACCGTCGTCGCGCCGCCCTCACCGTGCGCGTGCGCGCTGACCTTCGATCTGGTGCGCGAAGGCGTCGCCTGGTTCCAATCGCTCGGCAGCCCGACCGCGCGCCTTCTGACCAACGTCGCGCCGATCACCTACTCGGCCGGGTTCACGAGCGCGGCGCTGGCTTCCGCGTATTTCGGCGAGCCCAAGACGGTCCAGATGACCGTGACGAACACAGGCAATCAGCCGTGGAACACGACCGGGCCGAACCCGGTCAATCTGAGCTACCACCTCCTCGATGCGAGCGGCAACCCGGTCATCTGGGACGGTCCACGCATCCCGCTCGGCGGCGAAATCGCAGTCGGCGCGAGCAAGCAGTTCACGATCAACTACACCGCGCCCTCGACCGCGGGGACGTTCACGCTCGTCGTCGACCTCGTGCGGGAAGGAGTCGCGTGGTTCGGGTCTCTCGGCTCGCAGCCTTTCCGTCAGAGCTTCGCGGTGTCGAGCGGATTGAACGCGGGCTACGGCGCTTCGACGACCCCCCAGCAGGCGACCATCGGAGCGACCTTCCAGATTACCGTCGTCGTTTCGAACTACGGCGCGCGCACCTGGACGCCGGGGGCATTCGCGCTCAGCTATCACATCTACGACAGCGGCGGGACCCCTGTCGTCTGGGACGGCGCCCGCGGCCGGCTGCCATCGAACGTTCCGCCGCTCACATCCGTGACCGTGCCGGTCACCGTTGCGCTCCCGAGTGGCACCGGTGGCTATCGCCTCGAGTGGGACATGGTGCAAGAGGGCGTCGCCTGGTTCAGCCATCTCGGCGTACAGCGGAAGCGGGAGGACTTCACGATCGTGCCCGGCGTCACTTTCTACGGGTCCGGCTTCGGTCACAGCGTCGGCATGAGCCAGTACGGCGCGAACGGCTGGGCCACCGGCGTTACCGGGCTCACGCTCACCGGCGAGCAGATCGTCGCGCGCTATTACCCCGGGACTACGCTGCAGTTCGTCGATGCGCAGCGACCGATGAATCGCGTCCTGCTCTCGGCGCCCTCGTCGCAGGGGCGCTACATATGCGGTGACAACCGGTACTTCGCGGGCTCGCTCGCCGACCTCAACTCCTCCGGCGGCATGCGTGTGTTGAACGAGGGCGCGAACAACCAGGAGCTCGCGCGCGGCGCTGGTGGCCAGAACTTCCAGTTCATCGCGAAGAACGGCATCGTCGAGGTCTGGGCGAACTGGGCGCCGCCGAGGCTCGTGTACTCGGGTCCGGGGCCGATCTCGGTTGTGCCGCTCGATCCCACGCAGCCGCTCGGGTTCATTCAGAAATTCGGCGCGTACCGCGGAAGCATGCGCTTAACGAATCTCGGCGGCACGCTTCGCGTCATCAACACCGTCACCTACGACGATTACGTCCGCGGCGTGCTGCCGCTCGAGATGCCGACGAGCTGGCACCCGGAAGCGCTGAAGGCGCAGGCGTACGCGGCGCGGACGTACGCGTACTCCGGTTACAAGGGTGCCGCGCGCGACTACGACGTGACCGATGATCAGGCGGATCAGTGCTACGGCGGCGCGCGCGTCGAGGTGCCCTCGTCGAACACCGCGGTCACCGCGACGAGCGGAAGGGTCATCACGTACCAGGGCGCATCGATCCGCGCGTACTTCGCGAGCTCGAATGGTGGCTACACGCTCTCGGACGGATGCTGGATGAACAACGTCGTACGGTCCGGAAGCACGTGGGTATGTTCTGGGGGGCAGCCGTACCTCGCGCCAGTGGCGGACCCCGCCGATCGCGCGGTTGCGGCGCCGTCGAATCCTCGAGCGAGCTGGACCGTAACGTTCACCAGCGCAGAGGTGCGGTCCGCCGTGCTGCGCTGCGGTGGTCCGGACATCGGCACGCTGCAAGCCGTCGATCTATCGAATCAGGTGCCGCCGGGCATCGGTCATCCGATCTCGGTGCGTGTCTTTGGTACGGCCGCGAACGCCGATCTACGGGCGGATGACCTTTTGCGTAATTGTCTTGGCCTACGTTCGACGATGGTGCGGTTGAACCCCTTCTAAAGCGTTCGTCTGCACGCTTGTTGAGACACCGGTTCTTAAGAAACTCGACCGACACCGCGCGGTAACGTCTGCGGCCCCTTCTCGTTCGACCATGTACAGACTCAACTCCCTGCGACACAATTAGCGCTCGCGCGCAGGGGAGGTGAACGAGGAAGAGAGAGGGGACCTCCGCCCTTGCGCAGACAACGTCTCAGCAAAAAGCGGTTCGCACTCCTCATCGGTCTCTTCCTTCTCGCGCTTTTCCCGAACTCCGGGCCGCCCGCTGTCGCAGCCCCGCGCGTGACGGGCGAGATCACGGCACGCGAGGTCACCATCGCGCTCCCGGCCATGAATGCGACGCTCACCCGTCAGGGCGGCGGCACGGTGAGTGCGGCCGACGCCGGTCAGACCGGCGGCGAAACGCTCCTCTTCACGTCTCCGAGCATCTCGGCGGGTCAGCTTTACGACCAGGTCGGCGTGCACTGGGCCGCGGCCCCCGGCACCCAGGATCGCTTCTACGTGGAGCTTCGGACGTCCGCTGATGACGCGAGCTGGAGCGACTGGGCTCTCCTCACGGCGGACGAGGACATGGCGAACACCGACACCAACGAGTGGTACGCCCCGCCGCAGGTCGCCGTCGCCAACGCGCGCTACGCGCAGTACCGCGTGTGGCTCACCGACGGCGATCCCTCGGACGTGCAGCGCGTGGGGCTCACCTTCATGGACGTGAACGACCTCAACGCGGGCCCGGTCGTGCGCTTCGTGAACGACCTCGTCGGGGCCGCGAAGGATGTGGCGCGCTCGTTCACCGAGCCCGCCCCCGCAAGCGCGGCCAGCAACGCGACGCGGATTCTCACTCGTCAGGAGTGGGCCGCGGACGAGAAGCTCATGCAGTGGGTGCCGAAGTACCCGCAGCGCGTGCAGAAGGCCGTCGTGCACCACACCGTCGGCAGCGACGGCGGCGACGGGCAGGTCGCCGCCACGATCCGCGCGATCTACTACTACCACGCGATCACGCGCGGCTGGGGCGACATCGGCTACAGCTATCTCGTCGACAAGTACGGCAACGTGTGGA
>JALYSZ010000120.1 GCA_030854525.1 Chloroflexota bacterium | reverse complement strand
GCTCGATCAATCCGACATCGCCCTCCGCGGCGATCGTTCGTACTTCGGTACGAAAGTCCGTGACGCTTCGGAGCACTGTTCCCCAGTTCTTGCGGACCACCTCCTCTCCACCGACTATCTGCCGCCTCGGATGCGCGGGCTCGACGTCGTGATAATCGGGAGCGAAACACGAGACAATCGCATCGAGGTCGTGGGCGTTAATCGCCTCGGCAAATCGCCTTAGGAGCGCCTTCGGCTCATTTTGAGATTGCGTAGTCATCGCCTCCCCCTTGTCGTCGTTCAGCGGCGAGGCTACTGCTCAGCCAATGCCAAGGGGCCAGTCGGCGCGATGCGTGACCACACGCGAGGGTCCCTACCGCGGGAATGGGGGAGTACTGTGCCGGCACAGCGTGCCGCCGTCGGTGCTTTCGGGGAGGGGGAGTCATGCTCGAGATCGCTACGCGACGCACGGCTCTGCTGCTTCTCGATTTCGAGAACTACTCAGTTCACCCCGACGGTTACTGGGCGCAACAGGATCCTGCGGCGGCAGTCCGCGGAGGTCGGGCGATGGCAAATGCGCGACGGGCGCTAAGGGCGGCACGAGAGGCCGGCATGACCGTCGTCCATGTCGGCCACCAGTGGCGCGACGGTTACCCAGAGCTCAATAAGAGGAGCCCGTGGGAAGCCAGTGCGCTCGCGGCCGGCCGATCAATCGAGGGCACTTGGGCGACGGCGTTCTGCGACCAGGTAGCACCGGTTGCCGGCGAGATCGTGATTCCCAAGCGAACCATGAGCGCCTTCATCGCGACCGAGCTCGATCGGCTATTGCGCGTGCGGGGCATCGACACCATCGTCTTGGCCGGCGTGGTAACGAACTTCGCCGTCGAAGCCGCGGCCCGCGATGGTGCCGATCTCGGCTACGGCGTCATTGTCCTCGCCGACTGCTGCGAGACGATCAACGACGAGATGCAACGATTTGCACTCGAGGTGATCTTCCCCTTGATCGCGCGGGTCTCCGACGCCAACGAGTTCGCAGCTGCGCTGAAGAGCGCGTAGCGCAAACCGGAAGAGGCGGCACCCTCGTTCACGGGGTGAAGTGGAACGATGTGAGGATCTGCTCGAGTTTGCGCGTCGACGCGCCGGCGGGGGCGGCCATGTCCGGGGACGGGGTGTAGTACTGCATCGCGATCCGGAACATCCGGTCGCCGTCCTTAACGATGTACTGCAATGGGTACGGCACGCCGTTGGTGATCTTGACCGCTTGGCGCCCGTCGAGTGTTGTGTCCTCGATCGTCTCGCCAACGGCACCACTTAACGATGAGTACCACTGCCGAGGCGTCTGAGACCCGGAGCCCATGTTGATCGTGACCACAGCGACGTAGTTCCATATCGGACAAGCGGTCTGGCAGCCCGTCCCAGCTACGGTGGCCTCGTCCGCGTCCGTCCGCGCCGTAAATGCATCCTGCCCGGCCGGGCGCTGGCCGCCGGTGGCCGCGAGTGACAGAAGCGCCGAGTTCCGGTACGGCACAGGGAGTTCGAGGCTGAACTTGTACAAACTGTTCACGTAGGCCGTGGGCAACGGACAGTCCTGGGTCTGGCGTGGGAGCTGCGAGAGCGTCGGGTAGCCGACCGCAGACTGACCCACGAGGGTTTGCGTCGTGCCCTTCGCCCAGACGCCGCGGCCGAGCGAGATGAAGCACACCGTCCAGCCCTGCTGCGCGAATGCGGGAGTGAGCTTCTCAATTGCGTGGAGGTCGGGCGCGGCGCCGCAGTCGACCTCCCAGCTCATGAGCGTGCTTATGGCGAGATCGACCACACCTTTCCCGATGTAAGAGCAGCCCGGCGGCAACACGAAGTCAGTTGGGGTCAGGCCCAATGAAGGGGCAGGTGAAGCGACGGGTGAAGCTGTCGCGGATGAGGTACCTGTAGACGATGCGGGCGTTCCGCAGGCCGACACGAGAAGAAGCGCGGCCATCAAGATCAAAGCGGTCGTCTTCATGTCAGCAAGTCTCGGCCGCCCGACGACACGCAACATGACCAAACGGTCATCCGAGAACACGTCGGTTTCACGCAGCGCGTCTGACGCTTCGGTCATGTGACAAGCGGCGCCGAACCTACAGTTCGACTTATGAAAGCCCGAGGTCTGAGCGCACTAGCACTTACGGTGATGTTGGTCGGCTGCGGCGGAGGTTCGGCACCGCCAGTAGTGGCGGCGTCCCCGTTAGTGACCGCAAGCGCGGCTTCGACGGTCCCAGCGGCGGACCGCTACGGCTACGTCTTCATCGCCGAGCGCGGCCGCATCATCGTGCGGCGCGAGCGCAACGCCGCGCCGATCTTCGAGCTCGCGGGTGTCGCTCCGGCCGTTTCAGCCGACGGGAAGCGGATCGCGTACTGGCGCGCAACGCCGAACGTCGGCAACTTCACGGACTTCACCCCAGGCGGCACAGATCTGCGCATCCTCGATGTGGCCGACCCGACGAGCGACCGCAGTGTCTTGGCAATGTCAGGTCAGACGCTCGGCGGGAACGTGGTGTGGTCGAACGATGGACAGGGCCTGCTCGTCGCGACCTACAGCCGCGAGACCGTGGGCCCAACGGGCCTGCCGGCCCAGTACGACCTCCTGATGCTCGATCTGGCTTCCACGCCACCGAGCACGCGGTCCGCCGCTGCACAGGTGTCGGGTGGCCTCGTGTACCGCCCCATCGCGTGGGATCGCCCGGGACAGGTCGCCGCTGCCGTCGTCGTCGGATCTGGCGGCGGCTTCGCGGTCGAGTACGTGACGTGGGACGGGAACGCCGCGAGCCCGTTCGCCCGGGTGCCTCTCCGGGGGATGGCTGTGAGCAGCGCATCGGCCGACGCGAAGTTGGTGTTGGGGGGCGTGGACGACAAGAGCGGGAGCGTCCAACAGATGTGGCCGCTCAACGACATCACCAAGGCGGAAACGCTCCGGAGTCCCGGGCCCAACTGGGTCCCGTCATTCTGGCGGCCTGGGCCGACGGCGCCCCATGAGCTGATCTGGACCGTGGGCCTACAAGCCGATCAAGTTCGCAGCCTCGAACTCGTTCCGAACGGGACGGTCTCTTCGACGACGCTGTACACGGCTGCGGGCGGCGAGCAACGCATGGCCTTCGTTGCCGTGCGGCCCGATGGCTCAGGTGTCCTCGTCTCGGAGGAGACCCCGCGGCCGACTGCCGATCCGCCTACTCCCACCACGAGGCTTGTCGTCGTCGATGTCGCGACGCGACAGGCGACGGACATCTGGACGACGACGGGATACGTTCGTTTCCTACCTCGGGGTGTGCTCTTGCGGTAGCCGCCGTTATCCTCCGGCCTGCTTCAAAGATGACCTCGCTGCGCACACCGCTCTGTGATCTGTTTGGGATCGACATCCCCATCTTCAACGTCGGCTTCGGGCAATCAGCAACACCGGAGCTCGCCGCGGCCGTCTCGAATGCCGGGGGCTGCGGCGTTCTCGGCTTCACCGGAGGCGGTATGCCACCCGAGGAAATCCGCGCGCGGATCGTGCGCGACCTCGCCCGACAAGCCGAGGCTGTTCTAGCGACTTAGCACGGTCGATCGGAGGCGCGGGGCAGGCACGTTTGCGCCCGCCTACGACCCGGCAACGTGTCGCGGGTGCGCTCGTGCCATCGTATGCACGCATGTCAGAAGGAAGACGTCGGTGGAGCCGCGGTCCGGGCGGCTGCGGCTGCCTCTCCGGATGCGGCTCATTCGTATTCATCTTCCTCGTGGGTGGGGTGCTGAGCCTCTTTGGTTCGGTCTTCGGCCTCGGTCTGTCCATCGGGATTCCTCTAACGCAGAGCAATGTGACCGTTGCCGGATCCATCGGCACGAAGGCGAAGATCACCGAGGGATTGCCGACCTACGTTCGCCAGCGTCTCGCCGGGAACCAGAACTTCATCAACCAGAGCGGCACTCTCACGGTCGGGCCGGCCGAGGGAGCCGGGATTTTCGTCATCGGTGCGCAAGAGGGTGCGCCAGTCGTCGACCTCTACGTCGTCATCCGGTGACTCGTCGGTCGCGATGCAGGCAATCGCGATCAGCTATCACAGATCGGTGATGTTGCGGGTCGGTGGCGTCGTTCCTGGGATCGAGGAATGACCAGCGCACCGATTGTCCTGGTTCCCGGGTTCTGGCTCGGCGCGTGGGCGTGGGACGAGGTCGCCGCCGTGTTGCGTGCCGACGGCCACGACGTCATCGCGGTGACGCTGCCCGGTCTCGAGTCGGCTGACGGCGACCGTTCCGCGATCACGTTCGCTGACCACGTCGATGCGATCTGCTACGCGGTGAGGGCGGCGGGGCGTCCTGTCGTGCTCGCCGTGCACAGCGGTGCCGCGGCTCCCGGTTACGCGGTTACCGACCGCATCCCTAAGCAGATCGCGGCGATGGTCTACGTCGACACCGGACCAGCGAAGGGCGCGCTCGACCCAGAGTTCGACGCTATCGAGAAGCCAATGCCCTCGCTGGAGAAGCTCGCGGCGGAGGAGAACCTCGACGGGCTCACCGAGGCGCAGCTCGAGACGTTCCACCGGCGGGCCGTTCCCGAGCCGGGCGCGGCACTACGCGAGGCGGCCACGCTGACCAACGACGCGCGCCTCGACGTGCCGAGCACGGTCGTGTGCACGGGGTACACATCCGAGCAGTACAAGGACGCCGTCAAGGAGGGCCAGGCGTGGCTCGGTGGTCTCGCCGAGCTGCGCAACGTCACCTACGTCGACCTGCCGACGAGCCACTGGCCGATGTGGTCGCGCCCCCGGGAGCTCGCCGGGATCATCGGCGACATCGCGAAGGCTCACGCCCCGGCGCCTGACCGCGATCCGGCCACTTTGAGATAGAGCTAGCCAAGGGTGACGGGCTTGGTCATGCTGACGCAGGGCAGCTTGCAGCCGTCGGGCATGACAATCTCGACACGGTCCACTTGGCGGAACCCGTAGCGCGCATAGAGAGGCTCTCCCGGTAGCGTCGCCATCAGTGCGAGCGTGCGGTACCCCTCGTTCCGCGCTGCGGCCTCGCAGGCCTCGAGGATGCGTGTGCCAAGCCCGCGTCGCGTCCAGTCCGAACGAACGAACATTGCCCGCACGCGGGCCGGTTCGGTCTCCGGGTCGAGCACCCTGGCGTCGCCAGCGGCGTCTCCAGAGCCGCTATAGAGCTTGTCGCGCCGACTCCATCCTCCGCAGGCGACGAGCTCATCGCCTACCTCGAGGACGAAGTACGTCCAGTCCTCGATCAGCATCTGGTCGACGTTGGCAATAAAGCGGATGGCGGATGCGGTTTGTTCGGGGCCATAGAACAGGGGAAACAAGTCTCGCGTTGAAACTTTCATCAAGGCATCGATGGAATCGGCGTCCTCGAGGGTCGCTACTCGCAGGACTGGACCGCTGGTGTTCACCCGAACGGCAGTTTAGGTTTCGCCCTTACGTTTGGAGGCTAAGTCTCGGTCGGGACGTGGACCACACAGAAGAGGTTGCCATCGGGATCTTCTAAAACGACAAAGTCATCATCCGGGCGGTACCTCCACGGATATCGAGTCGCCCCGATCTTGACGAGCCTTTCCACTTCGCCCTCTCGGTCGTTTGTGTAGAGGTCGAGATGGAGTCGGCTCCTCTTGCCCGAGCGCCTCTCCGAGGTTTGGTCCAGGGACACATTGGGTCCGCTCCCCTGAGGGTCACGCAGAATCACCCAGCCGCCCCTGGCAGGCTCTCTGGTTATGTAATGGAGAGCTTCCTGCCAGAACGCCAGCATCTTGTCGAACTCATAACAACGGATAACGATCGAGCCGATGTTCACTTTTTCGACCATCGTTTCACCGTGACGTGCAGCGCATTCGCGCGCGAGACAAATGAATCAGCTGCTCGCCCCGTGTGCTCGGCCAACGCGCATGGGCCGGTCTCCTTCGCAGGTTGTGCGCAACTTATCAGAGAGAGCGCTTGCGGCCCATAGAATCCTGCGGATGTCCACGACGGAAGGGCCGCTCGTTCTCGCCGACATTTCCGGGTACACGAAGTTCATAGCGGCGACGGAGCTGGAGCATTCCGACGTCTTGGTGCGGCGCATGCTCAACACCATCGTCGCGAGCCTCAAGGGCCGTCTCGAGATGGTGCAGCTCGAGGGCGACGGCGTCTTCTTCGTCGGCGAGGGTGTCGCTCCCGAACTGATTCAGTGGCTCGAAGCGTCCTACCTAACCTTCCACCGGCGGACGCGGACATTCCTCGAGCGGAGGCAGTGCTCCTGCGACGCCTGCGCGAAAGCGCCCGAGCTGACGCTTAAGCTCATCGCCCACTACGGGCGCTACTCGCGCCAACGGATCGGTGGGACGGGCCAGGTCCACGGCGTCGACGTCATCGTGCCGCATCGTCTCGCGAAGAACTCCGTCCCGTCGCGCGAGTACATCCTTGCGACGCGCGACCTCTTGGAGACACTCCCTGAGGCACAGCGGGCGTCCTTCGTCCCGCACACCGAGGACGCCGCCGGGCTCGGCACGATCTCGCTCGGCTACCGCGACCTCGCGTCACTCCGCGACAGCCCGCCGACCGTCCGGCACCCTCAAAAGCTAGCTCCGACGCCCTAGCGGAACCAGGCCTCCTCGAGCACCCGCATCGCGTTGCCGCCGATCGCCTTCGCGATGTCCCCGTCGGAGTAGTCGTGCTTCACCATCCAGCGAACGATGTTGGGAAAGGCCTCGCCGGGGTTTTCGATGCCGTCGACAAACTCGACTTCCTCGTATTGGGCGCCGCGGTTGATGGCGCCGATCGAGAGCTGCTTCGCGTAGTAGTGGTGAAGGCCGACATGGTCTCCGAAGAGCGTGTCCGGTCCGAACGCGACGTGATCGATGCCGACCAAGGCGGCGCAGTACTCGAAGTGCTCCATGAAGCTCTCGATCGAGTGCTTGGGATTCTTCGTGGTGAGCGTCGTGTGCGGCGCGGCCTCGATCCCGATGACCCCGCCCTTCGCGGCCATGGCCTTCAGGACCTCATCCGGCTTCATGCGCTTGGTATTCCACAGCGATCGCGCGCCCGCGTGGGTGATGAAGATCGGCTTCTCGCTGGCCTCGATCGTGTCGAGCGACGTCTGATCGCCGGAGTGCGAGATGTCGATAGCGATGCCGAGCTTGTTCATGCGGCGGACCGCCTGACGGCCGAACTCGGTGAGACCGCCGTCGCGCGCCTCGCGGAGGCCGCTGCCAAGCGTGTTCGCCTCGCTGTACGCGATGCCCGACGAGCGGATCCCGAGCCCGTAGAGGATGTCGAGCCGGTCGACCTCGTTCTCGATGGCCGTCGCCGCCTCGAGCGAAGCGATGAAGGCGATCTGTCCGTTCTCTTTCGCGCGCTTTATGTCGTCAAGTGACTCGCCGCGGACGACGAACTCCTGGTGAGCGATGTCGCCCATGCGCATCCCAAGGTCGTAGATGATGTCGTCCCACTTCCAACCGGACTTCGACGTGATCGTGCCCGTGCCGTCCATCATGTTGTCGAAGACGGCATCGAGGCCGGACTGCGCCATCCCCGCGTATCCGGTGAAGTCACGGCCCTGGCGCCGGTACTCGGCGAGATCGCCGACATCCTCCGGAACGATGAAGCAGTGATCGTGGAGCGAGATCGCCGGGTTCTCATCCAGGAGACGCCACACGCGCTCCTCTTCCGCGTCACTCACCTCGACCTTCCGTGAGGGGACCCGGTCCAGCTCCTTCGCGAGCTTGAACTCCCGGTAGTCGGTCCCTGGCTCGAGGTAGTCGAAGCTCTTGTAACCGTCGTACTTGGTGCGCTTCTTTGTGCCGGCGTCGGCTGTCTTCATCGTGTTCTCCCCTGCGATGCGCCCACCCGATATTAGCGACGGCGCCGTCAAGACAAGCGCGTTATCGTCCCCACGCCACATGGGGAGGGCGCTCATGGCTACCACCGTCGCACCGAATCAGATACAGGAGGAGCGACGCGACGCGCTCGCTGGGCGGTTACTCCAGTCGTTTCAGGGCGCGGCCGACATGCTTGCCGTCTACCTCGGGGACCGGCTCGGGTATTACCGCGCGCTCGCCGACCACGGCCCCGCGACATCGGCGGAGCTCGCCGCACGCACCCGATCGAACGAGCGCTACGCACGCGAATGGCTCGAGCAGCAGGCGGCCACCGCGGTCATCGACGTCGATGTCGCCGACAAAGACGCCAAGGAGCGCCGCTATACCCTGCCCGAGGGGCATGCCGAGGTGCTCGCCGACGCCGACAGCCTCTCCTATATGACGCCACTCGCGATGTCCTTCGCCGCTGCCGCCCGGAAGACCGAGGAGCTCGTAGATGCGTACCGCACGGGCGGTGGCGTCTCCTGGGCGCAGTTCGGTAAAGAGATGCGCGAGTCGCAGGAGGCATTCAACAAACCGCTATTCCTGAAGCAACTCGCGCAGGAGGTCATCCCGGCCATCGCCGACGTGCACGAACGGCTCCGCGCGGACCCTGCGGCGCGTGTCGCGGACATTGCCTGCGGCGCGGGCTGGTCGAGCATCGCGATCGCGAAGGGCTATCCGAAGGTGCGCGTCGACGGTTTCGACCTTGATGCGCCGTCGATCGAGATGGCCCGCGCGAACGCGCGCGACGCCGGAGTCGCCGATCGCGTGCGCTTCGAAGCACAGGATGCCGGCGCCGCGAAGGTCGCGGACCGCTATGAGCTCGTCACGATCTTCGAGGCGCTGCACGACTTGTCTCAGCCGGTTGAGGTCCTGCGGACGGCCCGACAGATCC
This sequence comes from Chloroflexota bacterium, assembly GCA_030854525.1. The sequence continues at coordinate 1,616 of JALYSZ010000120.1, read as the reverse complement.
TCGCGAAGGGCGGAACCGTGCTCGTTGTTGACGAGCGCACAGCGGAGCATTTCACGGCTCCCGCTGATGAACTCGACCGCATCTTCTACGGCTTCAGCATCCTCGTCTGCCTTCCGGACGGCATGTCGCGGCAGCCCTCGGTGGGCACCGGGACGGTCATGCGGCCGGCGACCATGCGTCGCTACGCCCAGGAGGCGGGCTTCCGCGACATCGAGATCCTGCCGCTCGAGCCGGGATTCTTCCGGGTCTACCGTCTTCTGACCTAAGAGCGGGGGTCGGCGCTCTCTGGATTATCCGAGCCGCGCCGCGGGACCCTAATGCTTCGCTGGCTTCGCGAAGAGCGGATCCAGGTGCATGCGCCGGTGCGAGCCGACGTGGCCGACGAGGTCAGAGGGCCAATGCGGTGACCGTCTCTTAGCGCGTATCGCAGGTCTCCGCGATGAGCCACCCGGCTGAGTGGGCTCCGGGGTCGAAGCTGCCACTGTTTCGGCGACGGAATCGTCGTGGACAGGTTAGGCGAGCGACTCCTACCCTTTAGTACGGCACGAGTCGGTTGACGACGATTGCCAGGACTCCGAGCCCGAGCGCCGCCAGTGCCGTTGAGCGACCCCCCGCGTTACTCCGGTTGGTCGTCAGAGCAGGCACGGCCCAGAGGATCGCGATGACGGCGGTGAGAAGCCCGACGAAAAACAAGATGTTGGCGAGCGGCCAGTACCAAGACCAGACTGACGCACCCGAGGGAGTTCGTTCCTCGGGAACAAGCCGCACAACGAGCGCCCCTAGCTCCATCAGGAGGGCAACGATCCCAAGCCAGAGCCGCCAGCGATCGGTCGTCAAGGCGCCGTTACTCGAACCACCGGGAAAGAGGAGCCTTCCACCACGCGGCAAACGTACCTCAAAGTGCAAGGCGATCCCCGCAGACGCAGCGAAGCTGGCGACTCCGCGTGAGGTTCAAGACCGCGGCCGCAATGGGACTCTTACGTGCGGCCCTTCGACTGCGGCGGTCGATCCCGGCGAGGCGAGGCTCGACGTCGGACCGCGCTCAAGGGTGGAATCCGGCTCAAGGGTGGAATCCGGCCGATCACCCCGAGGGGATTCAGGCGCCGCTCGCTGTGCTCCTCGACGTACTCGCTGACGAGCTCGTTCAGGTCGCGACCTTTGGGGAGCGCCTCCTGGTGCAGATACCAGTGATGCTCGGTCACCCACAGGTACAGATCCGCTTCGGACCGATGCGGAAAGTCGCGCAGCGCGTCGGTCGCGCGTATCGCCTCGATCGTCGGCAGGTAGATCCGGTCGTACCAGCTCGCGACGGCCTCGAGATATGGGGTCTCGCGCTTCTGCTCGATACCCAGGTACCAGCGGTGCGTCGAGATGTGCTCGAGCAGCTTTTCGTATTGCCCCGGAAGAGTGAGTTCGATGCGTGCATCCGGTCGCAGCTCGCTGATGTGGGTCTTCTCGTAGAAGGACAGCGCATCCTGATCGCGGATGAAGTCGAGGAGGTCTTCGAGCGAGTGGACCGGCGCCGGCGCGGTCACTTCGATGACATGCGCATCGATGAACGCCTGTCCACGCTCGCGGGCGACGGACACGCGGTGGTTGCCGTCCTTGACGAAATA
>JALYSZ010000056.1 GCA_030854525.1 Chloroflexota bacterium | reverse complement strand
CGACCGCTTGACGCGCGTGCTAGGGGTCGCCCGCCACAACGACGTCTGGGTCGTCCAGAAAACGGGCGAGATGCATGACCCGCGCGTTCGAGCCGACAGCACGCAGACCGGCCGAGATCTGCAGCATGCAGCCCGGATTCGCGCTCACGATCACGTCCGGCGACGCGTCGAGGATCTTGCGCACCTTGTCCTGCTGCAGCTCGCGGGACAGCTCGGGGTGCGTCAGGTTGTAGATGCCGGCGCTGCCGCAACAGCGCTCCGCATCCTCGATGTCGACGAGGGTCACGCCTTCAATTGCGCGCAAAAGGGCGCGTGGCTGGGCTCGGATCCGCTGCCCGTGGGCAAGGTGACACGCGTCCTGGTAGACGACGCGGATCGCGCGCCGGGTGCGAGCCGGAACGGGTTTCACGACCTCGCTGACATCACGCACCCGCGCCGCGAACGCCTTCGCCCGCTCCGCCCAGAGCGGATCGTTGGCGAGGACATGCCCGTAGTCCTTGAGGTGCGCTCCGCAGCCTGCGGCGTTGACCACCACCTTCGCGTCCTTCCCTGAGAAGGCATCGACGTTCAAGCGAGCGAGCTGGCGCGCTCGTTCGCCCTCGCCGGCATGCGCGTGCAGAGCGCCGCAGCAGGTCTGCTCCTCCGGGACGCTCACCACGTGCCCGTCGCGCTCGAGAAGCCGCACCGTCGCGCGCTCCGTTTCTCCGAAAGCCTCCCGCATGATGCAGCCCGCGAAGACGCTCACATCGGCACCCTCACGATCGACGCCGCGGAAGGCAGCGCCTTCGGATGGCGCCGCGAGGGAAGCGGCCCAGCCGAGACGGCCCGGCAATGCCCGCGCGGCGAGACGGGCGAGTCCGAGCCGCGCCCCGATATCCGCCAGGCGCGCCGCGATGGCAAGACGGCGCGGATGCGCGACCGTGTCGAGCGCCGCGCGCGCGAGGCCACCACCCCCCTCGCGCTCACGGAGCACCTCGCGCGCCCCTTCCATGATTCGACTAAACGGCACGCCCGACGGGCACGCGGTCTCGCAGGCGCGGCAGACAAGACACGCCTCGAGATGACCGACGGTCGTTTCGCTCGGTTCCGCCGGAGTCGCGAGGACGGTCCGGATCAGCTGGATGCGTCCGCGCGGCGAATCCGCCTCGTCGCCCAGCACGCGATACGTCGGGCAATCGTTGAGGCAGAGCCCGCACGAGATGCATGTGGCGAGATCCTCTGAACTGACGTGGGTGGAAGAGTGAGCGATGTCCCTAGCATACGGACGATGGCGATCGGCACAGCGAGCATCGCGACGCGCTTGCGCGAGGTCATCCCAGGCGAGCGCGTCATCGACGATCCGGCGACGCTGCTCCCGTATTCGTACGACGCGTCGTTTTGGTCCCTGCGTCAGCGGCACACACCGAGCGCCGTCGTCGTACCCGAGACGACGGCGGAGGTCGTGGCAGTGGTCCGCGTGGCGAACGAGACCGAGACGCCTCTCGTGCCGCGCGGCGCCGGCACCGGCCAGACCGGCGGGGCGATCGCTCCGGAAGGCGGCATCGTCATCTCGTTCGCGCGGATGCGGAAGATCGTCGAGATCGACCGCCGGAACTTGCAGGCGGTGGTCGAGCCGGGCCTCGTGTATTTCGACTTTCAGAACGCCCTCGCCGATCAGGGTCTGTTTTTTCCGCCGGACCCCGGGAGCGGACGGGCCTGCACACTCGGCGGCATGGCCGCCAACAACGCCAGCGGCCCTCATGCGGTGCGCTGGGGCACGACCTCGGCGTACGTGCTCGGGGCGGAAGTCGTGCTCGCGGACGGCTCCGTCATCACCACGGGCGGCGTGCATTCGAAAGCACTCAAGTCGTCGAGCGGGATCGACCTCACCAAGCTGTTCGTCGGCTCGGAGGGAACGCTCGGCATCTTCACGCGTCTTCGTCTGCGCGTGCAGCCGCGACCGCCGGCGCGTGCGGTGATCCTCGCCGGCTACAAGGCCCTCGAGGACACCGTCGCATCGCTCGACGACCTCTTCGAGGCGGGGATCCTTCCATCGACCGCGGAGCTCCTGGACAAGAGCGCGGTCGACGCGATCCAACTCTGGCGGCCCGAACTCGAGCTACCCCCGGGCGAGGCGGTCCTCCTGATAGAAGTCGAAGGCACGCCGGAGCAGGTCGCTGCGAACGTGCGGTACACCGACGGCATCGTCCGGAAACGCGCGACGATCACGCGCTTCGCCGAGGACGAGAAAGAGATCACGCGTCTGTGGGCCGCGCGCGGCGGGCTCGCCGCGGCCACGGCGCTCGCCCATCCGGGAAAGCACCGCATCTTCGCCGGCGAGGATGTCGCGGTGCCGCTCTCAGAGATCCCCCAGACGGTGAGGCGCGCTCGCGAGATGGGAGCCGAGCTAGGGATCGCGGTCGTCTTCTACGGGCACTTCGGGGACGGCAACGTGCACTCGGCGATCCTGATCGACCCAGAGGACGCGGAGGAAGTTCGTCGTGCGGACGAGCTCGCGGATCGGCTGCACAAGCTCGCGATCGAGGTCGGTGGAACGGTGACGGGCGAGCACGGCACCGGCGCGGTGCGCGCTCGCTACATGCGGGCCGAGCACGGCGACGCGCTCGACGTGATGAAGCGGATCAAGAACGTGATGGACCCGAAGGGTCTACTGAATCCGGGAAAGCTGTACGGACCCTAAAAGTAGCCGTAGTCGGTGAAGACGAGCCGGAGGAACGCGAGCCCGCACAAGGCGACCAGAAGGATGCGGTGCGACAGGATCGCGCGGGGATTCTCTTTCGCGACGATCGCGACCTGACCCCAGAAAAAGAGAACGAGGCCGATCTGGGCCCACATGAATACGGCGTGCTCGTAGCCGATCCCGGTCCAGCGGTACGGCTGCATCATCGTCCAGTTGAGGAGCGCGTTCGCCGCCTGGTAGAGGTGCAGAAACACCGTGATGAGCGCGCTCGCGAGTAGAGCCCCCGCGACCTCCGCCGTGCGCGGACGGCGGCGCCACTCGAGCAGCTGACCGACGATGAAGACGTTCACGAACGGGATGAGGATCGCGTCTCCTATGAGCGCCGAGGTGTACGAGAGCGTCGTGCGATAGGTCGATGCGATCGGATCGTCCTGCCACCGTAGCCACGCGCTTCCCGCGGCCGGCACCAAAAAGCCGAAGAAGCACGTGACAAAGAAGACAAGACCAAGGAGGAGCCAGGGCCGTTCCTCCACGCGCGCGACCGTCCGCAGCATCGGTTCCCCTTCCCCTCCTGCCTATCGGTCGCGGCGAGCCTACACCACCGCCTCCCTAGTATGGCCGCCCGAATGCACGACGTCGTGATCCGCGGAGGCACAATCTATGACGGCGAAGGCGGTTCTCCGTACGCGGCCGATGTCGCGATTGATGGCGATCTGATCACGGCGGTCATGCCGGCAATCGGCGATCGCGGCCGCCGCGAAATCGACGTCTCCGGTCTCGCGGTCGCGCCCGGTTTCATGAATGTCCTGTCGTGGGCGGTCCCGTCCCTCATCGCTGACGGTCGTGCGCAGAGTGACGTGCGTCAGGGAGTCACGCTCGAAGTATTCGGCGAGGGATCGTCGATGGGTCCGCTCACCGACGCGATGCGCCGCGACCAGATCGAGCGCCAAGCGGACATCAAGTACGACATCCCGTGGACGACGCTTCGGCAGGGTCTCGACCACCTGGTGCGGCTCGGCGTCTCGGTCAACGTCGCGTCGTTCGTCGGCGCGACGACCCTTCGCGTCCACGAGGTCGGCTACGACGACCGGCCACCGACCGCCGATGAGCTCGAGCGCATGCGCCGTCTGGCGCGCGACGCCGCGGCCGAAGGCGCGCTCGGCCTCGGCTCCGCGCTCATCTACACGCCGGGGACGTTCGCTTCGACAAACGAGCTCGTCGCGCTGGCCGAGGCCGCGGGCGGGACCTACATCTCGCACCTGCGCAACGAGGGTGACCGCCTCGTCGAGGCGGTCGACGAGCTTATCGAGATCGCACGCAGGGCTCGCGTCCGAGGCGAGATCTATCACCTGAAGCAGGCGGGAAAGGCAAACTGGCCGAAGCTCACGGCGGTCATCGAGCGCGTCGAGAAGGCACGAGCCAACGGACTCGGCATCACCGCGGACATGTACCCGTACACGGCGGGCGCGACGGGCCTCAACGCGTCGATGCCGCCCTGGGTCCAGGAGGGCGGGTTCCGCGCTTGGCTCGCCCGGCTTCGCGATCCGTCGGCGCGCGAGCGCGTCGCGGGAGAGATGCGCGCGCCTGGAAAGGACTGGGAGAACCTCTACCTCGCCGCCGGCGGACCCGACGGCGTTCTGCTCGTCTCCTTCAAGAACGACGCACTCAAGCCGCTCACCGGGAAGACGCTGGCCGAAGTCGCGAAGATGCGCGGCAGGTCGCCGGAGGAGACCGCGATGGACCTCGTCGTCGAGGACGAGAGCCGCGTCGGCGCGTGCTACTTCATAGCGTCCGAAGACAACCTTCGTCGCGAGGTCGCGCTCGAGTGGATGAGCTTCGGCTCGGATGAAGCCGCGCCCGCGCCCGAAGGCGTGTTCCTGAAGTCCAACCCGCACCCGCGCGCGTACGGCACCTTCGCGCGATTGCTCGGGCATTACGTGCGCGAAGAGGGCCTCGTGCCGCTCGAGGAAGCGATCCGCCGGCTCACGAGCTTTCCCGCGGCGAATCTCCGTCTCGATCGACGCGGCCGTATCGCGCGGGGCTATTTCGCCGACATCGTCGCGTTCGACGCCGCCAGGATCGTCGACCACGCGAGCTACGCGGACCCGCACCGTTACGCCACCGGCGTGGTCGACGTGTTCGTGAACGGCGAGCAGGTGCTGCGACGGGGCGAGCACACCGGCGCTCGGCCCGGGCGGGTACTGGTCCCGGCCTAGGGGATCTTGTCGGCGATGCGCTCGTTGGCGCGGTAGTCCCACGGCACCGCGACGAGCGCGGGCTCGCCGAGGTCGAGCGCGCGGCGAAGGGTCGGAAAGAGCTCGCGCGCCGTCGGGACGGCGAAGCCGGCGATGCCGAACGCCCTCGCCAGCTCGACGAAGCCCGGGTTGCCGAACTCGGTAGCGAATGCGCGGCCGAAGATCCGCCGCTCGTTCGCCTCGATGATCCCGAGACGATCGTCCACGAGCACCACACACACGATCGCGGTACCCATCCGCTTCGCCGTTTCGAGCTCCTGGACGTTCATGAGGAAGCCGCCGTCCCCCGCGAACGCGATCACCTTGCGCTCGGGGAACACGAGCTTTGCGGCAATTGCGCCGGGGAGGGCGATCCCCATCGATGCCAGGCCGTTCGAGACGACCACCGTGTTTGGCACCGGCGTCGGGTAAAACCGCGAGAGCCATACCTTGTGCGCGCCAACATCGCTCACCACGATGTCTTCGGGCGCGAGCGCCTCGCGGACCGCCGCCACCACCTGTTGCGGCGCGAACGGCGCGGGCGTGTCCTTGGTCGCCATCCCGAGCGGTCTGTTGGCGCCCCGGATCGGGCGGTCCCTCCGCTCCTCGACGCGCTCCGCAAGCTCCGTGAGGGACTCGTCAAGCTCGCCGACCACCTCGACCGAAGGCTGGTAGTGACCGTCGAGCTCGGCGGCGGTGCTGTCGACATGGATGACGACCTTGTCGCGCTTGGGATTCCAGTGTGATGGTGACCACTCCACCAGGTCGTAACCGACTGCGATGACCAGGTCGGCGTCCGCGAGCTGCGGTATGTTCGCGAGCTCCGCGCCCGGGCGTTGCAGGCCGGCCGCTGGAAGCGAGGTCGGGCTGAACGGATCGAGCACGCCTTTCGCCATGTACGTGTGCGTCGCGGATATCCCGCTTCGGCGGACAAAACGGCGGAGCGCCTCGACGCTGGCGTGACCGGCCGCTTGGCGGCGGGCGACACCGTTACCGGCCAAGATGATCGGCGCTCTCGCGTGCTTGATGAGCTCTAGGGCGCGACTAATGACCGCCTCCTGCGCTTTCGGATACGACGTCCGACGGACCTCGAGCGGCTTCATGTCGATGTCTTGGCCTGCGATGTCCTCGGGGAGTTCGATGTGCGTCGCGCCCGGCTTCTCGAGTCGCGCGAGGCGGAACGCTTTGCGGACGATCTCGGGCGTCGACTCGGCGACGCTGATCCGCGTACTCCACTTCGTGATCGGTCCGAACATGCGCACGATGTCGATGTACTGATGCGACTCCTTGTGCGAGAACTCCAGACCGACCTGCCCCGTGATCGCGACGAGCGGCGCGCGGTCGATGTGCGCGTCCGCCACTCCGGTGATCAGATTGGTCGCGCCCGGCCCTAGAGTGGCGAGACACACCCCCGGATACGACGAGAGCCGGCCATAGACATCGGCCATGAAGGCGGCGCCCTGCTCGTGCCGCGTGAGCACGAACCGGATCTTGTCGCTGTCCGCCAGCGCGGCATTGAGCGCGAGGGTCTCCTCGCCGGGAATGCCGAAGACGTGCCGGACGCCCTCGTTCTCGAGGCAGCGCACAAGAAGCTGCGCGACGTTCATTTTGGGGACACCATCATTGTCGCCGAAGAGCCGCTCGGTGAGAAGGCTGCTCTCCGTCCCTCGACCGATAAGTCATCCGTGACCGCGCGCGATCGCCTCCGCGTCCTCGACATTCGCAACGCGCGTCGGCGTCACTCGGCTGGTTGCGACGTCGGCTGCGGCGCCTGCGCGGGCCCGATCCAAATGGTCTGGATGTTCGTGAACTCGCGCGCGCCGAAAGCGGAGAGCTCGCGTCCGTAACCCGACCGCTTGATCCCGCCGAACGGCAGCCGCGGGTCCGAGGCGACCATACCGTTGACGAAGACGCTCCCCGACTCGATACGGCGTGCGAGGCGCTCGCCCAAAGCGGCGTCGCGCGTCCAGATCGACGCGCCGAGCCCGTAGGCCGAGTCATTCGCGACGCGCACCGCTTCGTCGGCATCGCGGACACGGACGACCGCGGCGACTGGGCCGAAGGTCTCCTCCCTGAACGCGGGCATATCGGAGGTGACGTTGGCAAGGACCGTCGGTCGGAAGAAGTAGCCCTTCCCCCGCAAGCGCTCGCCGCCCGTGAGCACGCGCGCCCCGGCGCGGACCGATCCGTCCACCTGACGCTCGAGTGCATCAAGGAGGTCGCGCCGCGCGAGCGGCCCGACCTGCGTTTTCGGATCCATGGGGTCGCCCACCACGAGATCCTCGACTCCCTTCGCGAAGCGTCGCTCGAACTCGCTGGCGACGGACTCGACGACGATGAACCGCTTGGCGGCGATGCACGATTGGCCGTTGTTCTGATTGCGCGCGCGGACGGCGGTCGTCGCCGCCAGCTCCAGGTCCGCGTCCCCGAGCACGATGAACGGATCGGAGCCGCCGAGCTCGAGCACGGTCTTCTTGAGGGCGCGGCCCGCGAGCTCCGCAATGCGTGAGCCCGTGTCCGAGCTTCCCGTGAGGGTGACGGCGCGGATGCGGTCGTCCGCGATGATCGGCTCGATCGCCGAACCGGAAACGAGGACGGTGCGCAACAAGCCTTGCGGGAACCCAGCGTCCCGGATCGCCTCTTCGATCGCGAGCGCGCACTGCGGCACATTCGAAGCGTGCTTGAGGACGCCCGCGTTGCCCGCCATCAGCGCGGGCGCCGCGAACCGGACGACCTGCCAGAACGGAAAGTTCCACGGCATCACCGCAAGCACCACTCCGAGGGGCTGGAACGCGACAATGCTCCGCCGCGCGTTCGCGCGGATCTCCTCATCCGCGAGGTAGCGCGCCGCGCTCTCCGCGAAGTGCTCGCAGCCAAAGGCGCACTTTTCGATCTCGGCCTTTGCCTCGCCGATGGGCTTGCCCATCTCGAGCGTGGCGAGGCTTGCGTAACGGTCGGCGCGGTCCCGGAGAAGCGCCGCGAGTGCATGCATCGGAATCGCACGCTCGGCGATGGGACGTGCGCGCCACGCGAGGAACGCGTCGTGGGCCTCGGCGACGGCCATCTCGACCTCGTCCGGCCCGAACGCGTCGAACGACGCGATCACTTCCTCGGTCGCCGGGTTCACAGCGGTGATCTGGCCGATCGTCGTCGCCATACGTTCCGAGAATAGTCCCCTTACCAGAAGGCTCGCGTCAGCGAGCCTTCGCGTAAAGGCGGAGCGGTAGCTCCGGTCTTACTTGTTCGCGAATGGGTGGACCGGGGTGAAGACCTTCACCTCGATCGGCGATGCCGCTTTCTTGAACCGCTCGCCGTCCGCAGGCACGCCGACGCCCGGATAGAACCCGAAGTGCATCGGCACGGCGATCTTCGGCTTCAGCGCCTTGGCCATACCCGCGGCCTCGTCGACGGTCATCACGTAGCCACCGTCGCCGATCGGCAGGAAAGCGACGTCGGTGCGGATCCTGTCGAGCTCGGGCAGGTGGTCGGTGTCGCCCGCGTGGTAATAGGTGTGTCCACCAAGTTGAAGGACGTAGCCGACCCAGTTGTTGCGCTTCGGGTGGGCCTCGAGGCGCGCGGGGTCGATGTTGTACGCGGGGACCGCCTCGATCTTCACGCCGGCCACGTCGATCCGATCCCCGGGCTTGACGGGCTTGATGTTCCCGGAGAGCTCTTTCGCCACGTCGGCTGGCGCGACGATCACCGTCTTATTCGCTTTCACGCGCGCGATGTCCTCTGGGGAGTAGTGATCACCGTGCGCGTGCGTGATAAGGAGCAGGTCCGCCGGAGGCAGCTCCCCCTCGAGCCCCCACGAGTCGATGTAGACGACGAGCTTTTCGCCCTTCCACCGAAAGGTCGACTGCTTGTACCAGGTGAATGCATCCAGCACCTTAGGTCCTCCCTTTAATTGTGTTGCGGAGCACGCCGATGCCTTCGATCTCTACCTCCACGACGTCACCCACCTTGAGGTACTCGGGCGGCGTGCGCGCGAAGCCGACGCCGGCGGGCGTCCCGGTGATAATGATGTCGCCCGGCCAGAGCTCGCATCCCGCCGAGATCTCTGCGATGAGCCGCGGGATCTTGAACACCATGAACTTGGTCCGCGAATCCTGCTTGCCGACGCCGTTCACCCGGGAGCGGATCGCGAGATCCGAAGGGTCAAGCTCGTCGGCGGTAACGATCCACGGCCCCATCGGGAGATGCGTGTCGAAGTTCTTCCCTTTGAACCACTGCCCGCCGTGCCGCCGCTGCACGTCGCGGACCGAGACGTCGTTCGCGCAGGTGTAGCCGAAGATGTGGCCCATCGCGTTCGCCTCGGAGATATCGCGGCCTGGTTTGCCGATGACGACGGCGAGCTCCGCCTCCCAGTCCAGTTGCTCCGAATGCGGTGCTGGGAAAAGGACCGGCGCGTCCGGCCCGACGACCGTCGCCGGGTTTTTCGAGAAGAACGCCGGGAATGCGGGGATCTCCTGCGGCGCCAGCTGAGGACCGGATTGCCCGCGCGCCTGCTTCCCTTCTTCGAAGTGCTCGCTGTAGTTCCAGCCGACGCAGAAGACATTGCGGGGCGGCCGCGGGATCGGTGCCAGGAGTCTCGCGTCAGCGAGAGGAAGGCCGCCTCGCGCGGCGCGCGCGGCGGTACGAAGCTCCGCCCAGAATCTCTCACCCGACAGCAACAGGTCCAGCATCTCGTCCTCGTCGACCGCGCCGGCGACGAGATCCTCGGTCCTGACGATGGTGTTGTCGGCGCCAAGGACTCCCGCGTACGCCGACCCTCCCTGCTCGAACGTGCAGATCCGCACGCTAGCCCGTGCCGTCGACGGTCGGCGCTGGCCGCTCTTGCGGCCAAGCCGCATAGGTCCGCCTGTAGTACATGAGCGGGGTACCCCCAAGCACCTCGCCGCCGTCGACGCTGGCGACGAAAAGGATGTGGTCTCCGGCCTCGTGGATCTCGGTGGCCCGGCACGCCGCGTACGCGAGCGAGAGATCGCGCAGGATCGGCGCGCCGCGCGCCTCCTTCGCGGGTTCCCACCGCAGGTTCTTGAACTTCTCGTCGGACTTCGACGCGAAGAGCGTCGCGACTTCCTCGGCGCCGTCCTTTAGGAAGTTGATCACGAAGGCACGATGGTTCTGGAGAGCGGGGAGCGTTCGGGACGTCTTGTCGATCGCGACGAGCATAAGCGGCGGATCCGTGGATAGACCCATGTAGGCCTGAGTCGTGAGGCCTTTGGGTTCGCCGTGCTGGTCAAGCGTCGCGACGATAAGAACGCCCGTCGGAAACGAGCTCGAGATCGCGCGAAAGAGGTCACGGCTGATTGGCACTACCGCCCGCGCAGGTACGCATCCTGTCCTTTGATCCAGTCCTCTCGCGGTGGGCTGAAGACGTCGAGGTCGTAGGTGTCTTCGAGCGCGGTGGCTTGATG
>JALYSZ010000066.1 GCA_030854525.1 Chloroflexota bacterium | reverse complement strand
CCGTGACCCAGCCTTCGGCGGAACTCGCCGCGACCGAGACCGAGCCGCGTTCCGTGAACTTGACCGCGTTGGCGAGCATGTTTGCGAGGACCTGACGGACCCGCGCGCGGTCGGCCCATACGTTGGGCAGACCCTGCGGGATGAGGGACCGCACCTCCAGGCCTTTCTCGCCAGCGTGCGGTCGGACGAGCTCTAGCGCTTCGTCGGTGACCTCGGTGATGTCGACCTCTTCGATGTTCAGCTCCATCTTGCCCGCCTCGATCTTCGCGAGATCGAGGAGGCCGTTGATGAGGCCGAGCAAGTTGTCAGCAGCCTGCGCCACTCGGAAGAGGTCGGTCTGCTGCTGTGCGGTCATCTCGCCGTCGAGGCCGTCGAGCATCAGCTTCGTGTAGCCGATGATCGCGTTCATGGGCGTGCGGAGCTCGTGACTCACCGACGCCAGGAACTCGCTCTTCAGCCGGTTCGCGCGCTCGAGTTGCAGGTTGTTCACGCGGAGCTCACCGACGAGGTCCGCGTTTTCGTTCGCGACGGAGACCAGACGGGCGATCGTGCGCAGCGCGCGCGCCTGCGTGTCGGTCAGTTCACGAGGATCGTGGAAGTATGCGGACAGGAGGCCGATGGTGCGGCCGCGCGCCGAGAGTGGAACGTGGGCGACGAATCGCAGCTCACCCGCCGAGACCGCCGCGAGGCGGATGCGGTCGGCGTCCGCCTCGGAGCGAACGAGAACGCGCATTGCGAGGGTGACGGCCATCTCGGGGTCGATGCCCACGGTCGCCGGCGCTGAGAGACGCCCGCCCGAGCCGGGCGGCGCTCCCGGCGGGTCCTCGCGGATGACGATGGCGCCGCCGTCGGCGTTCAGAAGGGAGACCATCCGGTCGAGGGAACGCGCGAAGATCCGCTCCGCGTCGGTTACACCGACGACCGCATCCGCGACCTCGTTCACGGCGCGGACCTCGTCAAGGTATTCGCGCTGCGCGCGCTCACGTTCGTACAGCGACGCGGCCATCGTGTCGAACGCGCGCTCGAGGGTCCCGATCTCATGGGACGAGACCTGCTGCACGCGCGCCGCTAGGTCGCCCGCCTCGATCCGTTGCGCGGCAGCCGCGAGATTGCCGAGTGGTCTGGTGATGCTTCTCGCGGTTCGGTAGGAGAGGAGCGTGACCAGTCCGACGAGCGCGAGGCCCACAACAATGAGGAGACCAACGAGGGCCCGCTGGGCCTGCTCGACAGGGGCCGTAGGCACGAGAACCGCCAGAAGTCCCGGGTTCTGCCGGGACGACCGAATCACGCGGAAGATGCCGTAATAGTTCGTTCCGTGAACGGAGATGTTCTCGATGAGCACGTCGTTCGGCTGCGCGTCCACCTCGAGAACGGTTGGGAAGTCTGTCGTCGTCCCGAGGTCGATCGTCGAGACGCGTACCTGCCCGTTCCAGATGAGCGCGAGGTCGGCGTTCGACCGGGTCTTGATGTCGGTGAGGAACTGGGGGGTGAACCCTGCGCCGACCTCCATCATGCCGATGGGCTCCTGGTCCGCGTTGAAGATGACATGGATCGCCCGCACGACAAGGCCCTGCGGCTCGTCGAAGAGCACCGACTGTTGCTGCGCCTGCGCCTTCGCGTAAATGACGAGCTCTGGCTGGAGGGTGTCGCTGGTCTTCTCCTGGGCCGTCGCGATGATCACCCCGTTGTTGTCGGCGACGGAGATGTAGTCGACGCCGATGCGCGACTTCAAGGGGAGCAGGAAGTTCGTCAGCGATTCCTTGTCCCTGGCCTCCGTCAAGTCGCGCGTCTGCTGGAGGCTCGAGAAAAGGCTCGCGGCCCTCTCGACGAGGTCCGACTGGTCCTGGATCTCGTTCAGCGCGACGCCGGCGAGGATGTTGGACTCGTCTGCGAATTGGTTTGCGATCAGGTCGTCCGATTCGAAGATCGCAACGCTAGTGACGATGACGAGCGCCACGACGCTCACCAGCACGTTTCGGCTGACGAGCGCTCTCAGGAGGCTCGGCGCGAACAGCGTCCTCATTCCCCGAGCTTGCCTTCCTCCTCGACGATCACTCGGGTAGTGGCGAGCTTAGAGACCCGCGAGGATCTTCTGGCCCTCGGGCCCCTTGACGAAGTCGATGAACGCCTTGATCGCGGGCTTGGCCTTCACCGGGTCGTAGACCAGGTAAAGGGGCCTGCGGACCTGGTATTTGCCACTGTTCAGGTTGTCTGGCGATGCAGTAACACCGTCGATCGTTGCGAACGCGATCGTCGTGTTGCCGAACGTGGACTTATTCATCGTGACCATGCCGATCGACTCCCTGAACGAGTTGATGGCTTTCACGGTCTCGTCGTAAGTCGTCACCTCGACTGCGTTCGGCGCATACGTGGGCTTCTTCCCGTCGAAGAAGTACGCCTCGAACGCGCTACGCGTCGATGCGCCCGATTCGCGGATGAGGATTCGGATCTTGCCGGGGGTACCGCCCACGTCCTTCCAGTCGGTGATCCCTCCGGTGAAGATCTTCGCTACCTGGTCCTTCGTGAGGGACTTGATCGGATTTGCCGCAGCGACGGCGACGGCCGTACCGCTTGATCCGATCGGAACGGCCTCGACCTTGCCCTTTTCCGTCTCAAGAAGATCGCGGCTGATATAGCCGAGGTCGGTCTCGCCCGAAATTACGAGATTCACGCCGGCGTTCGACCCGATGTCGGCGAGCCCCTGCCAAGTGATCCCGGTGTGCTGAAGCTTGAACGCGTCAGCGAGCGCCTTTACGTTGTCGAGCGCTCCACCGCCGCCATTCACGATATACTGACCCCCGAGTGGGTCCGCCGTCGCCGGTGCGGGCAGTCCCGCGCCGCCGCAGCCCACCGCAAATAGCGCGGTGGCGATCATCAATGACACTGTCCGCAAAGGACGCATTCGGGCCCTCCTCGTTGGGTCGAATCGTGACATTAGTCTCTGACCTTTGTATAGGCGGGTCTATCCCTCTGACAGCCGATTCGCGTTACACATTGGGATATTCATGGGCTAATCCAAATGCTGTAGTCGACACCGAAAGTGGACCAAAAGCGTCCGGAAGCGCGTCATACTCTCGCGGGATGAGCGAAGGGAACCCGGCACTACGGGCGCAAACCGCACCAAGCCGCATCGCCGACCTCGATATCCGAGGAAGTGGCCGGGTCATACCGCTCACCCTCCTGGCGGCTGCGAGCGTCGGTGGCATCTGGCTCGTCGACATCTCGACAGCACCGGATTACGGCTTCGCGATCTTCTACCTTGCGCCGATCGGGCTCGCGAGCTGGTGGCTCGGCCGCAGCTCCGCCGTGCTGATCGCGCTTCTATCGACGGCCGCGTGGATCTCGGCGGACCTCGTGGCGCGTCCGAGCGTCTTGCTGTCGGCGAGCCTTTGGAACGGGCTCACGCGCGCCGCGATCTTCCTGATGCTCGCCCTTCTCATCGACCAGGTACGCCGCGAGCGCATCGCGCTCCGTAGCGTCGACGCGCACCGCGAGGAGTCACTGGCACTGATCGCGCACACCCTGCGGCGTTCCGCGGGCGAGATCGAATCGGCGATCCCCGATCTCACACGCGCGCCCGCTCTGTCGGCGGCTGAACGGAGCGCGATCGACGAGCTGCGCAGGCAGAGTCGCAACTTCAAGCGGTTCGCGGATGATGTCCTCGAGGTTGGGCAGCTCGAGGCGGGCAGGTTCCGCCTCAATCGCGGACGCTTCGACCTATCGGAATTTGTCGCGACGCTCGTAAAGGAGACCGACCGTAGTCGTCTGCAGCTGGTCGCCGAGTCCGACCCGCTGTGGGTGGAGGCCGATCCGGAGCGGCTTCGGACCGCTATCGAGCACGTTCTGAACAACGCGCTTCGCTTTTCTCCGCCTGGCTCGACAGTGCACGTGACGGTCGGGCAGCGCGACAACCGCGCGCGCGTGCTCGTGAAAGATCAAGGCGTCGGCCTCGCGCGGTCGCACGTCGGGGTGATCTTCCGCAAGTACGGTCGCATCGAGACCGCCGCGACAAAAGACAAGATCGGCGTCGGGCTGGGTCTCTACGTTGCGCGCCTCGTCGTTGAAGCGCACGGCGGGACTGTCTCCGCGAGCAGCGTCGGTCTCGGGCTCGGCTCGACGTTCACCCTGGACTTGCCGCTCGCCACGCACCAAGCATGACCGGGGAGAGGTAGCCGTGGCGAAGATCCTCGTCGTGGAAGACGAGCCCAACAATCTCGAGCTGGCGCTCCGAATCGTGCGGCACGCCGGCCACGAGGCGACCGTCGCGACGGACGGCTTCGCTGCCTTAGAGCTGGCTCGCGAGCACAGGCCGCACCTCATTCTCTTGGACCTTCAGCTCCCCAAGCTCGACGGCTGGACGGTAGTGAAGCTCCTCCGCAAGGAAACCTGGGCGAAGCAGGTGCCGATCGTGGCGGTCTCCGCGTCTGCGACCCCGGGAGACGAGCACAAGGCGATCGAGGCCGGCTGCACGGCCTTCCTGTCTAAGCCCTACTACCCCGCCGCCCTCCGCGACATGCTCGCGCATTACCTGCCAGCAGCCTGAGCTGGACAAAAGGCCGAGCGAGGAGCGGTCGCTTCGCGCTCCGCTTCGCGTCCGGGGGCCCCTGCCCCCTGGGCCCCTGCCCTTGTTCGCGGCGAGCGAGTCAACCAGCCCTGAGCCCGTGGCGAGTCATGGAGGCGCGGCCGACAGGACGAGCTGCTTGGGGAAAGAAAGAAAGAAGGAGAAGCGTCGCGACCCGGTGGTGATTGCCCCTCACCCTACCGGGCCCGTACGCCTCTCCTTCTCGAAGAGCGCTCCGAGGAGTGTCGGGCGTGAGAGAACGTGAGTAAATCGGCTCGCTGGCGGAGCGCGTCCTACCGCAGATGGACTAGGCGCGAGCGCCTGAAGCGCGTCGGGCAGGCTCCCTGGGCGTGTTCTCGATCGCCTCGAGAAGGCGCCGCGAGGCGCGCCCGACCTCGCTGACGGCGGCGTCGAAGGCCTTGCTGTTACGGCGCGAGGGCGCGCGGTAGCCGCTGACTTTGCGTACGTATTGGAGTGCGGCGGCGGCGACCTCCTCATCAGAGGCCCGACCGTCCGCCCGGCGAAGGGTCTTGATCGATCGGCACATGGTTCTACGTTAGCCGCTCCTACCCAAACCTGGGCATCGCGATTGACTTCGACGGGCGCCCGGCGGATGGTCCGCCTCGTGAGCCCGAACGTCGTCCTTCCGCTCCTCTCCACCCTGGTCAGCTTCGTCTTTGCTGCGGCGGTGCTCGCACAGTGGTCGCGCCGCCATCGTGCTTTTCAGCTCGTGTGGGCGGTCGGATTGCTCTGGTACGGCATCAGCGCCGGCACGGAGTTCCTCGGCTCGGCCTTCGGATGGAACGAAGCGCTCTACCGAGCCTGGTACCTGATCGGGGCGTTCTTCGTGGCGGCGTACCTCGGCGCGGGGACCATCGTGCTCCTGGCGCGGACGCGTTTCGGATACTTCGTCGCGGTCAGCTTCGTGTTCGGCGCGCTCTACGCGTTCGCCATCCGCGGGCGGTACCCGGAGGACACGGCCGCGTTTTCGGTCGTGCTCGTCGCGTGCCTCGCGGCCGCGATAGCCATCGCGGTCGCGACGTGGCGCGCGCGGTCGCTCGTAGCGCCGATCGCCCTCGCGGTGCTCGGCGTGGGCTCCGTAGTCGCCGCCGCGCTCGTGCTTGGTGCCACGCTCGACGCGCCCTACGCGCTCGACGTTACGACCGGCGTGCCCGTTGGGAGCGCTATACCGGGGCATATCCGGATACTCGCCGGACCGTTCAACATCATCGGCGCGTTCGCGCTGGTGGTCGGTGCGATCTTCAGCGCGTACGTCTTCATGCCGAAGAAGCGCGTGCTCGGCCGCCGGCCGCTTCCTGCGGTCGTCGCGCAGATCTACGGAGCGATGGCCGTGACGGTGAACTTCTTCGCCTCCCTGCCCCGCGCAGCGGTCGCACTCGCGCGCGGCGAGCTGCACTCGCGCGTCCCTGCCACGCTCCTCATCGCGCTCGGCGGCTTCATCCCGGGCGTCACGAGCGGACTGAACCGCTTCGGGATCACCTGGGCGTTCTTCCTTGGAGAGCTGCTCGGTGTCCTGCTCATCTTCGCCGGATTCGTCGTCAGCACCGAGGTCTTCGGGGAGCGCCTCCGGCTGGGTCCGGTGGTCGTGCGCCGCCGCGAAGAAGAGGTCACCGCGACCTAACATCGCGCGGTGCTCGTCCTCTCACGCGCGGATGTCGAACGTCTTCTCGATCTGGACCGTCTGCGCGAGGCCGTCGCGCGCGCCATGGCGGATCTCTCCGCGGGTCGCGTCTCGATGCCGTTGCGCATCGCGGCGATCGTGCCCGAGCGTGACGCAAAGCTGGCGGCGATGCCGGCGTACCTACCATCCTCGGGCGCGCTCGTGACCAAGCTCGTGTCCCTCTTTCCGCGGAACACCGACCGGCCGACGCACCAGGCGGTGATCGTCGTCTTCGACGCGGACAACGGAAGCCCCCTCGCGCTGATGGACGGTGAGGCCATCACCGCGGCCCGCACCGCGGCGGGATCGGCGCTCGCCACCGATCTTCTTGCGCGGCAGGACGCGTATCGGCTCGTCGTCATCGGGACGGGGGTTCAGGCGCGGGCCCACCTGCGTGCGGTGTCACGCGTCCGCAAGTTTCGGTCGATCTGCGTCGTCGGACGCGACGCAGGGAAGGCCAAGGAGCTCGCGATGGAGTTCGGCAGTGAAAACGTCGGCGAGGTCGGCGCCTACACAAACATCGAACAGGCCGTTCGTGAGGCCGACGTGGTCTGCGCATGCACCCACAGCCAGGAACCGGTGGTGCGGCGCGAGTGGCTCTCGGCCGGCACGCACGTGACCTCGGTCGGTTACAACACCGCCGGGCGTGAGGTCGACGGCGCGACGTTCCGCGACGCGCTCCTGGTCGTCGAGTCACGCGCAGCGACCCTGGCACCTCCGCCCGCGGGCTCGAACGACATCGCCATCGCCATTGCCGAAGGCGCGATGACCCGCGAGCACGTCCACGCCGAGCTCGGCGAGCTGGTTAGCGGTGTGCGTCCCGGCCGCGGCGATGCGAAGCAGATCACGCTCTACAAATCGGTAGGGGTCGCGGTGCAGGACGCGGCGGCGGCTGCAATGGTGCTCGAGGCCGCGCGCAAGGGCGGAATCGGCCGGGTGATCGACCTCTAGGAGACGGCGCTCTTGGACCGGCGGCCGACGCGGCAGCCGGTGTCGACGAGAACGGTGGAGATCCACTCGTCCCCGACCTTGGCCTCGACGCGATACGGTGACGGCTTGCCCGCGTCGAGCGCGGCGACGACCTCGTCGCCGACTCCGAGGACGACCCAGGCGACGCCGTTCGGCTCGCCTTCGATGAGCTTGGCGTGGCCCTTCTGGCCTGCCGCGAGCGGAATGAACTTTCGCGTCTCCATGACCTCGTCATTCCGGTCCAGCATGCGGACGGCGCTCGGTACGAGATCCGACGTGCCTCCCTCGAGCTGCATCCAGTGGCGGTCGCCGTCGTCGTGAATGCAGAAGCGGAAGGGAACCTTCGGCAGAAGCCGCGGCATCGGGAGCGACGGAGCGCGAATCCCGAGATCACCCGGAACAAGCGCGCGCACCGCGATGACTATCTTCTCGGCGGCCTCGCGCAGCGAGGGATGACCGCCAAGCACCTTTGCGCCGTACGCGAGCTCCATCGTCGCGCGGCCGACATCGCCGATCGGGAGCATGAACTCGACATACCGGGCGTACTCGTTCGCGGCGCCGTCGACGTCGCCGGCGTTCGCGAGCATCGCGGCGAGGCGGCGATGCGCGCCGAGGTCGGTCGGCGCGATGGCGACGGCGGACCACATCACGGCGAGCGCAGCCACGCGATTACCGGCTTGCGTCAGCATCGCCGCGCCTTCTTTGAGAGCGTCGAGATCGGACCGATGAATTTCTGCGTCGGCCGGCTCGATCGCCTCGATCGACTCCACGGAGTCGGACCCATCTGTCGCGCCGATTGCGCGCAGACGGATATCGTCGCTCACGTGGACAAGTTTCGGGCAAACGGCAACTCGCCGCTATTCGCTGCTTTGACTACCCCAAATGGGGGGCGGTAGTGGTCTGGCAGCCAGGACACACGTGGCGGCGCGTGCTCACCGTCGAGTCGCACGCGGCCGGCGAGCCGCTCCGCGTGATCACGGGCGGCCTCGACCGCGTTCCGGGCGCGACGATCCTCGAGAAGCGGCGCTTCGCTCGCGAGCGCCTCGACGGACTGAGGCGCGGGCTCATGTTCGAACCGAGGGGCCACGCCGACATGTACGGAGCGATCCCGACCGAGCCGGTCACACCGGACGGCGACGCCGGCGTCCTGTTCATGCACAACGAAGGTTGGAGCACGATGTGCGGCCACGGTGTGATCGCCCTTGTGACTGTCGCGCTCGAGGTCGGCCTTCTCGAGGACCGTGACGTGGTCCGGCTCGATACGCCGGCGGGCCGCGTCACCGCGCGCCCGCGCCGGGAAGGCCCGCGGGTGCGGAGCGTCGCGTTCGAGAACGTGCCCTCCTTTGTCGTGTCGCTCGATGACCGGGTGACCGTGCCGGGCGTGGGTGAGGTCCGCTACGACCTTGCGTTCGGCGGCGCGTTCTACGCGTTCGTCGACGCGGCGAGCGTCGGCCTCGAAATCACGAAAGAACGTTTCCGCGACCTCATCGCGGTCGGTAGCGCCATCAAACGCGCAGTGATGGCGGCGCGCGAGGTCCGCCACCCCCTAGAGCCAGATCTCTCTTTCCTGTACGGGACGATCTTCACCGGCTCGGCACTCAGTGCGGGCGCGGACTCGCGCAACGTGTGCGTCTTCGCCGAAGGCGAGGTCGACCGCTCTCCGACCGGCACCGGCGTGTCGGCACGTGTCGCGATCGAGCGCGCGCGCGGGCGCCTTGCTCCAGGAGGCACGTTCGTCGTCGAAAGCATCATCGGCACGCGCTTCGTCGGACGCATTGCCCGCGAGCTGCGTTGGGAGGGCTATGACGCGGTCGTGCCTGAGATCGAAGGAAGCGCGTGGATCACGGGACGGAGCGAGCTCCTGTTCGCGCCGGATGACCCTCTCATGGAAGGTTTCATCCTGCGCTGACGCGGCTCAGCCGAGCTTCACGGCGAGCATCGAGACGCCCCCGTTCAGACCCTCCGTCGGGAAGGTCACCGCGTCGCCCTCGCGACGCGCACCCACCGTATAGAGGAGCGGGTAGTAATGATCCGGCGTCGGGACACAAAGCTCCGCGTCCGGGCCGAGCGTCTCGTAGCTCGCGAGCTGCTCCGCGTCGCCGCTTACCGTCAGCTCTCGAACTTTTTCGTCGAAGCGCTTCGCCCAGTCGTACTCGGGCGCCTGATCGCCGAACCCAGCGCGAAGGTTGTGAACGACATTGCCGCTGCCCACGAGGAGGACGCCCTTGTCCCGCAGCGACGCGAGGCGTTCGCCGAGCGCGCGATGCGTCTCCGGCGGCGCCGTTCCATCGATGCTGAGCTGCACGACAGGGACGTCCGCCTTCGGGAACATCCGCACGAGGACGGACCACGTGCCGTGATCGAGCCCCCAGTAGCTATCGAGCACGACCGGCGTCGGCGCCAGGATCTCGGTGAGATCCTTTGCGAGCTCGGGGTCGCCCGGCGCCGGGTACTGGACCTCGAAGAGCGCTCGAGGGAATCCGCCGAAGTCGTGAATCGTGCGCGGCGTGGAGACGGCCGTGACGCCGGTGCCGTCGGTGTACCAGTGCGCCGAGATCGCGACGATCGTGCGAGGGCGCGGAAGCGAAGCGCCGAGAGCCTTCCAGTCCTCAGTCCACTTGTTCGTTACGAGGGCGTTCATCGGGCTGCCGTGGCCGATAAACAAGGCGGGCATGCGGCTGGTCACGAACGGCAAACGCGCGAAAACGCGAGAGTATTCCCTCAATGAGGGTCTTCGTGACGGGGGCGACCGGCTTCGTCATGGGCGCGGTCGCGCGCGCGCTTCGTGCGCGTGGCGACGCGGTGACCGCGCTCGTGCGAAGCCAGTCGCGCCCCGCGGCGCTCACCGCGATCGGCTGCGACCTGGTCGCCGGCGACGTCACCGAGCCGACGGGCGCAGCGGGCGAGCTCGCGCGCTGCGACGCGCTCATTCACGGGGCCGCGATCTACGAGATCGGCGTGACCGCAGAGCGCCGACGCGCGATGGAGGAGACCAACGTCACCGGGACCCGTCGCATGCTGGACGCAGCGCGAAGGGCGGGGACCCGTCGGATCGTCTATGTATCCACCATCGCGGCGTTCGGCAACACGCACGGCGCGGTCGTCGCCGAGGGTCATCGCCCGACGTCCCCGCCCGCCTCCGCTTACGAGGACACGAAGCGGCGGGCACACGACATCGCGCTCGAAGCGGCGCGGAATGGGGCGCCCATCGTGATCGTGCAGCCCGGTCAGGTGTACGGACCGAACGACCATTC
>JALYSZ010000059.1 GCA_030854525.1 Chloroflexota bacterium | reverse complement strand
GCGTGGCACTCGGAGCGTCGCTAGCGCGCCGAGATCAGGCGGCTCGCAGCTCGTTGCCGGTCAACGTGGCGACGAACTTCGCGATGTGATCGTTCGCCCAGGCGGCCACCTCGAGCGGGAGGGAGTGGCCGACGCCGTGAGCGATGTGGACCTGCGCGAGCGGCAGCTCTTTGCAGCGGCGCGCATCGGATGCGGAGATCACGCGATCCTCGTCGCCCCACAGGACGAGCGTTGGGATCTTGCTCAGCTCCTTGAGGCGACCATCGATCCGGATCCCACGCTGCTCGCCACCGGGCAGAAGCGCCCGCGCCTTGCTCCAGCGGCGTGGCTGATTGGCCCAGATGATCGCGCGCGCCGAGAGCGCGCGCGGGCGTGCCCGCGTGCCGTGGCGCACGAGGCGCGCGATGAATCGCGCGTCATCGCGTCGACGGCTACCGACCAGGAAGCGCCGGATCGACGATGCGCGCAGCACGCTCGGTCGCAGAAGCGCGCGGCCGAGCAGCGGTACGCAATACAGCTTGTAGATCCAGTGCAGGGAGACGCCGAGCCCGACCGGCGCGATGAGGGCAAGCCCGCTTACCAGCTCGGGATGACGAATAGCGAGGTGCATAGCGACGCCGCCGCCGAGCGAGTGGCCGAGAACGAGCGCGGGCGGGATCCCGAGACCTGCGACCACGCGCGCAACGTAATCGGCGAGCTGCACGACATTCGCGTCGGAAGCCTTGAGCGCCGGCCGAAGCGCGAACCCGGGTAGATCGACGACGTGCACGGTCCAACCCAAGTGGCGAAGCATCCGGATCTGCGGCGCGAGCGCGCGCCAATCGGCTGAGATCCCCGGCAGAACGACCGCGTGCGGCGGTGCGCCGCTGCCCCAGGTCGTCACGCGGAGGCGGTATCGGTCACACGGGGCCACCTGCACCCGCACGTCTCTAAGAATTGCAACCAGCGTGCCTCTTGTCTGCTACCCGTTCGGGGGAACGAGCGCGGTCAGGCATGCGGTATGCCTGCATGGCTGCCATGCGCGAGTCTGGTTACTCGGTCTCAGCGGGCCGCCGCGACGCGGCGGTTCTCCTCCTGCATGGTCTTACTGGTACGCCTGTCGACATGGACTACATGAAGCAAGCGCTCGTCGCAGACGGCTACAAAGTGAGCGCCCCGCTGCTGCCGGGTCGGGGCACCCGCCCCTCGGACATGGAGACCCTCTGCTGGGAAGATTGGATGACGTCCGCGCTCGCCGCGTACGACGATCTGGCTAGCGAGCACAAGGACGTGATCGTCGGAGGGCTCTCCGCCGGCGCGACGATGACGCTCGACATCGCGCTGCGTCGCAAACCGTCCGCGGTCCTGCTGTGTGCGACCGCCCTCGGGCTGGGCAACCCGCTGGCGTACCTCGCGCCGTACGTATATCGAGTGATAAAGCAGTGGCCGTCGCCGGCGAGCGATCTGGTCGACCTCAACGCCGGGGCGAAGTGCTACGACCCGGCCCCCGTTCGCGCGGTCGCCGAGCTGATCCACGGGATCGGCCTCGTCCGCCGACGGCTTGGCGAGATCCGGTGCCCAGCGCTCGTCGCCCACTCCGTCTCTGACCGTCTCGTGCCAGTCCACCACGCGCGGAACCTCGCGGCGCGGCTCGGCGGGCCGGTGACGACGCTTTACCTGCAAGGCACCGGGCACGCGATCACCGTCGACGCGCGCCGCCACGACGTCGCGGACGCGAGCCTGGCGTTCCTCCGCGAGGCGATCGCCACCCCGCAGCGCGCCGCGTAGGGCACCGCTCGTGTGCTCGTGTCCTTTCTCCTGACTAGTAGCTGACGTCGATTAGGCTCCGGCGGTATGACGACACGCCGGACCTTTCTCCGCCGCGCGGTCCTTGGTCTCGCGATCGCGCCAGCGGTGGCGGCATTCGAGCTCGGCTCGGCACGGCAGGTCGTGGCCAAGGTGACGGTGAAGACCAAAGCCGACGACCAGAACCAGCAGGTCGACGGTAAAGCTGTCTATCTGCTCCCGTTCAGCGCGTCGCACGTCGCCGTCTACTGGGAAGGCGAGCACGACGCGGTCGTATCGGCCGCGTTCAGCACGGACGGCCTCTCCTTCGGTGCTCCGCAGCCGATCATCCACGACGAGATCGGCGGCCAGAAACGCGACGGCCGGACGTACGGCTCGGTCATGTATGTGGCCGGCGCGACGGCCGTCCGGGTAACGGCCGATCGGAAGCTCAAAAGCGTCAACGTCCTTGCGATGACCGATGGTGACCGAACCGTCAGCTACGAGCTCGTTGACTCGGCGGTTTCCGCCGTCGCGATGCCGCCGGTCATCGCCCGCTCCGCGTGGGGCTGCGACGAGACCCTGATGACCTGGACCCCCGAGTTCTATCCGGTGCAGAAGCTCATCTGCCATCACACCGCGACGCAGAACGCTGACCCCAATCCGGCCGCGACGATCCGCTCGATCTACTACTACCACGCGGTCACACAGAACTGGGGCGACATCGGCTACAACTTCCTCATCGACGAGGCTGGCCGGATCTACGAAGGCAGGTACTCGCGGCCATATCTCAGCAATGAGTCGCCAACGGGCGAGGACACGAGCGGAAACGGCGTGACCGCCGCGCACTCCTACCAGTTCAACTCGGGAACGGTCGGCCTCGCGCTCCTCGGCACGCTGACCTCGAAGGACACGACGGCCGCGGGCCGCGCGGGAATCGAGAAGATGCTCGCGTGGAAGGCGGCGACGCACAGCATCAACCCAAAGGCGTCGACCCAATACGTGAATCCGGTGACGAAAGTCGCTACGACCTTTGCGAACATCTCCGGACACCGCGATGTCGTCGCAACGGAGTGCCCGGGCGCGAAGTTCTACGCGACGCTGCCCACCGTCCGCAACGATGTTGCGGCGCTGATCGGGGCAACTCCGACGCCTACACCGACGCCGACCCCGACCACCACGACAACGCCGACACCCACACCCACACCCACGCCAACCCCGACGCCAACCCCGACGCCAACGCCCACGCCTTCGGCAACGCCGACAAGGACCCCCTCGCCCACTCCCTGCAACGGCAACTGCAACTAAGCGACAGCCGGCGCAGCTCTCAACCTTTCACTAGCCCGAGGTTCGTATAGATCTCGCGCGTTGCCTTCGAGAAGTTGAGCGTGTAGAAGTGCAACCCCGGGACGCCGGCATCGAGCAGATCGCGGCAGAGCTCGGTACAAACGCTTATCCCGCGCTTGCGGATCTCCTCGCGATCGTCGCCCCCGGCCTCGACCAGGGCGACGATGTCGTCGGGGACCGCATAGCCGGACAGCTGGGCCATTCGCTGTACCGAGGCCAGTGAGGTGATCGGCATGATGCCAGCGATGATCGGCTTGGTGATCCCGAGGACCGCCAATTCTTGACGCAGGCGCTCGTACTCCTCGACCTTGAAGAAGAACTGCGTGATGCCGAAGTCGGCCAGATTCAGTTTGGCGGCGAGATACCGCCGATCCGAAGTCAGGTCGGGCGACCGCGGATGGCCCGCCGGATGAGCCGCCACCCCGATCGACTCGAAGCCGAGCCGGCGTCCCAACTCGACGAGCTGAGAGGCGTACGCCAACTCCTTATATGACTCCTCCTCGGGGAGGGGATCGCCGCCGAGCGCCAGCAGATTCTCAAGTCCGGCCGCCCGAAAACCGCCGATGATCTCGCCGAGCTCGAAGCGCGGATGGGCCACGCAGGTCAGATGCGGCATCGGCGTGAGGTCGGTCGTATTGAGAAGGTCGATGACGACGCGAGTCGTCCGCTCGCGGGATATGCGCCCGCCGCGATAGGTGACCGAGACAAAGGAGGGTTGGAGCGGCTGCAAGTCGGCGATCGTCCGGGTCAGCAAGCGCTGCTCTTCGTTGTCCTTGGGTGGAAAGAATTCGAACGAGAACGTTCGCCCGGACGCGAGGAGGTCGATGATCCGGGCCATTTCGGGGGAGTCTAGTTAGAGACCGCTACCGGGCGCCGACATTGTGACTTCGCCGTCCGTCTCTTGGCGCGACTCCGTTACGTCAACGTGATGTGCGCCTTGGTCGGGTGAGTATGGTTAGACGTGGGTACGTGGGGCGCTCAAAGGGACGCGCTCCATTCTCAATGGAGGATCCGGTGCGGCTTCGCCGCGCGCCCCGCGTAGATCCCATTCGCGATGAGACCTCGCCCAAGGAGGGCAAATATGTCCAACGAACAGAGAGCTACCCACGCACGCGTTGTACGGCTCAAGACTGAGCCAACGAACACCGACTCGGCGATCAAACAGTGGACCACCGAGATCTTCCCGTTGCTCAAGAAGCAAGACGGTTTCCGCGGCGCGACACTCGTCGGGAATCGCAAGACCGGCGATGGCCTGTCGGTGAGCTACTGGGGAAGCGAAGAGGCCATGAAGAACGCACGTCCGAACGTCCGCCCGCAGGCGGAAACGGTCCTCGCCAAGACCGGCAGCAAGATCATCGACGACGACGAATGCGAGCTCGTCGTGCAGGAGCGGATCCAGCCGCCGAAAGCAGGCGTGTTCGTCCGCGTGACGACCGTCGAGGCGGATCCGGCCAAGGCCGACGAAGGCATCGCCTTCTACGAAGAGAAGATCGTTCCAGTGATCCGCAAGCAGCCCGGCGCACGCACGGCACTGCTGCTCGTGAATCGGAAGACCGGGCGGGGTTTCGCCGCGACCGGCTGGGACACCGAGAAGGATCTAGAGAAGAGCGAAGCGGCCGTTACCGGCCTCCGCGAAGAGACGGTCAAGAAGTTCGGCGGCAAGGGCGGCAAGGTCGAGGCGTTCGAGGTGTACTTCACCGAGATCCTCATGCCCGTCGCCGCAACCCGCTAGCGACCCGCGATCCACTGAGGGAGACCGCGGACCTTCGATCGTGAAGGACGCGGCCGTCCCCCGCGCGGTCACCGGGCAGGCTTTCGCGAAGGCTGTGCCCAGAAGGAAATGAAATGTCACAGACAATCGTGCAGATCAACTTCAAGTTCACCTCGCGGGCCGACGACTACACAAAGCTCGTAGCTCCGTTCGCCGACCCTATCGCCGCGGTTCCCGGTCTCGACTGGAAGGTCTGGCTCGTGAACGAGAAGAATCACGAGGCTGGCGGCATCTACCTCTTCAGAGATGAGCCGTCCGCCAACGCATATCTGAACGGCGAGATCGTCATGGGCTTGAAGAAGCAGCCGACGCTCATGGACATCTCCGCGAAGGTCTTCGATGTCGTCGAGGATTTGACCCACAAGACTCGCGGTCCGATCAAGACAGCCGTCGCAGCGTAGCTGCGATGAACTCGCAGGCGCCGAGGAAACTCGGCGCCTGACGAGCGTCAGCGCTTCCTAGTCTTGCCTTTCGCGCGTGACGTTGCCTTCCTCAGGGGCCAGGCCTTGGACTTCGGCCTACTCCTGCCTTTGGAAGCGCGGCCTCGTTTGGGGGTCACGCGCTCGGGAAGCTTCTTCCTCCCGGTGTCACGATTCCACTCCTCGTAGGTCTCCGCCGAAATCTCTCCCTTCACCAGGAGCTCCGCGAATTTGCGGCGCTGCGCCTGACTCTTGAACGGCATGTCTGGCAAAAACTACATCCGCTCGAGCGCGCGCAGCACATCGCCGAACAGCGCCACCTGCGCGCTGTGGTCGAGCCCGTACCAAGGCACCGTCAATCCGATGGCGTCGGCGTGGGCGCTCCACAGCCGCACGCGTTCGGCGAGGTCGTCGAGCACGGCGACGCCGAGCTGGTCGAGGCAGTGCTCTTCGATGATCCGCGCGGCCTCCGTCCGTCGGCGATCGGCGATCGCAGCGAGGATGGCGTCAGCCTCCTCGCGGAGACCCGACTCGTCGAGAACGCGGCGATACGCGGGGACGGTGTAGGTCGTCATCTGGAGCGCGAGTGACGAACGGTCTCGACCCACGACAAGCGGCATGAGGACCGGCGGCGCGTCGCGCTTCGCCCACTCTGCGCCGCGCGCGAGGGCCGGGCGAATGACCCGATCCAGATACGTCGGAGTGCAGAACATGTGCGCCGCGAATCCGTCCGCGACCTCTCCCGCGACGGCAGTCATCACCGGATTCACACCGGCGACATAGATCGGGATCGCCGGCCACGGGTCATCCGAACCGGGCGAGAAGACCGGCTGGCGGATCGTGTAGAACGCGCCTTCGTAGCGGCCGTGTCCTTTCCGGTAAGCCTCCCAGCACGCGCGCACCGCCAGCACGTAGTCCCGCATTCGAGCCGCCGGATGGTCTGCTTCGACACCGAAACGCGAGAGAAGCGTCGGCCCAACCTGGCTGCCCAGTCCGAGGACGAACCGCCCGGCCCCATATCCCGCGAGATCCCACGCCGCCTGGGCGGTCGCCGCAGGCGAACGAGAGAACGCTACGGCAACGTCGGTTCCGACCGTCACCCGCGTAGTCGCGCGGAGCGCGGCGGCCGATGTGAGATACGGCTCCCGTCGCACGTCGGTGACCCAAACTCCCGAGGCGCCGGCGTTCTCGGCCTCGGCAGCAAGCCGCTCCGCCTCGCGCATCGTGACGGTCCCGGGTAAGCCCACACCCGGTCTCGCGCTCACATCCACAAGAATGTCCTATGTGACTGATGGCTTCACGCGGGCAGAGCTACGAACGCTCCGTGCGCTCAAGACCCCGTACGGCGTTCAGCGGTTCCTCGACAACATGCCCTATCACCTGGCCACGACGGCTTGGTCGCCGAGACGCGTCCTCCGCGACCGCACGGCGCACTGTCTCGAGGCCGCGATATTCGCGGCGGCGGCGCTCCGCGTACTGGGTTTTCCCCCGCTCGTCCTCGACCTCGAAGCCGAGAATGACACCGATCACGTCGTCGCGGTCTTCAAGGATCGCGGCCACTGGGGCGCGGTCGCCAAGTCGAACTACAACGGCCTCGCGTACCGCGAGCCGATCCATCGCACGCTGCGCGAGCTGACCATGAGCTACTTCTACGCGTACTTCAATCTCCGGCGCGAGCGAACGCTCCGCACGTTCTCGCGGCCCGTGAATCTCGCGCGATTCGACAATCTCGACTGGATGACCACTCAAAAAGAGGTTTGGTTCATCCCCGAGTACCTGCTCACGATCTCGCACACGCCGCTTCTGCGGCCATCGATGGCAAAGCGCCTGACTCGCCTGGACAAACGATCGTTCGATGCGGGGCTCGTCGGGCATCGCTGGAAGTAACGAGCAGACACCGCTCCGCAACCTTCACATATCGCTGATCACACCCACGCGTTAGACAGATCGTGGGTAGGGTCCGCAACCTTCTATTCGTCTCTGCGCTGGTCGTTGCCCTCGTGCCGCGCTCTGAAGCGCATGCGGCTACGTGCACGAGCAGCGTTGGTCCAGGCATTGCCCCGCCCGCTCGCATCTCGAGCGGCATGCCGGGCTTCCATGCGTTGTGGTACGGACAGAGCGGATACATGTCGCTCTGTATGGGAACGAAAGCGACCGCGACCGTCGCCTTCTACAACAGCGGATCGCGCGGGTGGATCGCGGGGCGCATGGGCGAGACCGCATATCTAGGCACATGGAATCCGGAGCCAGGCCAAGATTCGGCGAGCGTCCTCGGTGGAGACGGCACCGCGGGGTCGCCGGCGACAGGGTGGCCGCGGCAGAACCGCCTGGCGATACAGCCCGCGTCGTACGTGGGACCGAACCAGGTCGCGTGGTTCCAGTTCGATGTGGTCGCGCCGCCGGTGCCGGGGACCTTCCGCGTCGCGCTACGTCCGCTGATCGAAGGTGCGCAATGGATGGAGGACTACGGCGTGTTTTGGGTCGTCACCGTGCTTAAGGCGGATGGAACTCCGCCGCCTCCGCCGCCGGTGCCTGCCCCCGTGGTCACCACCACCGTCCTGGCCTCGTACTACGGACCCGGCCTATACGGGAACCGCACCGCCTGCGGTCAGACGCTTACGACCACGCTTCCCGGAGTGGCGCACCGCACGCTGCCCTGCGGCACGCTCGTGCATCTGCGGTACGGTGCGAACGAGGTCACCGTACCGGTCGTCGATCGCGGTCCCACGATCCTGAGCCGCGAGTTCGACCTCACCTACGCGACGAAGCTCGCGCTTGGCTGTCCCGACATGTGCACGCTCTCCTGGATCCACTGAGCGAGGCGGCCCCTGTAAAGTTCGGCCGTGGTCGACCGGCGAGCGATCTGCGAGACGTGCGGACACACCCGCGACAGGCACGACCGCGATGCCGAACGCGCTCGTCTGGGGTCCGATCCGCCGGTCGAGCGACCCTGCTATCGCGAGGTGGATGGAGCTCCCTGCCGCTGCGGCGGCTTCTGCGATTCGGGAACGTTCGCAATGCCGGCGGGAATCAGGGCGACCCGAGGCCCCGCTCCCGGTTTCGAGATCGTGCGGGTCGCAGGATCGCGCTGCTCCTCGTCGTCTTGGGGCTGGGACTCCTCTACGCGTACCGGTCGCAAACACCGTCCGTGCCCGAAGTCGACGTGACGCGGGCGCTTCAGGACATCAACGCGGGCCGTGTACGAGCAGTGACCGTCGTCGGAACGAAGGCGACGCTCGAGTTCCGGGACAGTCCGTCACACAAGGAACAGACGACGGTGCCCGAGCCGGACACCGTTCTCGCGAGAGCTGTTTCGGACTACAACGCCGCGAATCCTTCGCAGGCTATCGAGATCCGGTACACACAGGACGGCGAGACCGTTGGCGTGATCGGGCCGATCCTCCTGAGCCTGCTCCCAGTCTTCCTGATCGGCGGATTCTTCTACTACCTGATGGGGGCGCGGCGCAGATCCTAGAGGCCGGCTAATGCTCGGTCAGTAGTCCGAGCGCCACTACGCGACGCCGGTGCAGATCGCGCTCGCGTGGGTGATTCGTCAGGACGGCGTCATCGCGATCCCGAAGGCCGCGGATACCAAACACGTGCGCGAGAACCGCGGCGCCGCGGACGTCAAGCTGACGAAACGAGACCTCGAGAAGCTGACCGATCCGGTCGAGATTCCGACTCGCGATCTGGTTGTACGTGAGGCTCATGCGCTAGGCGAAGAGCGGCGCCATTTCCCGGCGCTGCACCAGATCCTCCATCTCCATGGCGCTCGGTGCGGGTCCGCCGCGGTCGGCAGCATCGAGGATCTTCGCGAGGAGGTCGATGTCGCTCGCGGTGTTGAGGAAAAGCCCTGCGCGAGCGAGTACGAACCGCACGCAAAGGTCGATGTCCTGCTGGTCGGTGAGCGGCTCGTACCACGTCGTCGGTTGCGCCGGGCGCTCGGCGTGCCACGGCGCGAGCGTGATCGCCTTGATCGTCTGGATCGCGACGCCGCGTTTCTCGCACAGCGAGATCAGAGCCTCGGCGTCGCGCGCGTATGCCTCACCGGCAAGCTGCGTGGCGTTGTACGGGAACAGCACGCTGTCGAAAGGAAAACGCTCGAGGCTCTCGCGGTGCCGCCGCGCCACCTGGAGCCCATGCCCGGTCACCCCGATGAAGCGCGCGAGTCCGGCGTCGCGCGCCTCGACCGCGGCGCGAAGCGCGCCGTCGGTCCCCATCGCGACGTCCCACTCCTTCTGGTCGACGAGGTTGTGGAGCTGGATGAGATCGACATAGTTGACGCCGAGCCGACGAAGCGACAGTCGAATCTCGTCGCGCGCCTCCGCGTAGGTGCGCTCACCCGTCTTGGTGGCGAGGAAGAAGCGGTCGCGGCCTTCGCGCTTCAGCCACGGCGCGATGTGCAGCTCCGAATCGCCGTAGCTCGCCGCGGTGTCGAGGTGGTTCAGGTCGTACCGGAGCACGAGCTCGAGCGCTCGGTCGGCCTCGGCCTCGGTGACTTTGCCGAGGGCGGCCGCGCCGAAGATGGTGCGGCGGCTGTCATGTCCGGTGCTGCCGAATGGGGCGCTCGGGATCACGCCGCAACGATAGTTCGGCGCGCTCTTTGGAGCCTAGAATCCCCCGCGCGCGAGGCATGGGGAGGGCAGCATGGCGATCTCAACCGCGCGACCGACGGCGAAGTTCACCTACCGCGAGATCAGCCTTCAAGACCGACTGCGCGAGGTCACGGCCGAGTTACCGCAAAAACCAGCGCTGATCGCGGGCGATCGGGTCATGACCTACGCCGATATCGACGCCGCGACGGACCGCGTAGCGGCCGCGCTCGCCAAACGGGGCGTGCGGAAGGGCGATCGCGTGACGCTTTTCATGCCGAACTCGATCGAGTTCGTGCTCGCCTTCTACGGAACGCTCAAGGCCGGAGGGGTCGTCAATCCGATAAACGCGGCATCCAAGGAGCGCGAGGTCCGCTTCCAGGTCGACGATGCGGGCGCCACCGCTGTCCTCTACTACGAGGCCCTCGCACCGGTCGTCGACGCCGTGCGTGGTGACCTGAAGAAAGTGCGCGCGTTCGCGGTGACGGGAAAGACGGCCCCGAGCGGCGTCGAGCGTTTCGATGACCTCGCCGCCGAGGCCGGCACAGTTTCGGTCAATGTCGGGATGGAGGACCTCGCGGCACTGCCGTACACGAGCGGCACGACCGGTTTCCCAAAGGGCGTGATGCTCACGCACGCGAACCTCACCGCCAATCAGCAGCAGTTCTTCGCCGCGGTCCCGGTCCGCCGGGACGACGTCTTCCTCAACGTCCTCCCCTACTTCCACATCTACGCGCTCAACCTACTTATGACAGGCGCGATCAGCCTCGGCGCGACGCAGGTCGCGATGGCGCGCTTCGACATGGTCGAGTACTGCACGCTCGTCGAGCGCCATCGGGCGACGGTCTGCTTCATCGTCCCGCCGATCGTTCTGGGTCTCGCGATGAGTCCCGAGGTGGAGAAGCACGACTTCTCGTCGGTCCGCTTCTTCTTCACCGGCGCGGCGCCGCTCGCGCCGGATCCCGCGCGGCGGATGATCCAGCGCCTCGGGAAGCCGCTCATCCAGGGTTACGGGCTTACCGAGACGTCACCGGTGACGCACGCCAACCCTCTGGACGCGGCAGTGCTCGAGTCGATCGGCCCGGTCGTCCCAGGCACGGAGGACAAGATCGTCGACCTCGAGACCGGAACGCGGACGCTCGCGAACGGAGAGGTCGGCGAGATTTGCGTGCGCGGGCCGCAGGTGATGAGGGGCTACTGGAACAAGCCGCAGGACACGGCGGACGTGATCCGCGATGGCTGGTTCCACACCGGCGACGTCGGGCGGCGAGACGACAACGGATACGTCTTCATCGTCGATCGCAAGAAGGAGTTCATCAAATACAAAGGGTTCGGCGTCGGCCCTGCGGAGGTCGAGGCGGTGCTCTGCGAGCACCCCGCCGTCGCCGACGCGGGCGTCATCGGCAAGCCGAACGAGGAGGCCGGGGAGATCCCGAAGGCCTTCGTCCAGCTCCGCCCGAACGCGCAGGCCACGGCGGACGAGCTCATCGCGTTCGTGAAGGAGCGGATCTCGGACTACAAGCGGGTGCGCGAGATCGAGTTCATCGACAAGGTGCCGCGCACGGCATCGGGAAAAATACTTCGCCGGGAGCTCGCGGAGCGGGAGCGGACAAGAGCGAGCTGAGTCTCCTGCGGGGGCATCCGCTCGCGGCTAGCCTTTCACTCCGCCGATGCGGATGCCCTCGATAAAGTGTCGCTGGAAGGCAAAGAACACAGCGATCATCGGGATCGCCGCGACCGCGGCGCCGGTCATGAGCATCCCGTAGTCGGTGTTGAACTCGCCCTGCAGCGTCGCGAGACCGACCTGCACCGGATACTTCGACGGGTCGTGCAGGATCACGAGCGGGAAGATGAACGCATTCCAATAGCGCTGGAACGTGAAGATCGCGAGCACCGCGAGCGCGGGACGCGACAGCGGGACGATGATGTGCCGGTACACCTGCCACTCCGACGCGCCATCGACGCGCGCGGCGTGTTCGAGGTCGGTCGGTAACGTCTGGATGAACTGCTTCATCAGGAATACGCCGAACACGTCCGCCAGTCCGGGAAGGATCACGCCGGGATAGGTATCGAGCAGCCCTAGGAACCGCAGGATGAAGAACACCGGGATCAGCGTCACCTGCGCCGGCACGGTCAGCGTGCTCACCACGAGCCAGAACATCACGTCCTTCCCCGGGAAACGCCGCTTCGCGAACGCGTAGCCGGCCATGGAATCGAAAAGGAGATGGAACGCCGTGATCACGCCCGCGATAACCACGGTGTTGACCAGCCACCGGACGATCGGCGTCGTCTCGAAGAGCCGCACGTAGTTACCGGTCGTGAGCTCCCGCGGCACGATCTCCGGCGGCACGCGCACCACGTATTGCGTCGGCGACAGCGACGTGAGGAACAGCCAGTACAAGGGGAATAG
>JALYSZ010000397.1 GCA_030854525.1 Chloroflexota bacterium | reverse complement strand
ACCGCGGCGCACTCGTGGTCGCGCCGAACGGGGTCGATGTGCCCACGCACGAGGTCTGGAACCGACCGGCGAGTGGATACGTTCTCTGGCTGGGGCGATTCGACATCGAACACAAAGGACTCGACCTCTTGCTTCGCGCCCTTGCCCTGCTTCCCACGGGGCGCCGTCCATTACTTCGGATGCACGGTCCCGATCAGGGCGGACAGAAGGGAACACTTCGACGGCTTGCTCGCACGCTCGGCATCGCGGATAACGTGTTGATCGGGCCACCCGTCTATGGGGATGACAAGTGGGAGCTCCTCGCCCACGCGTCGGCGTTCGCGTATCCGTCGCGCTGGGAGGCGTTCGGGAATTCCGCGGCCGAGGCCGTCGGTATGGGCGTGCCGACCCTTGTGACGCCCTACCCGCTGGGTTGCTATTTGGCGAGCCGCGGTGGCGCGGTCCTCGCGAACGCGACGCCCGAGGATCTCGCTCACGGAATCGAGACGGTCCTCTCAGCCTCCGCCGCCGCGACAGCACGAACGGGCAGCGACCTTATTCGCAGCGAGTTCAATTGGACGGACGTCTCAGCGAGTTGGCTCCGTCAGATGGAAGCGCTCGCCTGATCGCGTAACCGCGCGGGATCTTGTTTTTCGGCTACTTAGTTTTCGCGGCTTGCCGGTTACAGCCAGGCCGATAAATCTTCACTGACGCTGGGGACGGCCCCAGCGGTGGGTGGAAACACGAGAGGCGCTATCGGCCGGGCGCTAGGGGGTTCGCATGGCGGACGTCATCAGGGAAGTCGCTGTCCCGGGCCGCGCGCCTTCCGCGCGTGTATTTCGATTGATCAGGCGGTTCGGTCGATCTGAAATCGCCTCGGCAGACCCCACGCCTCTCCCGGCAGTTGCGAACTCCCGGGCGAAGCGCTTGATCGACGTCTGCGCCGGCGGCACCGCACTCGTCTTCACCTCCTGGCTGATGTTGGCCGTGGCGATCGCGGTCGTCCTCGATTCCGGGTGGCCGCCGCTCTTCTCGCAGGAGCGCGTGGGGCTGCACGGGCGTCGCTTTCGGATGTGGAAATTTCGGACAATGGTCACAAACGCGGAAGCTATGCAAAACGACCTGGCTCATCTCAACGAAGCGCCGTTCCCAGCATTCAAGCTCCGCAACGACCCACGAACCACGCGCGTTGGTCGTTTCCTCCGGATGTCGAGCCTCGACGAGCTGCCGCAGCTGTGGAACGTTCTCCAGGGCGACATGAGCCTTGTCGGTCCTCGGCCAGCACTACCGGGTGAGGTCGTGCACTACGACGAGACGGCCATGCGCCGCCTCGCTGCGCGCCCAGGGATCACCGGCGCATGGCAGATCGAGTTCCGACATCGCGGAAAAGCCGGATTTAGTGACTGGGTCCAGACGGATCTCGGATACGTCGACAGTTGGAGCCTCGCGTTGGACGCGGAGCTTCTTGCGAAGACCGTTGGCGCGGTCCTGCGGATGACGGGTCGTTGATGCACCGTCGGATGGCGTCAACCGTACGAGCGGCAGCCCATACCTATTCTTATGCAGACATCCCGACGATCGTCCCGTTCATCGGCATCCGCGGACTCCGCGGACTACTATTTGCACCTCGCCGGTGGGTGTACTCGCAAACCGAACGAGACTGGTAGGAGGCGCAGAAGTGACAAGAATCGTCGTGGCCATGATCACCGTAGCGATGCTGAGCGTTGTTCTGGTCGGCACCGCACTGGGCTCGGTTCCGATGACAGACATGTCGTCGATCAGCGGCGTTGCGAATTTCTTGGGCGCCCCGCACCCTCTGATGGAGCCCGCGACCGGAGCCGTCGCCGGAGTCCAGGGTCTACCCAGCACTTCGACCGTGGCGGACATAACGGGCGGACTGCTTGCTCTGGGTATCGCTGCTGCCGCGATGGCACTCGCGCTCGTCCGCCGTCGAAGCTCGACCTAGCCGCAAAGCCTAAGTTTCAAATCGGCCGGGATGCCTCGCACGTAGGCAGCCCGGCCGATCTCATTAAGCGATGAACGTTGCCGCCGGCGTGTTGCGTCGGGACCTCGCCGATAGGCCAGTGGCTCACCCGCTCGTCGACCCTTTTGAGTCGTCGCGCCTCCGCCAGATCGTCCTACTACTGATCGGCATCAAGATCGCGGGCGTCATCCTGATCCTCGACCCGTGGGGTCTGCAGTCATTCGATTTTCCAAAGGCGCTGTTCAGTCACGCGGCGAGCGGATTACTGGTTGCCGCGTTGCTCGCGACATTTCTCCGGTTCGGGTGGGGCGTCCTTCCATCCACACGCTTGCATCTCGCGGTCGTCGCATTCCTCGCCGCCAACATCGCATCCGTTCTCTTCGCACAGAACCTGTACGTCTCTTTGTTCGGGGAGCAAGATCGATATCTCGGACTCACCCATGTTCTGGACATGGTCGTTCTCTACTTCGCGGTCGCGATCAGCGTGCGGTCGCCACGGGATCTCGCATCGGTCCTTGCGGCCGCCGCCACTGCCAGCGCCTTCTCATTCGCGTACGCCGGCCTCCAATTAGTGGGCTTGGATCCCTTTGAGTGGAGTGTCGGTGCGCGTACGGAGCCGTTTGCGACGTTCGGGCACCCCGACATCTTCGGTCACTTCCTGAGCATTTCGTTTGCGGTTTGGTTAGGTGTCGCGGCAATCGCCGACGTGACGGAAAGGCCGCGCTTGGTTCGAACGTTCGGGCTCTTCGCTGCGCTTGTGTGCGTCGGAATCGCCGCAGTTGTGGCGACTCGCGGCACCATCCTGGGCGCCGCGACGGCCGTCGTGGTCTTGGGTCTTTTGACGATTCGGAGGCGGGGGCCTTCGGTTGCGACTCTGCGCGCGGCCGCGGTCGGCGCCTTCGTCGCGCTCGTTGTGTTGGCCGGTGTTCTGGTGTTTTCTCCACTCGGCGCTCGGACCGCACAGCTGTCGAGCGACGCGGGATCGGGGCGACTCGCTGTCTATGAGACTGCCCTCAAGATCGCCATCGCTCGGCCCGTCCTTGGTTATGGACCGGACAGCTTCGGCGTCGCATCGCCGACGCACCGCGAGCCACCCCCGGGCGGAGGGATCGACCCGCAAACTTCCGCCCACAGCTGGCTGCTACAGGCTCTCGCCACGACCGGAATCGTGGGCTTGGCCGGTCTCCTCGGTGTCTACCTGGTGTTCACTCTCGCGCTTTGGCGCAGGTCGATTACCGCCGAGGGCCGGTACGCCGTACCCCTCCTTCTCGGCTTATCCGCCTACCTCGCCCACGGCCTGGTCAACGTTGGCGCCGTTGCGGTCGACTGGTTTCCGTGGGTGTGTTTCGGCGCGGCGGCCTCGATGGCGGGTGTCAGACGACCTGCGCCCGCCCGGAGATTCCCGCAGTTCGTCGGTCTGCCTTTTGCGATAGTGGCCCTGGCCGCCATCGTTCTTCCTTTTTCCGCGTTCGCCGCAAACCGCGATGCGGGTGCGGCCCGGGTCCAATGGACCGCGGCGCGATCAGACAACGCGATCTTCGCCGCGATTGGGGCCATCAGTCACGATCCAGGACGCGCCGTGTATTGGAATTGGCTCGGTCTAGCGAAGCATCAAGCCGGAAAGTGGAGTGAGGCCGCCGCCGCG
Organism: Chloroflexota bacterium; assembly: GCA_030854525.1. The sequence goes on along the minus strand of JALYSZ010000397.1, from coordinate 368 downwards.
TTCGAAGAAGCGGCCCGACGCGTCCCCTCTGAATCCACCTATTTCCTCAACCTGGCGCTGGCGAGAGGGCAGCAGTCGCTGAGCGGCGAAGACTCCGCCAACACGCGGGGCGCCGCGCTCAAGGCGGCAGGTCGTGCCATCGACGTCGACCCGTACCTCCCGAGGATGAGCGAGGTCGCCGATCTTGCGTTTGGTTTTGGTGACTTCGATCTCACTTTGCGCGCGTCCGCAGCAACGACGGCCTTCTTCGATCCTTCGTATGGACACCGGACATTCCTCGCAGCGCGTGAGGCGATCGACCTCGTCCAAGCTCAACAGACACTCAGTAGCGCGCTATCGGTCCGGGAAACATCGGAGCTTCGCGCCGC
>JALYSZ010000370.1 GCA_030854525.1 Chloroflexota bacterium | reverse complement strand
GCCGCAGGCTGCCCACGCTCTTGCCGGCAGGCGGTGTTCCGATCGCGATTTCGGCCTCGATCAGCTCGTTCGCGGAACCGGCGAGGGACATGAGCGGCATGAAGCCGCCCGAGGGAAGCTCCTGCTCGATGACGTTCATAAGCACGCGCGTCGAGGAGATCGTCTCGTCGATGCCGAGCGTCTTGAACACGATCTCGTTCTTCGGGTTGTTCACGCGCGCGATCACGCGTGGCGTGCGGCAGCGCAGCTTGGCCAGCTGGCAGATCACGAGGTTCTTCGCGTCGTCTCCGGTGACCGCGATGAGCGCATCGGCCCGGCTGCAGCCAGCCTCCATTTGCGCGCGCCCTTCGTCGGCCGCAGCGTTCATCACGATCGAGCCGAGCTTCTCCTGGACGAAATTGGCGCGGCGTCGATCGGCCTCGATGACCGTGACCTCGTGCCCGGACTCGAGCAGCGCCTGCGCAAGATGGAATCCGACTTCGCCCGCGCCGGCCACGACGAAGTACATCTAGCGGGCCTTCACCGGTTCGCTGACCATGTCGGCCTCGTGCGCGAGAGCCTTTCGCATGAGGACCTCCCCCACCTCGCGGTCGTCCTGCAGCATCGCATGGAGGAGCGTCCCGAGGATTGTGGTCCTCGAGAACGTGTTGATGCCCATCTCGCGATACGTCTGCGCCCGCACGGGGTCGTTCACCTTCGCGATCACCTGCTTCAGGCCAAAGATCTTCTGCGCTATCTGAGCGCACATCAGGTTGCGGTTGTCACCCTCGGTGAGCGCGAGCAGGGCGTCGGCCCTCTCGATGCCCGCCTGGCGCAGCACATCGAGATCCGTCCCGTCTCCGAGGATCGTTTCGCCCTTGAAGGACGCTGGGAGGTGCTGGAACCACGCTCGCTCCGCGCGCGCCGGACTGGTCGACGCGATGTCCACGACGCTCACGCGATGGCCCTCGGAGTCGAGGAGCCCCGCGAGGAATCCGCCCACCCGGCCGCACCCGACGATGACGATGTTCACTTGGTCTCTTCCTGACGATACGCGAGCACCGCGCACGGCGCGTTGACGTACACGTTCTGCACGGTTCTTCCCACGTACACCCTTCCTAATCGCTTCCGGTAGGGCATGGCAACGACGATGAGATCGCACTTGCGTTCCACGGCCGTGTCGACGATCGCCGCGGCGGCGTCGCGCGCCTGAAGGAGTTCGGTGTCGAGCTCGAACCCGGCCTGGCCGGCGACTTTCTTAGCGCTAGCCAGTAGCTCTTCACCCCGGTCGAGCTCGGGCTCCATCACCGCGTCCAACGGTAGGTTCCAGCGCACCTCGATCACGTGGATGCCGACTACTTCGGCCTTGGCCTGTTTCGCGATCGAGCCGACGAGACGGAGTATGTCGGGGTCCGCGCTCGTCCCCGCGAGGGCCACGAGGACGCGCTTCGGTTGCATGAGTGCGCGAGTCTAACCCGAGGGCTATTTCCGTTTGGTGTGGTGCTCTGCGTCCTCGAAGTGGTAGGGGACATCAATAACGATGGTGTTCGGGCGGAACAGCAGGGCGGCCTTGAGGCGAAATGCCGTTTGGCTGTGCAGGAGCCACTCCCACCAGTGGTGGGGCACGAATTCGCTCAGCACCACCGTGATCGGCCGGTCGTCGGACTTGTCCATCGCGTCGATGTATCTCAGCAGTGGCGCCACCAGGGACCGGTACGGCGACTCGACCACATCGACGTCGATGTCCGTGTCGAGCTGCGCCCACCGCTTGCGGAACTCCTCGGCGCTCTTGTTGGAGGTCGAGATATGGACAGCTTTCACGGTCGGCGAGACGGATCGGGCGAACGCGAGGGCCTGGAGCGCCGCTCGATCGAGCCGCGCGATGGGCACGATCACGACGGGAGCGGGCAGTACGGGCACTTTCTGCTGATCGGGTCCGGCGATGACGAGCGCGTCCTGCACCGTCTGGTAGTGGCGGTGAATCCCGTACAGCAAAGCCGAGATGAGGGGAATGAGCACCAGCACCATCCACGCACCGTGCTCGAACTTGGTGAACGCCACGACCACGAGGACGGTCCCGGTAACGATGGCGCCGAAGGTGTTGATCACCATCGAGATCTGCCAGCCCGGATTGCGGAGGCGTCGCCAGCGGCGAACGAGTCCCGACTGCGACAGCGTGAAGGCGAGGAACACACCGATCGTGTACAGCGGGACCAGATTCGTGACGCTGCCGCCGAACGCCGCGAGGATCAGACCCGCGAGCACGGCCAGGACCACGATCCCGAAGTTGAAGGCCAGCCGTGACCCCACATCCGCGAAATGCCGCGGCATGAAGCGGTCGTTCGCGAGGACCGAGGCGAGCCGCGGAAACCCCGTGAACCCCGTATTCGCCGCGAGCAGCAGGATGACCGCCGTCGTGATCTGAACGACGTAATAGAAGGGCGTCCCCGCGCCCACGATGGCGCGCGTCATCATGCTGTTTACCGTCTCGGCCTCATTCACGTCGGGCTGTATCCCGATCGTCGTCGTCAGGTAGGTGATCGCGAGGAAGATCGTCGCGAAGATCGTGCCCATTAGGACCAGGGTCTTGATCGCGTTTGTCTCTTCCGGCCGCCGGAAGCTCGGCACGCCATTGGCGACCGCCTCGCTACCGGTCAGGCCAACGGAACCAGACGCGAACGCCCGAAGGACGAGCAGAAGCGTCAGTGGCACGGTTCCGTCCGAAGGGAACGGGTTCGGCGGGGTCACCGGCGCTGGCGGATCACCGGTAACGATCCGAAAGAGACCGAAGGCCACCAGTCCGTACATCGCGATCATGTATGCGTACGTCGGCGCGGCGAACAGGAGCCCCGCCTCGCGCACGCCGCGCAGGTTGCCGACGACGAGCACCGCGATGAGGACCAAGCCCGCGACCACGCGATAGTCGTGAAGTTCAGGGACGAAGCTCGAGATCGCGGCGACGCCCGCGGCGGTGGAGACGGCGACGGTGAGGACGTAGTCGATGAGAAGCGCGGAGGCCGCGACGAGACCGGCGATGATTCCGTGGTTCTCGCGCGCGACGAGGTAGCTGCCGCCTCCGTTCGGGTACGCCCGAATGACCCGCGATTCGGACAAGATCACGATCGCCAGGACAAACACGACGGCGATCGCAACGGGCATCGTGAGCGAGAGCGCGGCGACCCCGGCCAGAGCGAGCACGCGCATTGCCTCTTCCGTCGCGTAGGCCGAGGACGAGATGTTGTCGGATGCGAGAATCGGCAGGCCCGTCGCGACGCCTACGCGCTCCTCGCCTTCGGCCTCGGTCTCGAGGCGCTTGCCAATGAGGACCCGCAGCGTGGCGTCCCAAGCCTTGCCGATCCGGCCGGTGCGCTCCATGGTCTCTTCGGTCGCGACCCACCGGCCACCGTGGCCACGCAGGCCACTCCCGGTGGGCCGCACGATCCGCACATAACGGTCGCCGACATGCCTTCCGGGTTGCGTCACCCGCCTCTCGAGCGAAGGCCCCTCCGGTCGGTCGTTCGCGCTCGATTTGTCGGCGGGTCGTCGATCCTTCGGAGTCTCGTCGTCGCCTTCCTCGTCGTTGGTCACGTCAGGGCTGCGATTGTGGCACGGTGCCGCGAGCCCGCTGGGCGGCGGATTGATCGATCAATACGACATCACGCGCCGACGCCGCCGACTGCCGGTCGATCGAGACAAGCTGCGCCGGCGAGGTAAGGACCTGGATCGTGACGGCATCGGACGGCGGCGAGGAGAACATCGCGCGGACCGTGAGCGTGTCGCCAGCGCGATCGATCCGCACGACACGGATGCCGTACCCACCGGTGCGTTGTGCTCCCGCGAAGACCGCGATGTAGAGGCGGCCGTCGTCCTTCGAGGCAAGCTCACCGAGGCCGGTGGCCGCTGGGTCGGTCGCGACCGCGATGCGCGGGCCGCCCTCGTACCGCGACTGCTGGGTCGAGCCATGATCGGTGAAGGAAATGCTCTGCGCGTCGGTCACGCCGGCGCCCGCTCCACCGCACGCGGCCGCGAGCACGGCGATAGAGACGACGTCAAAGGCCGAACGTAAGCCGATCCGCGAAGATCGACGGGAGACCGAGTTCGCGGATCCGGCGTTGCGTCTCATCGATTCGATAGGTCGAACGATGAAACGTGACGGTGCCGGGGGCAAGGTCCAGGACGGCGTACGCGGCGCGTGGATCTCCGTCGCGTGGCTGGCCGACGCTTCCAGGATTCAGGAATGCGCGTGGCGCGAGCGGGTAGGGCGTGTCGTAGGCCAGTGGCCCCGGCTGGCGGCCGTTGCTGGCACGAAATAGCGAGGGCACGTGGGTGTGGCCGGCGCAGCAGTGGGCGGTCCTCGCGAGAGCGAGCGATGCGGCTGCGCTCGTCGGGTTGGTCACGTATTCCCACAGGGGATCGCGGAGGCTCCCGTGGCAGAGCGTCACGTCGTTCGTCTCGAGCGTGCGTGGAAGCGCAGCCAGCATGTCGCGCTCCGCCGCGGACAGCCAACGCTGATGCGTCTTCGCCGCGATGGCCGCGGGTGGGTTGAAGAGGTCGAGGTCTTCCCCCGTCGCGACGGCCCGGTCGTGGTTCCCGGCCACGATCGTGGCCTTTCGCTCAACGAGCAGCGCGAGGACGTCGGAGGGCTCGGGCCCGTAGCCGACCGTGTCTCCGCAGACCCAGAGCGCGTCCACCGGACCCATGTCGGAGAGGACGGTCTCGAGCGCCACGAGGTTCGCGTGGATGTCGCTTACGACCCCTACCTTCACGCGGCGGCCTCACGCGCCTCGCGGACCGTGAAGCGCTTCTCGGAGAGCGCGCGCCCGATCACGACCGACGCGACGCCACGCGATGCGAGCGCGCGGACGTCGTCGAGGTCGCGGACGCCTCCGCCTGCGTGCAACGCGACGCGATGACCGACAACCGCTCGCACCGCGTCGACGAGGGCGATCGGTGGACCACCGAGGCGAGCCTCCGTGGAGAGATCGATGAGGTAGAGCGCACGGACGCCGGCGATCTCGGCTGCGCGCGACGCCGCGAGCGCGCCGCGGCCGGTCGCGACGGCGACGAGATCGGGATCTCCGCCGCGCGGTGCGACGAAGCCGGCGCGCGCCTCGATCTCCACGATCGCGCGATCGCCGAGAGCGGCGATGTCTTTCAGGAGCTTGTCGTCGCCGAACACGGCACTCGAGAAGAGCACTCCGGCGAACCCACGATCGATCGCCCGGCGCGCCTCGTCGACATGCGAGACCCCGCCTGCGAGACGGCACGGCACGCCGCCGTCGCGCGCACACTCCGCCAGGAGATCGAGGTTCCGGAAGACCCCCGTCTCCGCCCCGTCCACGTCGACGAGGTGCAGCTCTTCGGCGCCCTCCGCGATGAGCTCGCCCACCCTCGCCGCGACCGTCTCCGGCGAACCATCCGTGAGCCGGCCTCCGCGTACGTCGACCGAGGGCACGATCACCACGGACGGCGCTTGGCGAGGGCGGCCGACCGCGGGTAGCGCGAAGGCGTCGCGCGCACCTTCCGAATCAGGACGAGCGATCTCCCCGGCAGTACCGCACCAAGGCCGAGCTCCGACGTCGGCGTGATCTTCACAATCTCACCGCCGATCGCCGCGCACGCTTTCTTCGCGCCGGCGAGCTCGGCGTCGATCCGGCCCTTCCATGCGATCGCGTCGCCGCCGATGCGGAGGAACGGAAGCAGATATTCGACGATCGCGCCGAGCGTTCCGACGGCGCGCGCCGTGCCGACGTCATAGCGCTCGGCCTGCGCGTGCGCGAGAGCCTCGGCACGCTCGTTACGCACCTCGACCCCATCGAGCGCGAGTGTGCTCGTGACCTCTTCGAGGAAGCGGGCCTTCTTCCCCATGGACTCGACGAGGGTCACCCGCGTTCTGGGAAACAACAGACGAAGGGCGAGACCTGGGAATCCCGCGCCGCTGCCGACGTCGATGATCCGCTCGCGGCCCGTCCACGTACGCACGGCGGCCGCGGTGAACGAGTCGAGGAAGTGTTTCGTCGCGATGTCGGCTGGGGTTGTGATCGCGGTCAGGTTCATCGTCGTATTGCGTTCGATGACGAGATCGGAATACCGCTCGCAGAGGGCGAGGGCTGCAGCATCCAGCTGCACGCCGATGCGCTCGGCGTCGCGAGCGAGCGCCGCGAACGGCGCGTCAGCGGTCTGGGGCGGCACGAGCCGTAAAGTATGGCCGTGAGGCGTGCCGCGGTCGCTTGGGCCGCGGCCCTTCTCGTCTCGGCGGGACTTCTCGCAATGCCCCTGCTCGCTTTCGCGGCGTCGTCAGCCGTGACAATCCAGAACTTCACCTTCGCCCCGAGCGCCGTCACCGTCAACGTGGGCGACAGCGTCGCCTGGACGAACCTCGACGCGGCGGCGCACAGCGCGAAATTCGGCGATCGCTCGACGGCGGTGTTGTCGCAGGGACAGAGCGGCACGCTTCTCTTCACGGTCGCCGGGACGTTCCCGTACATCTGCGGGATCCACGGGAGCTCGATGCAGGGGACGATCGTCGTCCGCGCGGCGGCCACCCCTCCGCCGACGCCACCTCCGACGGCTCCACCGTCGACGCCGCTGCCCACCCCCGTGCGCACCGCGCCACCGACCCCAGCACAGACAGCACCACCCACCGCGGCACCGACCAATCCGCCGACCGCCGCGCCGACCGAAACCGCAACGGCGTCGCCGGCACAGAGCGCAAGCGCGTCGCCCACCTCTGCGGCGGTCGAGACCCTGACTGTGTCGTCGTCGCCGAGCGCCGCCGCCGTGCAGGTCACGCCGGTTCCCACGGCGGGCGGCGGTCCCGCACCCCTGCTCATCGGTGTGGCGGCGATCGCGATCGTCGCGCTCGGCGCGCTCGCGTTCTCCCTCGCGCGGCGCGCCTAGCGAAAGCGTTCGACTGAGGGCTCGCCGGAGCTAGCACCCTACCTGCGACAATTGGCGCTGATGGCCGTCCTGGCGCGCCCCCAACAGGCCGACGACATCGCGGAGGTCCTCGTCACCACCGAAGAGATCGCCACGAAAGTGCGCGAGATCGGTGCTCAGATCGCCGCGGATTACCAGGGCAAGGATCTCGTCCTGGTCTCCATCCTCAAGGGAGCGCTTCCCTTTCTTGCGGACCTCATGCGTGCGACGCAGATCCCGCTCGCGCTCGACTTCCTCGAGGTGTCCTCGTACGGCAGCGGCACCGAGTCGAGCGGGGCGGTGCGGATCCTGAAGGATCTTGCCAACCCGATCGAGGGAAGGCACGTGCTCGTCGTCGAAGACATCCTCGACACGGGCCACACGCTCTCGTACGTGTTCGATCATCTGCGCGCGCAGCGGCCCGAATCGGTCCGGCTCTGCGTGCTTTTGGACAAACCCGCACGCCGCGTGATCCCGATCGACATCGACTATCGCGGTTTCGAGATCCCCGACAAGTTCGTCGTCGGGTACGGGCTTGACTACGCCGAGCATTACCGGAACCTGCCGTTCGTCGGCGTGCTCAAGCCGGAGGTGTACGCGAGGAGATCGTGATGATCTGGCTCGCGCGCTGTCTCCTCGTTGTGCTCATCTTCGCGGCAACGCCGCCGGAGCACGCCGCCGCACAGACATCCCTGGCCCCGCTCCCGCCCACCATCCGCGTGAACATCTCGCTGCTCGGCACCTCGTACGCGAAGATCGGCTCGACCGGATCGCTCACGGTCAGTCGAGAGGACGGCACAAAGCTCTACCAGGGCTACGCGAACACGGTGGCGCGCCGAGGGGTTCGGCGGCTCGCCGATCCGTCCCGCGCCGTGGCGAGCCTTCCCGACGACGAGCGCCGCAACCGTGTCACCCAGCTGCGCCAGGCCCGGATTCAGGCCAAGGTCGACGACATCCCGATCGTCACCGTGCCGTTCGAGTTCTCGATCGAGGGCGACGGGTCGGACCCGCTCGCCGCGCCGCTCTTCTCCGCACAGCAGATCACTCCGCTGCACTACGTCGCGAGCGGAGGCCTGCTGTCGTTCAACGGCCGGGTCTTCCGGGGGACGTTCGATGTCACGCTGGACGACGAGGGCGACATGATCGTGGTGAACGAAGTGGACACCGCGTCCTACCTGGCGTCGGTGATTGGCTCGGAGGAGCCCACGACCTGGATGCCCGAGGCGCTGGCGGCTCAGGCGATCGCCGCGCGCACGTACCTCTCGAGGCACCTCGGCCGGCACGACAACTACGACCTCGAAGGCGACACGCGCGACCAGGAATATGCCGGCCTCGCGGGCGAGGCCGCTTCCACCGTGAAGGCCGTCGCCAGGACCGCGGGCACGATCGCCACGTATCGCGGTTCGGCGATCGAAGCACTGTACTCGGCGAACGCGGGTGGCCTCACCGAGGACAGCGAGAACGTGTACCTGAACGCGCTGCCGTACCTTCGCTCGGTCCCGTCGCCGACTGACGATGCCGCGCGGGCATCGTCGTGGGGTCACACGAGCTGGGAATGGACGACGGAGTTCACGGCGCCGCAGCTCCGCAGCTACATCGGCGCGCGGGGCATCGACGTCGGCGATCCGCAGCGGATCGACCTGACGCGGCTCACCGGCACCGGACGGGTGCTCTCCGCGAGGATCGTCGGATCGAGTGGCAGCCGCGACATCGGGAAGGACGCGGCACGCTACTACTTCGGTCTTCGGAGCACGCTCTTCACGGTGAGCACGCGCCCTGAGGAGACCGAATACGTCGAGGGGTCCAACGCCGAACGAGTGCGGCAGCTGGAGTTCCTCGGTGCGACCCTCGAGCGAACGTTCACCGTGTCCGTTCGCGACCCCGACCGCTTACCTCACACGCTCCGCGTCCTTGGGTGGCAATACCGGCTTCCGGCGCGTTTTGTCTTCACCGGCAAGGGATACGGACATGGTGTTGGAATGTCGCAGTGGGGCGCCCAGGGAATGGCACTCGGCGGGAAGTCGGCGGAAGAGATCCTGAAGCACTACTACCTCGGGATCGAAATAACGACGATCGGCGGCGACTAGCCCGCGTCGCCGCGGCGGCCGTCCTGGCCGCCGCCGCGTGGCTCATTGCCTTCCTGACCTGGTCGACCGAGCCCGCGGGTTATGACTTCGTCGCTCTCTACGCGGCGGCGCGGCTCGTGGCGACTGGCGCCGCGTCGTCGGTGACCGACGCTGACGCGCTACTCGCGATGGAGCACGCGACCCTCCCCGAACGAACGATCCTGCTCAACAATCCGAATCCGCCGGCACTCGCCCTCCTCATGGCGCCTCTGGGCGCGCTCCCGCTGGTGCCCGCGTACGCGATCTGGGCGGCGCTCGGCGGGGTCGCGCTGGCTGCCGCCGCGTACTTCCTCGGCCACCTGGCCGACGCGCGGGAGCGCATGCGTATCCTCCCCTTCGCGATCCTCGCGCCACCTTCGCTCATCGCGCTCACCGAGGGACAGACGACGCCGTTCGTGCTCCTGGCGGTCGCGGCCTCGCTGCGGGCGCCACCGTTCTGGTCGGGCGCGCTGCTTGGTCTCGTCGCCTTCCGCCCGCAGTTTCTTCCGGTCTTCGCGCTCGTGGCCCTCTTCGACCGGCGGCGCGCGGTCGGTCTCGTCACGACGACAGCGCTCGTCGCGGTCGTCTCGCTCGCGACGGTCGGGCTCGAGGGAATGGCGCGTTACCCCGATCTGCTAACGCGCATCGCGACGGAGCTTCGCCCGGGCGAGCTCGGCCTAGCCGCGCTCGTGCGCCGGGTCGTCGGGAGTGAAGAACTCGTTCTGAACGCGGCGCTCGGGGTGGTGCTCTATGCGATAGCGGCGGCTGCGGTGTTCATTCGGTCGCGCATGTTCACGACGCGCGCCGTGGATGCCTCGACGTGGTCGATCCTCGCCGCGCCGCACGCCCTCCTGCATGACGGAGTGATGGCTTATCCCGCGGTGGCGCGGGCAGCCACAACGACCGGCGCGACCGTTCTATGGGTAGGGACCGGAATCATCGCCGCGCTCGTTCAGCAGGCGGGCATCCCGGTCGCGCCGCTCTGGCTGCTCGCACTTTGGTTCTGGGGGCGTGGCCAGCGGCCAGCGGGTGGCACGGGGGAGCGGGTTGCGCGCGAGCCGTAGGCCCGCCGCGTCGCCTCAGGGTCGAGGGTCGGTCCGGTG
>JALYSZ010000350.1 GCA_030854525.1 Chloroflexota bacterium | reverse complement strand
ATCATCTTCATGCCGCTGTTCTTGCCGCTGCTCGTCGCGTACAAGATCGACCTCGTGTTCTTCGGGGTGATGGCCGCTGTCAACCAGCAGACATCGTTCCTGTCACCGCCCGTCGCTATGTCCGCGTTCTACCTGAAAAACGTTGCTCCGAAACATGTGACATTGAATCAGATATTCCGGGGCATGTATCCGTACCTGGCTCTGCAGATCGTGGCGATGATCATCCTCTATATCTTCCCGGATCTGGCCCTAGGGCTGCCACGCCTCCTCTACGGCAATTAGCGCTCGGGCTTAGCGTCTCGAGTCTCGGCGAATGTGGCTGTGACGAACCGTTGCAAGGCGCTCCGTTGTCGCCGAGCGGCTACAAGGAAGAGCCCGGCGAGCGCGAGCCCGCCCGCCATCAACGCGCCCCACGGCGGGATCGGCGACGTCGCGTCTGGGACGCGCGAGATGATGCCCGCTCCGAGGAGAACGTAGAGCGCGAAGAAGATGACAAGCAGAATGCGTGCGCGTGGCGTCAGCGAGAAGCTCGCGCCGATCCTCGACCCGACCGGGCTCCGGTCGATCCGCCCGTGAACATGGACCGCGTGCTGCCGGCGCTCCCAGATCTCGAACTCTCCGGACGCGACGACGCCCACGAATTCATTTTCGACCTTGAGTACCCCGAGCAGACGACGCGGCTGCCGGTTGATAGCCGCGGCAAGTCGCTGCCGCGCGTCCTTTGGCGCGATCTCGAGGTCCAAGACCAAGTCGTCGTTCACTGCGACAAGATACTGATTCCATGAGCCCGGAGATCGTCGCCGGGCTGATCTTCCTCGGGATCTACGCGCTCATAGTGACCGAGAAGATCCACCGCACGCTGGCCGCGCTGCTTGGCGCCTCGCTCATGATCCTTCTCAAGATCGTCGACCAGCACGAGGCGTTCGCTTCGGTGGACTTCAACGTTATCTTCCTGCTGGCGGGCATGATGATCATCGCGAACATCACCGCTAAGACGGGAGTCTTCCAGTGGATCGCCGTGGAGGCGGTCCGGCGCGCGGGAGGCCGGCCGTACGCGTTGCTCGTGTTGACCTCACTCGTCACCGCCGTGGTGAGCGCGTTTCTCGACAACGTCACGACCGTCGTGCTGTTCACTCCCGTCGTCTTCTTCATCGCGCAGCGCCTCGAGATCTCGCCCGTGCCGTTCCTCATCTCGCAGGTCCTCGCGTCAAACATCGGTGGCACCGCGACCCTCATCGGTGACCCACCCAACATCATCATCGGAAGCCAGATGGGGAAGGACTTCAACGACTTCCTCATCAATCTCGCGCCGGTGGCAACCGTCGCGCTGGCCGTCTATCTCGTCCTCGCGCGCTGGCTGTTCGGCGCGGAGCTTCGCGCGGCGACGACATTGCTCGACTCCGACGACATCCAACGGCTCGTCGACGAGGAGCGCAAGATCGCGGACCCACACCTCATGCGAGTCTCGGCGGTCGTGCTCGGGCTCACGATCCTTGGGTTCTTACTAAGCCGACTGCTGGGACTCGAGGGCGCGACGATCGCCCTGACCGGCGCGGTCGTCCTCATGATCGTCGCGCGCGAGGACGTTCACGAGATCCTGAAGACGGTCGAGTGGCCAACGCTGTTCTTTTTCGTCGGCCTGTTCATCGTGGTCGGCGGCGTGGTGAAGACGGGCATCATCAGCGATCTTGCGCACGCGGTGCTCGCGTTCACCGGCGGGCGAACCGACCTCGCCGCGCTCGTCGTGCTCTGGATGAGCGCCATCATCTCGGCGATCGTCGACAACATCCCCTACACGATCACGATGGTCCCGCTGATCCAGGAGCTCGGGCAGACCGTGAACGTCGAACCGCTGATCTGGGCGTTGGCGGTTGGCGCGAATTTTGGTGGAAACGCGACGGTTGTGGGCGCGTCGGCCAACGTTGTGGTCGCGAGTATGAGCGAGGCCCGCGGTTACCCGATCACGTTCGTTTCGTACCTCCGGTATGGAGTCCCCGCCACGCTCGCGACCATGGTCGTGGCGACTGTCGACATCTGGCTGCGCTACCTCGTGTTCACCTGAGTCGACGGCTACACTTCATCCACCTTCGGGGCGTGGCGCAGCTTGGTAGCGCGCAGCGTTCGGGACGCTGAGGTCGAGAGTTCAAGTCTCTCCGCCCCGACAGAATGGCCGGCCTACTGGGGGCTGGTGGGAATCGAACCCACGACACGAGCCTTAGGACGGCCCTGCTCTGTCCCCTGAGCTACAGCCCCGTGCTGAGTTCCTATTATCCCGCCGCCTCCTCCGCTGCAGGTCTAATCACCTCTTGCCACGACGCGCAAAGTCTGTCTAGATTTCGCGATGACAATCGCTCTTCCCGAGCGTGGTCCGACCCCAAGAATCCGACGCCGACATGTGGCGTCGGACTTGACGGCGGCGAAGCGCGCTGAGCTTACTGAGCTGGCCAGGCGTTGCGGTAAAGCGCGTCAGCGCTTCATCGATGACTACTGGGACGCGCGACACAGGACGCGCCTGGGGCTCAAACAGCGGGGGTGCTCCCGACAGGACGGGCGGGAGGGACAAACCCCGGGCAGAGCCGCGAACAACTGCGACGATGCTTCAGTCCGAGGCGAAGTCTCAGTCCATACGGAGGCGCTCTTTCCTTTGCTATCTGCATTTCCGGCCAAGTTGCGAGCTTGATTGCTCGGCATTCGACCGCTTCGAGGCGACCGTTCCGTGTGACACTTTTGTCGTGACTGCCGGGTCAGCCCCTCGCCAGAGACGCCTGGAGCGCTCCCTGGTCCTTCTCGTCCCGGCCGTCCTCTTCGGCCTGCTGGTGACCCTGCAGTGGCGCACGCAGCTGGAGCGCAGCGAGCTCTCCGTCCGCTACAACGCGCCCCTCGTCGACGCAGCGCGTGCGCTCCAGAACGAGCAAGACAAACTGAAGACGGACCTTGCGCAGCTCCGCGTCCAGCTCGACGAGATCCAGCGCAGCTCGTCGAGCCAAACCGGCGCCGAGCGCGAGCTCCAGTCGCGCATCGACGAGCTTCGGGCGAGCGCCGGCCTCACCCCGCTCAGCGGCGACGGCGTCGCGATCCAGCTGGACGACGCGCGGAACGTCAGCGTCGCGCAGCGCGACGTCGACAAGTCGATCTGCCACGCCACCGACCTCACCGACATCCTGAACACCGCCTGGAAGGGCGGCGCGCAGGCCATCGCCGTGAACGACGAGCGGATCGTGAACTCGTCGAGCGTCTATTGCGTCGGCTCGACGATCATGGTGAACGGCACGCTCATGTCCCCGCCTTTCAATATCAACGCGATCGGGCCGCAAAATTCTCTCCTCGGTGCCTTCGACGACCCCAACCAGCTTCAGGACATCAAGCAGCGCCGTGACGTGCAGGGCCTGGGCTTCCGCGTCACGCGCGCGAGCGCGATCCACGTCCCCGCGTTCAGCGGCGCCCTCAACGTTCGCTTCGCCGTGCCGCACTGATGCTCCGCACGAACCGCGGCGCCATCTGGGCGTCAATCATCGCGCTCTTCCTCGGCTTCGCGGCGGTGACGCAGGTGCACTCGCAGGAGGTGTACTCGCGGAGTCTCAACCTCGAGACACCGTCGTCGCTCACCACGTTGATCGCGAATCTCTCGGAGACGAACAACGAGCTCCGGAACGAGATCTTCGATCTTCGCCGCGACGTGTTGGATGCGAGGGACTCCGTCGCGAGTGGCAAGGGCACGCTGACCGAGGCGCAGCGCCAGCTCTTACGGCTTCGCGTATTCAGCGCGCAGAGCGCGGTCTCAGGTCCCGGCATATCGATCAGGATCGACGGAACCTTCGACGAGCGCGCGCTCTCCGACCTCGTGAACGAGCTGCGCAACGCCGGCGCGGAAGCGATCTCGGTGAACGAGATGCGCGTCGGACCAAAGAGCTACTTCACAGGCACGGCCGACCGCTCAATCGCGGTCGACGGTCGGCCGCTTCGCGGGCCGTGGCTCGTCCGGGCTGTCGGCTCCGCTGATGTCGTGTACGTCGCAATGACGCGCACGGGCGGGATCATCGGTCAGTTCGAGCTCATCTACCGGAGCACCCGATTCGCCGTTGGCAAAGAGACCGCTTTGGACCTGCCCGCGCATGTCGCCGCGGCCAGATGACGGCGAGCGCCGACTAGACTTCGCGGCCATGGCGCAGACGCGGGCGAAGGGTCCGGTGCCGTTCTACCTCGATGACGTCGTGGTGTTGAGGAAGCAGCACCCGTGCGGTGGAGATACGTGGCGCGTCGTTCGGCTCGGTGCTGATATCGGCCTTCGCTGCGGCACCTGCCGACGGCGAGTTCTCGTCGCACGGCGCGATCTCGAGAAGGACATGAAGCGGTTCGCCGAGCGCGGGCCGCTCGCCCCGGCCGACTAGGAGCGCGTGACCGAGACCGGCATGGCCGCGGCGGATCGCGGCCTCCTTCGCAATCGTGCTTTCCTAGCAATCTGGGGAGCGCAGATCCTCTCGCAGGTCGCCGCGAACGCCGTAACGAGCGCGCTGATCATCCTCGTCGCCGAGATCACCCACTCGAACACGTCGTCGTCGGTGCTGATCCTCCTCGCGGTTCTCCCGGCGATCCTCTTCGGTATCGCCGGAGGCGTCATCGTCGACCGAACCGATCGCCGTTTCGTCCTCATCATCACGAACGCGCTTCGGGCGGCAGCCGTCGTGCCGCTGCTCCTGTTCGGCACGAGCCTCACCGTGGTGTACCTGGTGAACTTTCTCGTCGCCACCGTGACGATCTTCTTCGTCCCGGCCGAGGCCGCGCTGCTGCCGAAGATCGTCGGAACGCGCTATCTCATGGTCGCGAACTCGCTCTTCACGTTCACGTTCAACGGCGCGTTTCTGGTCGGGTTCATCATCCTCGCGCCGATCGTCGTCAATCTGTTCGGCTACGAGGTCCTGTGGGTCGTAATCGCGTTCATGTTCGCCGCGGCGTCCATCATGTGCGCCACCGTTCCCAAGTCGCCTCCCGCTACCGAACACCTCTCGCGCCGCGTCGCGGAGATGGCGGTGGCCCAGACCGCCACCGGGATCACCGAGGCATTCCACTACCTGCGTCAGGCCCCGATCGTCACCTGGTCGCTCATCTACATCGCCCTGACGTACACGCTGGTCGCGGTCGCCGGGGCACTCGCTCCGGGTTTCGTCCGCGAAGTGCTGCGGGTCGGCGAGCGGAACGTGGTGATCATCGTGGGACCGGCGGGCGTCGGGGTGATCGCGGGACTCGGGTTGATCAATGCGCTCGGCCGGCGCTGGCCGCGGCCGAACGCGATCGGTACGGGGCTGATCGTCGCCGGGTCCGCGCTCTTGTTCCTCGCCGCAGCCCGCCCACTGACGGATCTCTTTTCGCGCGCCGGCTCGCCCGGGCTCGGCGCGGTCTTCCCGGTCTTCGTCGCGGTCGTTGCCGGCACGGCCTTCGTCTTCGGCATCTCTTACGCGCTGATCACTGTTCCGTCAATGACGCTCCTTCAAGAGGAGCTGCCGGACGAAATACGCGGCCGGGTGTTCGGCTTCCTGAATATGCTCGTGTCGATCTTCAGCCTCGTGCCTCTGATCATCGTCGGACCCATCGCCGACCTCTGGGGAGTCGCTCCCGTGTTCGTCGGGTTCGCGGTCATCGTCGCCATCGCGTGGATCGGTGGCAAATCGACGCGCGAGGTGCGAAGGCAGAAAGCTAAACTCGCCAGCGAGTGACCTCCGCACGCGCGACCTTCTTCCATTACCTCGGCCGGCGAAAGCTCCAGCTCCTGATCGGCATCGGTTGTGCCGCTGGGACGGCGCTTGCCAGCGTCGTGCCGCCGCGCTTCATCGGCGCGATCATCGACGCGCTTCAGACGGGAACGACGTTCGAGACGGTCGTCCTCCTCGCGCTAGCGTCGGTGGGCTTTTCCGCAGCCGAGGCCGTCTTCCGCGGCATCGCACGTTACCTGCTGCTGAACCTTGCGCGCCAGGCCGAGTACGAGATGCGGAACGATCTGTTCGCACACCTCCAGAAAATGCACCTCGCCTACTTCCAGCACCAGCGGATCGGCGATCTCATGGCGCGGATGACGAACGACCTTACCGCTGTGCGCCAGATGTACGGACCGGCGCTCATGCAGGGCGCCTTTACGGTGATGACTTTTGTCTTTGCCTTGCTCTCGATGCTCAGCGTTTCGGTGAAGCTCACCGTCATAGCGATGGTCCTCATGCCGCTCGCTTCCGTGGCCTTCTGGTGGGTTGGGCGCAACGTGCACGTCCGGTTCGAGCGCCTTCAGGCCAAGTTCGGCGACCTCTCGACCAAGGCACAGGAGAACTTCTCCGGCATCCGGGTCGTCAAGGCGTTCGGCCAGGAGGCGCCGGAGGTGCGTGACTTTGCGCGCGTGAACCGCGATTACGTCGGAAAGGCGATCGGCCTCACCGCGATGCAGGGGCTGATCTGGCCGGCGATGTCCTTCATCCTCGGGCTCGCGGTGCTTTCCGTGCTGTATGTCGGCGGGCAAGACGCGATCCGCGGGGAGCTCACCATCGGGCAGCTCATCCAGTTCGTCGCGTACCTCTACCTGTTGTCCTGGCCGATGATCGCGATCGGCTGGATCTCGAACATGTTCCAAGCGGGCTGGGCGTCTCTCATCCGCCTACAGGAGCTCTTCGACGCGAAGCCCGCGATCGAAGACCCCATCGACCCGGTGACCACGCCGATCAAGGGCGCCATCGAGGTCCGAGGAGTGAGTTTCGCGTACGGACAGGCGATCGTCCTGCACGATGTCTCCTTCGCGGTGCCCGCAGGCGGCTCGCTCGCGATCGTCGGCCCCACCGGATCTGGAAAGTCCAGCCTCGTGAACCTCATCCCGCGCCTCTTCGATGTGCAGCAAGGCGAGGTGCTCATCGACGGGATCAACGTCCGGCGATATCCACTTCAGCAGGTCCGCCACGCGGTCGGTTATGTCCCGCAGGAGACCTTCCTCTTTTCGGTGCCGCTGCGGGAGAACGTGGGGTTCGGCCTCGACGGCGCGCTGACCGACGCGCAGGTCGACTGGGCGGGTGATGTCTCGCAGCTGAACAAGGACGTCGAGGACTTCCCGGCGCGGTACGAGACGATGATCGGCGAGCGCGGCGTCACTCTCTCGGGAGGCCAGAAGCAGCGCACCGCGATCGCCCGTGCGGTCGCGAAGGACCCCCAGGTGCTGATCCTCGACGACGCTCTCTCCGCGGTCGACACGTACACCGAGGCCGAGATCCTCCGTCGGCTGCGAGGCGTGATGCGCGAGCGCACCAGCATCGTCGTCGCGCACCGCATCTCGACCGTGAA
The DNA here is from genome assembly GCA_030854525.1 of Chloroflexota bacterium. The sequence continues at coordinate 21,123 of JALYSZ010000350.1, read as the reverse complement.
GGACGCCGACGAGATCCTCGTCCTCGACGACGGCAGGATCGCCGAGCGTGGCACGCACCGCGACCTCCTCGAGCACGGTGGGCTCTACGCGCAGATGTATCGCCGTCAGCTGCTCGAGGCGGAGCTCGAGGTCGACGAGGAGCGCGAGGAGCACGCCAAGCGCGTGAAGGCGGCGACCGACGACCAGCCGATGTTCGGCGTTCGTCGCCGCGTCGGCGACATGGGACCGGAGGGGTCGTAGTGGCGCACGGCGGCGGAGGCGGGAGCGTGGGCTTCTTCCAGGAGGACGAGATCCTCGGGAAGGCCTACGACGCGCGGTTGATGCGTCGACTCCTCGGATACCTGCGTCCGTATCGGGGCCTCGTGATCCTGGCGCTCGTGATCCTTCTCGGGCTCTCGCTCGCTGACGTCGCCCCTCCGATCATCGCGAAGTTCATCGTCGATAACGCGATCGCACCGGCGGTGAGCCACGAGATCCTAGCCGAGGAAGGTTTCGCGCGACTCGGGCCGTTGGCGCTCATCTACATCGCGGTTCTGCTCGTCTCGTCCGGGTTCCGCTATGGGCAGACCATGCTGGCGTCATACGTCGGGCAGAAGGCGATGTATGACCTGCGGGTTGGTCTCTTCGCGCATCTCGAGGGACTCTCGCTGAGCTTCTTCGATCGCAACCCGGTCGGTCGCCTCATGACGCGGATCACGAACGACATCGACGCACTGACCGACATGGTGACCCAGGGGGTGGTCGCGATCTTCGGGGACGTCGTGGTCATCGTCGTGATCGCGATCGTGCTCGCCATCCTCGACTGGCGGCTCGCACTTGTGACCTATGCGGCCGTGCCGATCCTCATCGCGATGACCATGTACTTCCGGCGCATGATGCGCGATTCATTCCGCGCGATCCGCATCCGGCTCGCGCGGGTCAACTCCTATCTGAACGAGAACATCAGCGGCATGGCCATCCTCCAGCTCTTCACGCGGGAGCAGCGCTCGTTCAAGGACTTCGACGCGCTCAACACCGATCTGCTGGATGCGAACCAGGGCGGGATCCGCGCGATGGCCCTCTTCATCCCTGCGGTGCAGTTCACCCGTGCGGGAACGAGCGCCGCGCTATTCATCGCGGCCGGCTACTGGATCCTCGGCGGGCAAATGACCTTCGGGACGCTGTTCGCGTTTTGGCAGCTGGTGGAGCGCTTCTTCTCGCCCATCCAGGACCTCTCCGAGAAGTACAACATCATGCAGGCGGCGATGGCCTCGAGCGAGCGGGTCTTCCGGCTCATGGACACCGAGCCGACCATCGTGGACCCGCCGCACCCCCGGGAGCTGGCTCATGTTCGCGGCGAGATCACCTTCGACAACGTCAGCTTCGCGTACAACGAAGGCGACTGGGTCCTCCGCGATGTGACCTTCAAGATCTCGGCCGCGGAAAGCGTCGCGATCGTCGGCGCGACCGGGGCGGGGAAGACCTCGATCATAAGCCTCATCTCGCGCTTCTACGACGTACAGAAGGGGCGCATCCTCCTGGACGGCGTGGACCTTCGTCATTTACGGCAGAGGGACGTGCGACGACACGTCGGCGTGGTGCTGCAGGACCCCTTCATCTTCGCCGGGACGGTCGCGTCGAACATCAGGCTGAACAACGAGGCCATCAGCGATCACCAGGTACGCGCGGCGGCGACGTTCGTCAACGCCGACAAGTTCATTGAGAAGCTGCCGCAGGGCTACGACACCGTCGTGACCGAGCGTGGGTCGACGCTCTCGGTCGGGCAGAAGCAGCTCCTCGCGTTCGCGCGCGCGATCGCGTTCAACCCGGAGATCCTGCTGGTGCTCGACGAGGCCACGAGCTCGGTGGATACAGAGACGGAACATCTCATCCAGGACGCTCTCGCGAAGCTCATGGTGGGCCGGACCTCGATCATCATCGCCCACCGGTTGTCGACGATCCAGAACGTCGACCGGATCATCGTCCTGCACAAAGGCCGCGTGGTCGAGATGGGCACGCATCGCGACCTGCTCGCACAACGTGGTGTCTACCACCGCCTCTACGAGCTGCAATACCGGGCCCACGAGACGACACCGGTCTAAGCCCGCACGACCGGGTGACACTCGCTGCTCCTAGGTGCGCCGGCCGAATCGTTAGCCCGCGGCAGAGTCTGACTTGGCGCATGACGAAAACATTACGAAGCACTCCGTGCCGCCGCCAGCCAGGAACGCTGGTTTGCGGGGGCTTGGCACGTCTCCTGCGCGATAGGCGACAAGGCGAAATTCAGCGGAAAAGGAGTGACAAATAACCATGACCTTAGACCTCACAGCAATCGTCACCTGGATCATCTTCGGTGCGATCGTTGGCGTCGTCGCGCGCTTCCTGATGCCTGGCCGCGACTCCATGGGCTTGGTCCCGACCATCGTTCTCGGAATTGTCGGCTCATTCGTCGGCGGCTACCTCGCGCAGGTCTTCCTGGCGGGCAACGCGTCGCTGCCTCCGCCCTCATCGGGCTGGATCGGCTCGATCATCGGCGCGATCGTCGTGCTCGCGATCTATCGATACACGCAAGGGCGACGCGTCACCGTCTGAGAGCACGGCTTCGGCGGGGCCATTCGGGTCCCGCCGAAAGCCCGCGCTCTGTTTCGCCCGTCCCCTTTCGTTATCGTCACTAACGTGTTCGGCCTGTCAGCCGCGTTAGTGGTCCTTTCGGCTTAGCGCGACGGTCATCGATCGCCGTGCGTTTCTCCGAGGGACCGCGCGGCTCACGGCGCTCGCCGCGTTCGGTCAGCTCGCGGCGTGCATACCGTCGCCTGGGCCAACGCGGTCGTCGTCCGAGCCAGTCCGGTTCGATCGCGATCCGTTCACCCTTGGCGTCGCGTCCGGCGATCCTCTCTCGGATGGCGTGGTCCTCTGGACGCGTCTCGCGCTCGATCCGCTCACGGGCGGAGGGATGGGCAGCGCGCCGGTAGACGTCGACTGGCTCGTGGCGCGCGACGACGCTATGAAGGATGTGGTGCGCTCCGGACGATCGAGCGCCGTCCCCGAGCTTGCTCACTCCGTGCATGTCGAGGTCAGCGGGCTCGAGCCAGACCGCGTGTACTGGTATCGCTTCCGCGCGGGCGGCGCCGAGAGCGCCATCGGCCGCACGCGCACCGCACCGGCAGCCGGGTCTTCGCCGCGGGAGGTGCGCTTCGCGTTCGCGTCGTGCCAGAACTACGCGCACGGGTACTTCACCGCGCACGCGAATCTCGCGCGCGAGGACCTGAGCGGAGTGTTCTTCCTCGGCGACTACATCTACGAAGGGAACGCGACCGGAAGCATCGTCCGCGAGTACGCGAAGCGTGGATGGAGCTTCAGCCTGGCTGACTACCGCGATCGCCATGCTCAGTACAAGACCGACAAGGACCTGCAGGCGGCGCACGGCGCGTTCCCATGGATCGTCACATGGGACGATCACGAGGTCGAGAACAACTACGCCGGCGGTATCGACAAGGGCGAGGCGCGTAATAAGTTCGCGCTTCTCCAACGTTCGTTCGCCTATCAGGCCTTCTACGAGCACATGCCGATGCGGATCCGTCCGCAAGGACCGGACGTCACGCTCTACCGCTCGCTCTCGTTCGGCGATCTCGCTACGTTCTTCGTGCTGGACACGAGGCAATACCGCTCGCCCGAGGTCGCGCTCTGTCGCGAGCAGGACCAGACGCCGTCGGGCTACTGTCCCGCGAGCCTCGACCCGAACCGTACGATGCTCGGCGCGGAGCAGCGCAGATGGCTGCTCTCTGGTTTGGGTAGCTCGCGCGCGAGCTGGAACTTCGTCGCTCAGTCCGTCCGTTTCGCGCAACAGGACTCGAATCCCGAACCCGCGCGGCACCTCTTCGACGGCGTCGACAACTGGATGGGCTACGTCGTCGATCGTCAGGCCATCCTCGACCGGTTCGCGACGACGAAGAATCCGGTCGTGCTGTCCGGCGACAGCCACGTGAACTTCGTGTACGACCTGAAGCGCGACTTCGCCGATCCGAACTCGCCGACGGTCGGTACGGAGTTCCTCGGCACGTCCATCAGCTCAGAGGGCGATCCGTTCGTCGAGCAGACGCAGTTCACGCCGCCGGGGAAGAACCCGCAACTGCGGTTCTTCGATAACCACCGCGGCTACGTTCGCTGCACCGTGGAGCGGAGCCGGCTCACCACGGACTTCCGGGCGGTGTCGACCGTTCGCCAGCCGACCGCGACCGTAAAGACGACGGCGTCGTTCGTGGTGGACGACGGCAAGCCGGGCGCGCGCAGGGCGTGACCGGCTACGCGGCGGCGGAGGCGCTGGCCCTCGCGACGGAAGCCGCGCGTAAGGCGGGCGCTCTGCTCCTCGATCTGCATCGCTCGCCGGCGACGGGGATCCGCTCGAAGTCGAGCGCGACCGATCTGGTCTCCGAAGCGGACGAACGGGCCGAGCGCGCGATCGTGACGACGATCCGGAAACGGCGGCCCGATGACGCGCTGGTCGCGGAGGAGGGATCGAGCGCTCGAGGATCCAGCGGTGTGAGCTGGTACGTCGATCCGCTCGACGGAACGATCAACTATCTGTACGGCATCCCGCACTGGTCGGTATCGATCTGCTGCGCCGACGCGGCGGGACCGCTCGCCGCCGTCGTGTTCGACCCGCTGCGCGACGAGCTGTTCAGCGCGGCTCGCGGCGGCGGCGCTCACGTGGGCGACCGGAGGCTGACGGTCACCGACAAACGCGAGCTGGCGAGCGCACTCGTCGCCACCGGCTTCGGTTACGGCGCGACAGAACGGAAAACGCAGGGCCGGATCATCGCCAAGGTGCTCGGCGAGGTCCGCGACGTGCGCCGCTTCGGCTCCGCCGCGCTCGATCTCTCGTCGGTCGCCGCGGGCCGATTTGATGGGTACTTCGAATCCGTCGACAAGCCGTGGGACTGGATGGCGGGCGCGATGCTGGTGCGCGAGGCAGGCGGTCGAGTGACCGAGTTGGATCCGAAGGACGCGGCATTTCCACGCATCATCGCGAGCGGTCCCGGAATCCACGACGATCTCGTCGCAATGCTCGCGCGTGCTACCGACGGGCTGTGAGCCTGCGAGCCCAGCACGAGCCAAAAAACTCAATAGACTGAAGAGGATGGCGATCGACGAGAAGCCGAGGACGCGTCCCATCGACTTCGAGCAGGACGTCATCCAGAGACGTCCGGTCACCACCCAGGCCGGGCTGGGGGCCGCCGACCTGACGCCGCCCACGCCCGGCGTTCTCGCCAACGACGACAACATCGTGTTCACGACCGTCAGCAACCTCGTGAACTGGGCCCGGTCGCGCTCGCCGTGGCCGCTCGGCTACGGGCTCGCGTGCTGCGCTATCGAGATGATGGCGGCCTCGATGTCCCACCACGACACCGCGCGGTTCGGCATGGAGGTCTTCCGTTCGAGCCCCCGGCAGGCCGACGTGATGATCGTCGCCGGCACGGTGACCCACAAGATGGCGCCGCGGCTGCGCCGCCTCTATGAGCAGATGCCCGAGCCGAAGTGGGTCATCGCAATGGGCAACTGCGCGTCCTCGGGCGGCGAGTTCTGGGACAGCTACTCGACGCTTCAGGGTGTGGACACGGTCGTGCCGGTCGACGTGTATGTTCCGGGATGCCCGCCGCGCCCCGAGGCGCTCATCGAAGGGCTACTCCGGCTCCGCGAAAAAATCATGAAGGGCGGATAGGGATAGCCACCCGAGAGATCGAGCGGCGCGAACTTCAAGACGCCACCGCTTACGCGCTCCCGACGATCGAGATCGAAGAGGGCGAGGTCGAGGAGCTCATCCTCAACATGGGCCCTCAGCACCCATCGACGCACGGCGTGCTCCGTCTGGTGCTGAAGCTCGCCGGCGAGAGGATCGTCGAGTGCGTTCCGGTGATGGGCTATCTGCATCGTGGCATCGAGAAGATCTTTGAGTGGCGGACTTACCACCAGGGCATCCGCTACGCCGATCAAGCCGACTACGTCTCGAACATGTTGAACGAGCACGCGTACGCCGGAGCGATGGAGGCGATCGGCGACATCGACGTTCCCCGCCGCGCCGAGTTCATCCGCGTGATCGTCGACGAGATGAGTCGCTGCGCATCGCACCTCGTGTGGCTCGGAACGTACGGGCTCGACGTCGGCGCGACGACCCCGGTCCTCTGGTGCTTCCGCGACCGTGAGGAGATCCTCGACATGCTCGAGGAGCTTTGCGGGTCGCGGATGAACTTCAATTACTACCGTCCGGGCGGCGTGCTCTACGACTTCCCGCCCGGATGGGTCTCGAAGCTCTCGCGCTTCCTCGACCGCTACGAGAAGAACATCGAAGAAGATTACGTGACGATCCTCGACCAGAACGAGATCTTCCTCGACCGCACCGTCGGGGTCGGAACGATCCCGTCGGACATCGCGAAGGCCTACGGCCTCACGGGGCCAATGCTCCGCGGCTCCGGTGTGGACTGGGACCTGCGGCGGGACCGGCCGTACTCCATCTATCCCGAGCTGACGTCGCTGAAGCCGGTCGTCGTCGCGGATGGGGACGCCTACGCCCGCTACCGCGTCCGCCTCGGTGAAATGCGGCTCGCGATCGCGCTCATCCGTGAGTGCCTCGACAAGCTGCCCGGCGGTTCGGTGCGCGCGAGGCTCGGTCACGTCTGGAAGTGCCCGAAGGGCGAGGCCTACTACACGGTCGAGGGCGCCAAGGGCGAGGTCGGTATCTACATGATCAGCGACGGCCGCAGCCCAAACCCGTTCCGCGCGAAGATGCGCGGGCCCTCGTTCCTTAATCTGCAGATCCTGCCGTGGCTGTTGAAGGACCGGCTCGTCGCCGACGCCGTCGCGATCCTCGGTTCGATCGACATCGTGCTTGGGGACGTCGACCGATGATCGCCGCTTCGGAGATTCGTTAGATGTTCGGGATCGCCGCGGGCATGCTCCGGACGCTCCAGCATTTCGTGCGTCCGCAGCCGGTCACACGGAAGTATCCCTACGAGAAGCGCGATCTGCCGGAGCGTTCGCGCGGACTCATCGCGCTCTTGCTCGAGCCCGAGACGAGCATCTTCAAATGCGAGTCGTGCCTCATGTGCGAGAAGGCATGCCCGCCGCGCGCGATCTCGATCTCCTATACCTTCAAGAATGGCTTCCGCAAGCGGCCGCCTCTCGCGCCGCGCGCGTCGTACTACCGAATCCGCATGGTTCAGACCGCGCCCTACGGCGATCGCCGGCCGATGTCGACCGCGGTGACGACGATCCCGGCGGAAGACGAACGGATCGACCTCAATACGGTGCGCCGCATCCTCCGCGAGACACCCGAAAGCGCCGATCGCCTCACGAGGGTGCTGTACGCGACGAACGCGGCGTACGGGTATCTCCCGTGGGGCGCCGCCGAGATCATCGCCGCGGAATTCGGGAAGACCATGACCGACCTGTACACGACAGCTTCGCTCCTCGCCAACTTCCGGGGCGCTCCTGAAGGTGAGGGGACGGCGGTCCCGCGCGGCGGCCGCAAGTACACCGGAAACCTTGGCGTGGCCGGAGTCTGGCCGGAACTCTCGCCGCCGCCCGCGCACGATGACCTGCACGAGGACGAGGTCCATCACGTCCTCGAGCCGGCCTTTGCCCGCTAGCACCGCACCCCGCCTCCTCCACGGCGAGGCTCGCGGAGCGCTGGCCGGAGCGCGGGACCTTCCGGTCGAGGAGCTCCTCGAGCTCATCGATAAGAGCAACCTGCGCGGGCGGGGCGGCGCGGGCTATCCCCTCGTAGACAAGATTCGCGCGGTACGCGGCAATGCCGACGGCGGACCGATCTATCTCATCGCGAACGCGTACGACGCCGACCCGGGCAGCCCGCTTTCGCGCACGCTTCTAACCCGGAACGCCGAGAGCGTCCTCGCGGGAATCGCGATCGCGGCGCGCGCGTCCGGCGCGACGCAGGCGTACCTGTATCTGCATCCCGAGGCCGCCGAAGCGCGCAGTGCGGCGGAGCGAGCCATCGGCGACGACCTCGGCGTCGAGATCGAGATCGCCCTGGGGCCCGGTGGATTCATGGGAGGCGAGGAGTCCGCGCTGCTCGCGGTACTCGAGTCACGTCGCGCGATGGCGCGGCAACGGCCTCCGTACCCCGCCTCACAGGGTCTCCGGATGCGGCCGACCCTCATCGCGAGCGCCGAGACGCTCGCGTGGCTGCCGCTCATCGTGGCGGAGCAGGCGCGCGCGTCGACGAAGCTCGTGTCGGTTACCGGCGCGGTCGCCAGGCCCGGTGTCTACGAGATCGTTCTCGGCTCGCAGCTCGGCGAGATCCTCAGCGAGGCGGGAGGCCCCAGCGGCAAGCTCAAGGGTCTCCATGTCGGCGGACCGACCGGCGGGATCCTCGCGGCATCGCGGACCGACACGCGATTCGACTTCGATGACCTCCGCGTCGCCGGCACTCACATGGGCTCGGCGCAGGTTCGCGCGATCCCGGCCGGCACCTGCATCGTCAACGAGGCCGCTACGCTCTTCGCGTATCTCGCGAAGGAGAGCTGCGCGATCTGCGTGCCGTGCCGCGTCGGCACGAAGCGCGTGCAGGCGATCCTCGAGAGCACCTACTCCGGACTCGGGCGGGATACGGACCTGGCCTGGCTCGATGAGCTCGGGACGCACATGGAGCGGTTCTCGCTGTGTGGCTTCGGCATCACGGCGCCGTCGATTCTCCGCACGACGATGCGCGAGTTCGCTGATGACTACCGCGTTCATATTCAAGAGAAGCGGTGTCCCGAGGGGATCTGCAAGCCGGTCCGCAGTCGTCGATACGAGACGATGGTCCAACCGTGACGTGCGCAGCGGCCCGTCGGACGATAGGGTGAACATCGCATGAGTCTCCTCGAGAGGTACACGCAGCCGGCTGAATCGCAATTGCCCACCGTCTCGCATATGGGCGAGATCCCGAGTGGTCAGCCGACATGCACGATCTGGATCGACGGGAAGGAAGTCACGGCGATTCCCGGCGAAGCCATCTTGCGCGCGGCGCAGCGCGCGGGGTTCGAGGTGCCGACGCTGTGCGACGACGAGAAGCTCGCGCCCGCCGCGGCGTGCCGCATGTGCCTCGTCGAGATCGAGGGCTATCACCGCCCGATGCCGTCGTGCCATCTGCCAGTCGAGCCCGGCATGAAGATCACGCAGGCCTCGGACTCACTCTTCAGGCTGCGGCGGCAGAACCTCGAGTACATCCTCAGCGACCACAACGCGTACTGCATGCCGCCGTGTCAGGTGAGCTGCCCGACACACATCGACATTCCCGGTTACCTCGAGCTCATGTCGAAGGGCCAGCACGTCGAGGCGGCCCGCCTGGTCAAGGAAGTCCTGCCCTTCCCGTACATGCTCGGCCTCGTCTGCCCGAAGCCTTGCCAAGAGGTCTGCCGCCGCGGGCTCGTCGAGGAAGAGATCGCGATCTGCCAGTGCCATGGCTACACGGGCGAGCTCGTCATGGAGATGGACAAAGCGCCGACGCCCTTCCCGCAGCTCGCAGCCACGGGAAAGAAGGTCGCGGTCGTGGGCGCTGGTCCAGCCGGGATGACGGCCGCGTACTACACGGCGCTCAAGGGCCACGCGGTCACGGTGTTCGAGATGATGGAGAAGCAGGGCGGGATCGCCCGCTACGGCATTCCCGAGTACCGCCTCCCGAAGGTCAAGCTCGACAAGGAGCTGAACTCCGTCTGGCAGCTCCGCGACACCGAGTTCAAGGGCGGCATGATGCTCGGCCGCGACTTCTCGATCGATGACCTCTTCACGCAGGGATATGACGCGGTATTTCTCGGGATCGGCGCGTGGCGATCGAACGAGCTGCGGATTCCGGGCGAAGACCTGCCCGGCGTCATCGAGGCGATCAACTACTTGCGCATGAACTCGGAAGGCAACCCCGTGCCGGTCGGCAAGGGTCAGAAGGTGGTGGTCATCGGCGGCGGCTTCACCACGTTCGACTGTGCGCGCACCTCACGCCGACTGGGCGCCGAGGTGACCGTTGTGTACCGGCGGTCCCGCAAAGAAATGGGCGCGCACTACAGCGAGGTCGACGACGCGGAGCACGAGGGAATCCGACTCGAGTTCTTCGCCGCGCCAGTTCGCATCGTCGAGAAGAACGGTCGCGTCGGCGGCGTCGAGTTCCAGCGCATGGTCCTCGGCGAACCCGACGCGTCGGGCCGGCGGCGCCCTGTGCCCATCGAAGGTTCGAACTTCGTCATCGAGTGCGATACGGTGATCCCCGCGATCGGCCAGGTCCCGAATCTCGACTTCTTCGAGCGCGAGCAAGGCGTCCGCAAGAGCAAGCGCGAGACGATCGTGGCGAACGGCGCCCTCATGACCGATCGCCCCGGCGTATTCGCCGGCGGCGACGCGCAGATGGGCGCACGCACGGTCATCGAGTGCGTCGCCCAGGGGAAGCTCGCCGCGAAGGCGATGGACCGCTACCTCGCCGGGGACGATATGGCGCAGGTCGCCGCGGAGATCGGACAAGAGGAAGAGGTCCCCGAGCTCATCGACATCGTCCCGTACAAGCCCGTGGAGCCGCAGGTCCGGATGCCGATGCTCCCGTTCAAGGAGCGCGAGATGAGCTTCCAGGTCATCGAGAACGGGTACGACAAAGCCGGCGCCGAGAAGGAAGCGGCGCGCTGCCTTCAGTGCGTCTGCCCTGACGTCGGGCGGTGCCACCTCCAGCGCCTCTCACTGGAGCACGGTCTCACCGACAATCGATTCCACCGCGCCGAGCCCGTCGACTACCACGACTACGAGTACGACTTCAGCCACGACTTCATCCTTCGCGACCTCAACAAATGCATCAACTGCACGCAGTGCGTCCGCATCTGCCGCGACGTCATCGGCGCGAACTGCTACGGCCTGATGGGCGGGGGCTACGACTCGATCGTCACGACGCCGTGGAACGTGTCGCTCACATACACCGACTGCGTCTCGTGTGGCGCGTGCGCCGAGACCTGCCCGACCGGCGCGCTGATGATGCGCGAGCGCGACCTGCAGACATACGAACTCGACATCGTCCGGTGCATCTACTGCGGCGACTGCGTCGAGGTGTGCCCGCACGGCGCGCTTGGCGAGACACCGAACTTCGAGATGTCGACGTACGCCCGCTTTGGGCGGACGGTCCTCGCGAAGGAAGAGCTCGCCGCCGCAGGTACGTGGAGGCCCTCGGAGGACATCCCGCTCGACGGCCACAACGCGCCGCGGCCTCCGGAGATCCGCCCACCCGGCCCGCCGCGCTGGGGCGCGTGACCGCCTGACGCTCCGGGAGCGTCTCTCGTCACGGATCCGGGCCTCCGGCCCAATTACGTTCGCGGCGTACATGGAGGCCGCGCTCTTCGATCCGGAGGATGGCTACTACACCACGCGGGCGTCCCTTGGCTTCGAAGGCGACTACGTTACCTCGGCAGACCTCGGTCCGGCCTTCGGCCGGTCGCTGGCACGAGGGGTCGCGGACCTCTGGGTCGTAATGGGGAAGGCGCCGACCTGGGACTTGGTCGAGGCGGGCGCGGGGCGAGGGATCCTGATGCGGGATCTCCTGGGCGCGCTCGAACGCGAGCGACCCGATGCGGCGCGGGGCGCGCGGCCGGCGATCGTCGAAGTGAGCCCGCGTATGCGCGCGCAGCAGTCGCTCGCGCTCGAGGGCCGCGACCTGCGGTGGGCGTCGGTGCCGAGAAGCCTGGCACCGATCCACGGCGTGGTGTTCGCCAACGAGGTGCTCGACGCGTTTCCCGTGCACGTGCTCACGCGAACGGCGGAGGGGGTGCGCGAGGTGTTCGTCGGAGAAGAGAACGGCGCGCTCGCCGAGGTCCTCCGCGCCCCGAGCAGTCCCGACCTCCGGTGGCGGATCCCGGAGTCGGTGCCGATCGGTGGGCGGTGGGAGACGAGCCCCGCGGCCGAGGGATGGGTCGCGAGCCTCGCGGCCGCGCTCGTATCCGGGTACATCGTGCTCATCGACTACGGTGGCGATGAGACGGAGCTCCTGACGCGACAGGGCGCCGGGACCGTTCGCGGATTCATGCAGCACCGGCTGATCGCAGACCCGCTGGCCGAGCCGGGGATGCACGATCTCACGGCGAGTGTCGACTTCACCGCGATACGACGGGCGGCGGAAGGGGCGGGACTTCAGCTCGTTGGAACGTCTACGCAGCGTGAGGTGCTGATCGCGCTGGGGATCCGCGAGGCGGCCGCACGTCCGTCGACGCCGATCGAGCAGCTTCGCGCAGCGAGCCGGCGCTCCGCGATCGATGCGCTACTCGATGCCAACGGACTCGGCGCGTTCAAAGTCGTCTGCTTCGCGAAAGACGCGCCGGGCGATCGGTTACGCATGTTTGGCGGCGTGCGAACGGAGAGTCCCGCGCGGTATCCTTGACCTCCGAGGGCTCTTAGCTCAGCTGGTTAGAGCGCGGCGTTGACATCGCCGAGGTCGGGTGTTCGAGCCACCCAGGGCCCACAGGAAAACGGCCGGTGTTTCGATGCCCACAGAGATCCGTGTCGACGGTCACGTTCGGGGCGGCGTGCCCACGCGGACGCACTCGAACCAGCGTGGGCGCATTCTTCGGCCCGTGGATTTCGAGATCCCTGGCCAGTGGCTCGTTTTTGGGGCTCCTCGCTTTCCTTGTGCTAGCGGGATATGTCCGCTCCTGGATTTGGGGTGAAGCGACCGACCTCGTGAAAAGCACCGTCAACCCGAGACACCCCCGGCCGAACCAATCAGGACCCGCGACCGCGCTGCCGCGAGCGCAGTCGGCACGCTCTGGTGGATCGCCTGGTCTGCCGTGATGATCAGCCTTCTCTTCAACGGCGGACCATTCCTCGACCAATTCGGACCCGGGGTTGAACTCTTCGTGTACGGGTTCTGGATCGTCGGCGGCTACGTGGTCTTCGAGGTCTTACGCAGGGTGCTTCCCTGGGTAATGAGGATCGTCGCCCGTCAATTCGCTCGATCTCGCGGTGGCGACCGCGGCTGAGCGCGCTTCGTCACGAAAACCTCATTCCCTAGGAGATTGCGTCCTTACCAGTGGTCCCGACGGACGACCTCGTCTGGCGGGCGCCGCGTCACCGGACCAAAACGGCCCAGCGGCCATCCGATCGGGATGAGCGCGTAGGTTCGGACGCTTTTCGGGATCTCCAGGATTTCCTTTACGTCGGCTTCGGCGAACAGATGCCAGGTGGTCATCGTGGCCGCCAGTTCGCGCGCCCGCGCCGCAAGCAGCAGGTTTTGGATCGCGGGATAGATCGAGGCGGCTTCGGAGCGCTGCTCGACCGCAGTGAGGCCGCCCAGGAGCATCCGTGTCGCGCGCCCGGGGCCGGCCATCCGGAGCGCGGCGACCATATCGCCGATTCGGCGCTTCACGCCACGGATATAGGCCCGCTGGTCGTAGCAGGCGACGATCACCAGCGGGGTCTCGTGAAAATGATCGCGCTGGTAATGGACCGCATCCCAAGTTCGGATGACAAGCGGGTCGGTCCCGTAGCGCGGATCCGCTTTACCCATCCAGCCCTCGTACATCTCGCCGACCATCCGCCATACCTTCGCGAGCCGCGCGATACGGTCGCGGTCCGTCACGACGATGAACACCTGGCCCTGCTGGTGACCCGCGCTCGGCGCGTACATCGCGGCCTCGATGAGCTCGCGCACTAGCTCATCCGGGACTGGATCCGGGCGGAGACGACGCATCGCTCGCATCGTGGTCATGACCTCGACCATAGACACCGGGCCGTTCGTACGGTGTTCAGGCATCGGCGACGGGTGGCTCGAAATGACCCAAGACCCGGATGAAGAGGTCTACCGGATGGACCAGTCGCAACAAGAGGGCAAGCTCCAGCAGCCCCGTTTGGGCGGCGAAGAGGTTGACGACAGACAACAGGGCGACGGCTGATTCAGCGGCTGCGCTGATGAGCCAGCTCTGCCCCGGCCAGTTCGCCATCTGGAATCGCGGGGCGATGATGTCGTAGAGATGGACGAGCACGATCAGCCCGCTCACTATGCGGATGACAAGTGCCTCGTCTCCAGTCAAGGCGAACAGAGGGAACGGCGCGAGCGCGAGGAAGACGAGCACGAAGCTGAATCGGGGAATCGCGCGCAAACGCCAAAGCTCTGTGCGCGTCCAGGCCCCATCGGGTCTGCGAAACGCGGTCACCAGACCCGAGAAGCCAGCGACGCTCACTCCAAGCCCGGCGATGCTCAGGAAGAAGAAGGCGTCGCGCACGCCCGCGAACTCTAGCGAGGCCCTCGAGGCGGCGCGGGGACGTGCCGGCCGGAGCGCCTGAAGGGCCCCGCCCGGCAGCCGGGCCCACCCCCCGCGTCGCAGTGCTTGCCTGGTGGCCGCGTTCGGTGCGAGGTCCGGTCGGACCGTACTTTCGGCGGGCCGACGCCTACAGGTTGGCGATCAGGTGCGGTCTCAGCGGGCGGCGGCCGGCTCGAAGTTCGCGGAAGGGCGGTGCGGTCTTACGGGTCGCCCGGTGATCAAGCGAGTCCGAAAAGAATCAGACGAATGAGCGGGTAGCGATGAGCATTTACAGACCGTTTTGCGACGACAACGTCCTATTCCTTGTCGCGTTGACGTCGTAGTGTTCCGATCCACGTTCAAGCGAGGAAGTAACCCCAGTGGCGAAGCCCAGAAGCCGGTGTTCACCGTGCCGCAGCCGCGGCACGAGCCGGCGGAGGCGCCTCAGCCACCGCGGGCTGAGGAACCGGAGGCAAGAAAGGACATGCAGCAGTACCAGCGAGACACGCACGCAAGCACCAGCAACGGCGATCTGAACGCCTCGCTGGGAAAAGGGTCGGAGTTCGAAGGCAAGCTCGCTTTCGAAGGTAAGGTCCGGATCGACGGAACCTTCACGGGTGAGATCTCGACGAACGACACCCTGCACATCGGTGAGGGCGCAAAGGTCTCAGCCGAGATCAGCTGCGGCACCGTCATCGTCGAAGGGGACGTCGTCGGGAACATCAAGGCGATCGGCGCGGTCGAGCTTCACCGGCCGGCGAAGGTTCGTGGCGACATCACCAGTCCTTCTCTTTCGATCGAGAAGGGCGTGGTCTTCGAAGGTCGCTCCAAGATGGAGAGCACCGAGGCCTCGAACGTCGTCAATCTGCGCGCGGCGAGTGAAGACTAAGCAACAGAACCCGGAGACCTAAACCGTGCAAGGCGTCCTCGCGCTCGATCGGGTCACCGTCCGCGACGCGGATTTCAGCCGCGCTGCATTCGAGCGCTTCGCGCCAAACGGCTGCGTCTTCGAGCGCTGCGACTTCCGCGGCGAGCTGTTCGACGAGCGTCTGCAGACGCTCTTCGCGAGCAGAAGGCAAAGCACCTTCCGCGAATGCCGGTTCGACGGCGCGGACCTCCGCGCCGTCCGACCAGGTCAGGCGCGGTTCGAGCGATGCAACTTCGCTCGCACGAACATCGACGGTTGGATTGCCGCCTGCGCTGAGTTCGTGGACTGCACCTTCAGCGGGCCGATCCGCAACGTCACGTTCCACGGCAAGCCGTGGGGGCACGCGGCCGAGCGGATCGACCCGGTGCGAGCCACGAACTCCTTTACCGGCAACGACTTCACGAACGCTGATCTCGTAGGTGTCCTCTTCGTCAACGGGATAAACGTGCAGTCCCAGCTCTGGCCGAAGGGCGACTCCTACGTAGTCCTCGACCGCATTCACCAGCGGGCCACCCGCGCGCGTGCCGCCATCCTCGACTGGCGCGACCACGAGTCACGGAACGAAGCGCTCGCGATGCTGCAGCAGGTGGCGTTCGTGTTCATCCACCAGAACGGCATCGCGACGCCCCGCGCCGACGATCGTTGGCCGGCTACTCCCGAGAACCAGCGCAAGGTCTGGGAGACGCTCGAAGCGGTTCTGTAGCGTCAGTCGGCTCCAGCCATTCACGCCGGCCACGGGACGATTACCAGAGTCGCGTCTGGGAATGCGCAGAACTCAATCGCGCTGTCGGCTGCTGTAGCCGTTGAGTTCCTCGCCTCCCTGGGTGGGGGTTCCATTCGCGCCTGAGCCAGAACTAGCCATCTGGTGACTCCCCGATGAGCGGTGGTCTAAACGCCACTGACTGGCCTCCTCGCTCTCATGGAAGCGATTGGCGCATCCAATTACGGGCGCGTTGTGTTTCTTGTGTTTTGTGATAGGCTTGCCGCATGGAAGAGACACAAGAACTGATCACCACGGGAGAGGCCGCTCGATTGCTGGGCGTATCCCGCCAGCACATTGTCGACCTCTGCGATCGCGGGCTCCTCGCGTGCAAACGCACGCCCGTGCATCGCCGCTTGCGCCGTAGCGATGTCCAAGCGCTCCGAAAGCCTGGTGAGCTGACCCGGGAGGAGATGCGTTCGCTTTGGCTGAATCGGGCGGTGGCGGCTCGCGTCGCGCACGATCCCGCCACAGTGTTGTCACGCGCACGACAGAACCTCGATCGTTTCGAGCTGATCCACAAAGGCACTCCGGTCGCGACGTGGCTGGAGCGCTGGCGTGGTGTGCTCGACAGCGGGCCGGAGGCTGTAATGGAGGTCTTGACATCCACTGCTCCCGACGCGTCAGAACTCCGTCAGAACTCGCCGTTCCCAGGTGTACTGCCCGAGGATGAGAGACTTGCCGTGCTCGATTCGTTCGCTGATTTCTGGAGGCGTTCGGCCGCTTGAAGCGCGAACAGCTGGAGCACGTGCTCCGAGCCGCATCGCAGATCGTCGAGTCGGCTGACCTCCTGGTTATCGGAAGCCAATCGGTGCTCGGAAGGTGGAATGAGCGACGGCTTCCAGCAGCCGCAATCCGTTCTATGGAAGCCGACGTCGCGACGCTCGACGGCGACGAGGATAAGTCCGACCTTATTGACGGTAGCCTCGGTGAGGGCTCCCAATTTCATGAGACGTACGGCTTCTACGCGCAGGGCGTAACTCTGAAGACAGCTGTGCTGCCGGCTGGCTGGCGCGAGCGTCTCGTCGTGCTTCAGAGCGAGAGAACCCTACCCGGGCGCGGACTATGTCTTGAACCCCATGACTGTGTTGCTTCGAAGCTGGTGGCAGGGCGGGCCAAGGACTACGAATTTTCAGCGGCGCTGGTGAAGGCCGGGCTAATAAAGCTAGACATCCTGACGGAACGAGTAGGAGGGTTGGATATCGACGAGGCCGGTCGCGAAAGGATCGTCAGATGGTTAGAAGGTCAACGACACTTGCGTCGAACCTCAGGCGCACGGGACGTGAGAGGATCGGCGCGGCCTACTCGTCGAAGCTGACGTAGCACGGACAGGGGCGAGGGAGCCCGCCGCGCATCCCGCCGGGCTAGACTGTTGTCCTCGCGAAGACGCGGACAGCGCTCCTTCTCAGTGATCGTCAGCGAGCCGGATATTGGTGTGAGCCGGTCTGTCATAGAAGGAGAGACCTCCGCAGAGCGAATGGGGTAGGCCCCGTACAGCCATCAACGAAGCGCGCCGGCTCGGCCGGCGAAGCTGGGTGGAACCGCGAGATCACCTCTCGTCCCAGGACGGACGGAGGTGATTTTTGTTTTGGGGGCACGGAATGGCCAAAGCGGGACGCAAGCCTGACCACGGCGACGAAAAGCTCTACGCGCTGCGTCACTCGACCGCGCACGTCATGGCCGGCGCGGTGCTGGAGCTCTTTCCCGAGGCGAAGTTCGGTTTCGGGCCCCCGGTGACGGACGGCTTCTACTACGACTTCGATCTTCCGCGCCCGCTCACGCCCGACGACCTCGGAAAGATCGAAGCGAAGATGCATGAGGTCGTGAAGCAGGACGCGCCCTTCGTGCATCGCGACATGGGCGTGGCGGAAGCGCTCAAATTCTTCGGCGAACGCAAACAGGACTACAAGGTCGACCAGATCAAGAAGCTCGCCGAGAAGGGCGCCGACGAGGACAGCGACGACGAAGTCCAGGACGGACGCGTGAGCGTCTACCAACACAACGGGTTCGTCGACCTATGCAGAGGACCGCACGTCGAGAAGACGGGGAAGATCGGGCCGTTCAAGCTCCTCTCGATCGCCGGCGCGTACTGGCGCGGCAACGAGAGAAATCCGCAGCTGCAGCGGATCTACGGAACGGTGTGGCCGGATCAGAAGCAGCTCGACGATTACCTGAAGAGACTTCAGGAGATCGAGCGCCGCGATCATCGCGTCCTCGGCAAGGAGCTCGAGCTCTTCCGCATCGACGAGGAGCTCGGCTCGGGTCTCGTGCTCTGGTTGCCGAATCTCTCGATCGTGCGCGAAGAGCTCGAGACATGGTGGCGGAAGATCCACCGCGAGCGCGGTTACACGCTCGTCTATACGCCGCACATCGCGCACGAGAAGATCTACCAGCGCTCAGGGCACCTCGAGAAGTACGGCGAGAACATGTACGGCCCGCTCTTACTTGACGAAGCGGGGGCAGGGGTCCCAGGGGAAGGGGCCCCTGGGCGCGAAGCGACGGCCCGAAGGGCCCAGCGGTTCTGGATCAAGCCGATGAACTGCCCTGGGCACATCAAAGCTTTTCAGTCGAAGATCCACTCGTACCGCGACCTCCCCATGCGCATCGGCGAGCTCGGCACCGTGTACCGGTACGAGCGCGGCGGCACGCTGCACGGGATGCTCCGTGTCCGCGGCTTCACGCAGGACGACTCCCACATCTTCTGCTCGTGGGCACAGGCGCAGGAGGAGATCGGCAAAGTCTTCGACCTCGCGCTCGAGTTCCTTAGCGTGTTCGGCTACACGGAGCCGTCGATCTATCTCTCGACCCGTCCGGAGAAGCGGCTCGGCTCTGACGAGCTGTGGGACAAGGCCGAGGAGGCGCTCCGGACGGCGCTCGGCATCCGTGAGGTGCCGTACAAGGTCGACGAGGGCGGTGGAGTGTTCTACGCGCCGAAGATCGATATAAAGGTCCACGACGCGATCGGACGCGAGTGGCAGGGCGCGACGGTGCAGATCGACCTCAACCTGCCCGAGCGCTTCGACGTCACGTTCGTGAACGAGAAAGGCGAACGCGAGCGCGCGGTCATGATCCATCGCGTCCTCTTTGGAAGCCTCGAGCGGTTTGTCGGCGGGCTGATCGAGCACTACGCCGGCAACTTCCCGCTCTGGCTCAACTGGGAGCAGGTCGCTGTGATCCCGGTCCGCGAGTCGGCGCTCGACTACGCGCGCGATATCGCCAAGCGTCTGCGAGCCGAAGACTTCCGAGTCCACCTCGACGAGCAGGCGGGGGACCTGCGCAACCGAGTGAAGGAAGCGCAGCGGCGAAAGGCGAGCTACATGCTCGTCGTTGGCGACAAGGAGGCCGCCGCGAGTACGGTGTCAGTGCGCCGCCGCGGCTCGCGAGACGAGGAGCGCGGCGTTGCGCTCGACGCCTTCTTGGATCGCATCAAGAAGGAGCGCGACACCAAAGCGCTGCCAGCTGACTTCGCGCAGCACGAGCCGACCGCTGGAGACGCGATGCCGTGAGCGTCCCGGCTCTTCGCGGCTCCCAGGTCACGCTCCGGCCGATGACCTACGAGGACGTCCCTCATCTGGCGAGGTGGGGGAGCGACGCCGCGTTCCGCTATCACCAGTGGGGGCAAAAGCCGGGCAGGTTCGAGGAGAAGAACGCGCGGGCCTGGATCGAGCGCATGTCGAGGCCCGGCGACTCGGCCTGCTGGGTGATTGAGCACAACGGCCGGCCGATCGGCTTCGCCAATTACCGGGACTTTCATCCGAAAGGCAAGAGCGCGGAGATCGGAATCGGGATCGGCGAGCCGGATCTCTGGGGCAAGCACCTCGGCCGTGAGGCTCTCGAGACCCTCCTGCGCTACCTCTTCGATGACCTCGGCCTGCACCGCCTCGGGCTGTCAGTCGTCGCCTTCAACGATCGCGCGATCTCGATGTACAAGGCCATTGGTTTCGAGGTCGAGGGCATCGAGCGTGATGGTGTCGGGACGGAGGATGGCTTCGTCGACGACGTGAAGATGGCGATCGTGAAGGGCCGGCCACGCCCCGACTTCGACCCCCGGCCGGTGACGCTTGAAGGTCGCCACGTGCGGCTCGTGCCTCTGCGCATGGAGCACGCCCAGGCACTGTTCGAAGCCGCTGACGAGGACGACATCTGGGTCTGGATGCAGCCGCGGCCGAATAGCCTCGGCGGCTACGAGCGGTACATCCGCTGGGCGCTCGATCAGCAGATCATCGGAACGCAGCTCCCCTTCGCCGTGATCCGGAAGTCGGACGAGACGCTCGTCGGGACGACCCGCTACGCGCACATCGATCCGCCGAACCACACGCTCGAAATCGGCTACACGCTCTACGGAAAGGGCGCGCGGCGAAGCCCTGTGAACACCGAGTGCAAGCTGCTACTCCTCCGTCACGCCTTCGAGGCGCTCGGCGCGAACCGCGTGTGGCTACAAACCGACAAACGCAACGAACGGTCACAAAGCGCGATCGCGCGGCTCGGCGCCACGAGGGAAGGCGAACTCCGGAACGAGCGCATCATGCCCGACGGCCGCCTGCGCACGAGCGTGATCTTCGGCATCACCAAAGACGAGTGGCCGACCGTTCGCGAACGCCTGCTTGGCTACCTCGCCCGGTGATATGCTCGTCCGAGTTGAAGTTCTTTCACGGGGAGCGGCCGCGCTGGTAGCGGCATTCTCACGCCACTAACCGAGGTCTCCCTATAGCCACGCCCGAACTGCGGATCAACGAAGCGATCCGTGTTCCTACCGTTCGCCTTCTCGGTCCCAATGGCGAGCAGCTCGGGATCATCCCGACCGCGCGCGCGCTCGCGAAAGCGCAGGAAGAGGGCTACGACCTCATCGAGATCGCTCCGAATGTCCAGCCGCCGGTGGCGCGCATGGGTGATTTCGGGAAGTACCGCTACGACCTGCAGCAGAAGGCCAAGGATGCCAAGAAGAAGCAGAAGGCCGTCACGTGGAAGGAGATCCGGGTCTCCCCGAAGATCGACGACCACGACATCGACACGAAGATCCGCTCCGCCGCGAAGTTTCTTGACGAGGGCGACAAGCTCAAGGTCACCGTTCGCTTTCGCGGCCGCGAGCTCGCGCACCCTGACCGCGGCCGGGTGCTGCTCATCGCGATCGGCGACAAGCTGAAGGACCACGGGGTCATCGAGCGCGCGCCGCTTCTCGAAGGCCGCCAGATGCACATGG
>JALYSZ010000329.1 GCA_030854525.1 Chloroflexota bacterium | reverse complement strand
TCTTCGTGCCGGATGGCGAGAACGTCGTGACCGCGCCGTACGGTGTCTGGCTCGAGAGCTGGATGTCGGTGTTGGCGTAGCTCTCGTTGTCGTAGAGAAGGACGAGGCAGTTGTAGTCCTTGTGGGTAAGCGTCGCCGAGATGGCACCGAGGCCCATGTCCGCGCCGCCGCCGTCACCGCAGAACGCGATGACGTTGATCTTCTCGTTCTTGATCTTGCCCTTGCGCATGAGGACCTTGAGCCCGGCGGCGGTGCCCAGCGCGGCCGATCCGGATGCCCCGAGCTGCGTGTGCATCCATGGCACGACCCACGGCGTCGTGTAGTAGGTGGTGTTCGCGACGTACATGCAGCCGGTCGAGCCGAGCACGATCGTGCGCGGACCCGACGCTTTCACCATGTGCCGCATCACGAGGGCCGACTCGCATCCCTGACACGTCCGATGGCCCGAGACGAACAGCTCCTCGTAGGGGACGTCCTTGACGCCCTTGATCTGCGGGAGAGTCCCGGTGCCGTGCGTTTCTACAGCCATCTCTAGCTCCTTACCCCGATCCAGTGGCACATGTCACCGGACTTGATGTCGCCCGCGGCGGCCTTCGTCTTCTCGAATATCTCGGTCGCCATCTGCTGTTCGATCTCGCGCCCGCCGAGGCCGGCGATGAAGCCGACGATGGTCGGACGCTGCTCCTGCGAGTAGAGCGCCGAGCGCACCTCGTTGTAGAGCACGCCGCCGTAATAGGGTGACCCAAAGCTGTAATCGCGGTCGATGACGCCGACGGCCCTGAACCGCGAGAGGCTCCTCACGATCTCCTGCGTCGGGAAGGGCCGGAACCACTTGAGACGCACGAGCCCCACCTTGTGGCCCTCCTTGCGGAGACGCCGGATCGCGACCTTCATCGGGAGGGCGAGCGTGCCCTGACCGAAGACCACGACCTCGGCGTCGTCGGTCATGTACTCGTCCAGGAAGGGGCTGTCGCCGCCCCGGCCGAAGAGCTTCTTGAAGTCGGCGTGCGCCTCGGCCACGACGTCGTGCGCTTTCCGCATGGCCTGGTCGTTTTGCATGCGGATCTCCATGAGCCAGTCCTGGTCGACCTGCGGCGCGATGGTAATCGGGTTATCGGGGTGAAGGAGACGGTCGCCGAGATCGAACTTCGGAAGGAACTTGTCGACCGCCGCCTGCGTCGGGATCTTCACGATCGCCTGGGAGTGAGTGAGGAACGCGCCGTCGAGCCCGATCGCGACCGGAAGCGACACCCGCTTGTCCTCACCGATCCGCCACGCCATCAGCGCCAGATCCAGGGCTTCCTGCGCCGTCTCCGCCCAGGGGAGGAGCCAGCCGAGGTCGCGGACCGCGAGGGAGTCGTTGTGCTCGGTGCCGAAGGCGCCCGGGTCGTCGAGGGCACGGTTGCCGCAGATCGCAACGACCGGTAGGCGGAGCCCCGCGGTCACCGCGATCGCCTCGAAGGCGTAGAACCAGCCCACGCCCGAGCTCCCGACGAAGACGCGGGCCCCGACGGCGCAGGCGTGCTTCACGATCTCGAACTGGCTGTGCTCGCCGTCGGCGACGATGTATTCGACGTCCATCTTGCCGTTCGCGATGAGCTTCGCGGCGGCCTGCATGACCCCGTCGTACGGGCGGATCGGATACGCGGCCATGACATCGACGTCAGCGAGGCGGATGGCCTCGGCGATCGCCTCGCAGCCGCTCATGAGCTGCTCGGTCTCGACGTCCATGTGTTCGGGCTCTTTGACCTGGACAGCCATCAGTCGTCACCTCCGGATGCTGAGGTTGGGTTCGCGGCTGGGTTGGCGTTGCCTGAGCCTTCCTGCCGCGCGGCAGGGGTCCGTACTTGTGGATTCGCCGAAACCCCGCTCTTCGTTTCGAACCACTTGTTGTACCCGTCGTGGTCCTTCTTCCAGAACTGCCACTTGTCCTCGTTGTCTTCGAACCGGAGCTCGTCGACCATGACGATGCAGTCCTTCACCGGGCAGACCTGCGCGCAGATGCCGCACCCGATGCATGCCTCGTAGACGACCTCGTAGTGGCCTTCCGGCGTGACCTCGAAACATTCGTCGGGGCAGTCGAGCCAGCACATCGTGCACTTGATGCACGTGTCGAAGTTCACGACCGGGCGGAGCGTGCGCGCGCCGTACTTCTTGTACTGCGGGTTGCGCTCTCCGGGCTTGCGCGCGTCGATGACGATGCCGGGACGCATGGTCGTCCACCCGGGCTTTTCGAACTGGAGCACCTCGTGGCCGCTCGTGCCCTCGCCCGACTTGACCGGTCGGAGCTTCGCGCCGTCGAAGCCAAACTGCGCGGACTGAGCCGCACCCTCGTCCTTGGTCTGATCCTTGATGAGCGCCTTCACGTCATCGAGGCGCACCCACTCGGGCATCACCTTCGCGAGCGCGCCGAGGACGCGGTAATCGGTGTGATCGTCCTTGAACACCCAGAGGCCCGCGAACGACGCCCCGCCGGGAACGATCACGAGCGTGTAGGGCCGCTCCGCCGTGTCGGTCTGCGCGAGCACCACCTCGGGCGCGTTCTCACTCGTGACGAGCAGGAATCCGTCTTTGCGGAGCGGCTTCCAGATCGGCTGACGGCCGTACCAGGCCCACGACTCGACGCCCTTCACGAGAGTGTCGTCCACCGCGATGGACACGTCGACGACAGCAGGCTCGTATTTCGCCATGGAAGCCTCGAGCTCGAGGTCGTTGACCGCGACGACGGCGAACTGCTTCGCTGGCACCCCGTTACGCTCGGGGGAGTCGCCGTAACGCGCGAACGCCGTTCCGGTGTGGCCGCGCTTGCGCGCCGCGAGCACGATGGAACGGCAGATCCGCTGCGCGAGCGTCTTTTGGAAGATCCCGCGGTACACCACCTCGACCGTGATGGAGGTCTCGTTCGGGTCGCTCATGCCTTGCTCCCTCCGATCAGGCGAAGGATCCCCTCGCCGACCGCCTTGATGTGATCCGCGGCCGCGCGCCGCGCGCCGTCCGAGTCGTGTCCGTTGAGTGCGCTGAGGATCCGACGATGCGCGTCAAGTGAGGCGTGCGCGCGTGTGTTCGTCTGGAGCCATTGCTCGCGCGACTCGCGAAGAACATCCCACACGACGCCGAGCATCGTGGTGAGAAGCTCGTTACGCGAGGCCTCGCCGACGAGCTCGTGGAAGCGCGTGTCCTCGTCGGCGTACGGCTCGCCGGCCGCAACCTTTCGCTCCTGCGATGCGAAGATCTCTCCGAGCTCCGCGACCTGCGCCTGGGTGATCCGTTCCGCGGCGAGCGCCGCGATCGCGGGCTCGATGAGACCACGGAACTCGATGACGTCAGCGAGCGAGTGGCCACGCGAGATGAGGCTTGTGAGTGGACGTGCCAGGTCGTCGGGCGACGTCTCGCGTACGAAGGTGCCGCCGCCGGCTCGGGTCTCGACTATTCCGAGAAGCTCGAGGGTGCGCAGCGCTTCGCGGACCGAAGCACGCGAGACCTGGAACTGTTCGGCGAGCTGCCGCTCGGGCGGGAGCTGGTCGCCTGGGCGGAGGTCGCCCTTCTCGAGCAGACCCTCGATCTGCTCGACGATGCCCTGATAGAGGCGGCTTCGGCGGATCGGCTCGATGACTGTCAGGGCGCCTTACCTCCCCAAAATCGATCTGGTCAGGTGGTCAGACCAGAGCTCGGAAGAGCCTACGGCGGCTCGTGGCGGCCGTCAAATCCAACCTCGGGGTAGGCTCGCCCGGCGGTGGAGGCGCTCATCTTCGATCTCGACGGGACGCTCGTCGACACGGTTTACGCGCACGTTTTCGCGTGGCAACGCGCTCTTGCGGAAGCGGGCCTCGCGATCGACGGGTGGAAGATCCACCGCCGGATCGGGATGAGCGGTGGTCTCTTCACCCGCGCGGTCGCGCGCGAGATCGGCAAGCCCCTGAGCGATGGCGACGCGGGCCGCATCCAGGCCCGCCACGGCGAGCTTTTCCGTGAGCTGCTTCCCGAACGTCGTCCGCTGCCCGGCGCGATCGAGCTACTGCGTTGGTTGCGGGACGCGAAGGTTCCCCACGGGATCGCGACGTCCGGCCGGCATCCGGAGATCGACAGCTCGCTCGTGGCCCTCGGCGTTCCAAAGGAGACCGTGGTGGTCGACCGCGTCGACGTCCTGCGCGCGAAACCTGAGCCGGACCTCTTTCTCAAATGCCAGGAGCAGCTCGGCGTCGAGATCCGCGACTGCTACGTGATCGGCGACGCGGTGTGGGATCTTCTCGCCGCGCGTCGCGCCGGGATGCTGAGTGTCGGTCTGCTCTCTGGCGGCTACGGATGGGACGAGCTCACGTCGGCCGGCGCGTTCCGGGTCTACCGCGACGCCGCGGATCTCCACCGCTCGCTCGACGAGCTGGGCGTCGTCTAGCCTTTGCCCTCTTTCACGTAGGGAACGACACGGCCCGCCGGTGCGCGCCGCATCCCGACGCGGTACGGTTCGGACAGGCTGGACTGCCATCGCGTCCATCGGCCATCCGACCGCTGCCCAGATGGCTTGCCGGGCGCGATGGCCGCCGCTAGGATGCGCGCCAATGGCCGCTCCGCATGGGCGGCCGATCGTCGAGCCCTTCGCGATTCGCGGCCGTCCGTCCGAAGGCGGGTCATCGACGCCCTGGAGGAGGAAGCATGCGCACCCGTTCACTGGGTCTGGCCCTGGTCACAGGACTGACCCTCATGATCTCCGCCTGTAGCACCGGCCCCTCGACGGGGTCGGCAGGCCCGAAGATCGGGCTCGTCACCGACGTGGGAAGCCTGGACGACAAGAACTTCAACCAGTACTCGTGGGAAGGCGCCCAGGATGGCGCCTCCAAGGTGGGTGGGACGCCCAAGGCCGCGACCAGCGCTGTGTCGGCCGACATCGCCAAGAACATCCAGTCTTTCGTCGACCAGAAGTACGACATCATTGTGACGGTCGGCTTCGCGGCCGGGACCGACACCGCGAAGGCCGCCAAGGCCAACCCGGCGATCAAGTTCATCGGCGTCGACCAGTCCTTCATCTGCATCACAGAAACCGGCGACCCCGACACCGCCGCAAGCCCCGCGTGCAAGGGTGACCCGGCCAAGCTACTACCGAACTACCAGGGCATCGGTTGGCGCGAGCAGCAGCCCGGATATCTGGCGGGCATCGTCGCCGCATCTCTCAGCAAGACGGGCACCATCGCGGCGGTTGGCGGGACGGCCTCCGTGCCGGCCGTGCCGAACTACATTGCCGGTTACATCACCGGCGCGAAGTCGGTCAAGGCAGACATCAAGACCGTCGTCCAGTATGTCTCCGCGGCGCCCGACAAGGCGGCGTTCGCGGACGCTCCGGGTGGCAAGGCGTTCGCCCAGCAGATGCTGGCGGCGAACAAGAGCATCGACGTTCTCTTCCAGGTCGCCGGGCTGACCGGCAATGGCGTCCTGCAGGCCGCCTGCGAGGCCAACATCGTGGCCATCGGAGTCGATGTCGACCAGTTCGTCTCGACGCCCGCGACGGCCAAGTGCACCGCCGTGAGCGCCGAGAAGAAGCTCAAGAAGAACGTCTCCGACGCGATCGTCCGAATCAAGGACAAGAAGGACAAGGGAGGCGGTCTCAAACTCGACCTCACCACCGATGACGTCGGCTTGTCCCCATTCCACGACTACGAGAGCAAGATCACGCCCGATACGAAAGCCAAGATCGAGAAGGCGATCGCCGACATGAAGGCCGGCACCCTCCAGGCTTGCCCGCCCGACAACTTCGGCAACTGCCCCGTTCCCAAGTGACCTGAGCGTCCGAAGGACTCCAGCAACGTTTGGCGAGCGGGCCGTTCCCATGACGGGCGGCCCGCTTCGTCTATCCACTGCCGGCGAGGCCGAGGCCGATCCAGGAGTCGAGCCAGATGTCCGAGGTTGAGGGCCTGCCAGATCTCCACGTGACGGCGCCGGCGCTCGAGATGCGCGGCATCACGAAGCGCTACCCCGGCGTGCTGGCGAATGATGCGATCAGCCTTCACGTCCGGCCCGGGGAGATCCACGCCCTCCTCGGCGAGAACGGGGCCGGCAAGACCACGCTGATGAACATCCTCTACGGGCTGGCCCGTCCTGACGAGGGAGAGGTCCTGCTCGATGGGAAGGAGGTCCACATCAGCGGGCCGTCCGACGCGATCGATCGGGGCATCTCCATGGTCCACCAGCACTTCATGCTGGTGCCCGTCCTGACCGTCGCCGAGAACATCCTCCTCGGCGACGAGACGATGGCCAACCCGGTCTTCATCGACCAGGGAGAGGCGAACCGGCTCATCCGCGAGCTCGGCACGCGATTCGGCTTCGAGATCGATCCGGAGGAGCGAGTCGGCCGCCTGTCGGTCGGGTGGCAGCAGCGGGTGGAGATCCTCAAGGCGCTCTACCGCGAGGCACGGATCCTCGTGCTCGACGAGCCAACCGCCGTGCTTACCCCCCAGGAGACGAAGGAAATCTTCGGCGTGCTCCGCAGACTGGCCGACGAGGGGCACAGCATCATCTTCATCAGCCACAAGCTGTACGAGGTGCTGGAGATCGCCGACCGGATCACGGTCATCCGGCGCGGTCGCGTCGTCGGCGAGCGCAAGCCGGCCGAGACGGACGAGGACGATCTCGCGGCGCTCATGGTCGGCCGCGATGTGCAGCTTGTCGTGGATCGCGGCGAGAGCCACCCGGGGGAGGTGGCCCTCACGGTGAAGGACCTGGCGGTCAAGAACGATCGCGGCCGGGAGGTGGTCCATGGCCTGAGCTTCGACGTCCGCGCTGGCGAGATCTTCGGCATCGCGGGAGTCGCTGGCAACGGCCAGGACGAGCTGGTCGAGGCGATCGTCGGCCTGCGCCGCCCGAGCGGCGGGCAGATCCTGCTCGAAGGCCACGACGTGACGACGATGGGCACCCGCGAAGTCCACCAGCTGGGCCTGTCGTTCGTGCCCGCCGACCGACACCGCTTCGGGCTCGTGCTGTCCTTCCCGCTGACCGACAACCTGGTCCTGACCGACTACTTCGCCAAGCCGTACGCGCGCGGACTGGTCCGGGACGAGCGGGCGGCCCGCGAGCGGACGCTCGAGGCCATCCAGCAGTACGACATCCGGACGCCGTCGCCCGACGTGACCGCCGGCACGCTGTCCGGTGGCAACCAGCAGAAGCTGGTAGTGGCACGCGAATTCGACCGCGACCTGCGCCTCCTCGTCCTCGACCAGCCCACCCGCGGGCTCGACGTGGGCAGCGTCGAGTTCATCCATCGCCAGGCGATCGGCAAGCGCAACGCGGGCACGGCCGTGTTGCTCGTGTCGGCGGAGCTCGACGAGGTGCTGGAGCTGTCGGACCGGATCGGGGTCATGTACCGGGGCGAGCTAGTCGCCGTGGTCGACGGGCGGAGCGCCGACCGCGAGGACGTGGGGCTGCTCATGGCGACCGGCGGCCGGAAGGGCGCCCCGCCCGTCACGGCGGCATCGGCATGATCGCCCGCCTCCGCAGGCAGCTGCTGCTCCCGGCGGGGGCGGTTGTTCTGGCGCTCCTCGTGGGGGCGGTGGCGCTCGTTGCATCGAGCCCTCTCGTCAAGGGCTACGTCGACCTGGGCCTCCCGCTCGCGACGTATGGCGCACTCGTGCAGGGATCCATCCTGTCGATCAACGGCCTCGTCGACACGATCGTCAATGCCACGCCGCTGATCCTGGTGGGCCTGGCCGTCGGGCTCGGGTTCAAAGCCGGCCTGTTCAACATCGGCGGGCAGGGCCAGTTCCTCATTGGCGCCGTGGCCTCGGCGGCCGCCGGGGCGGCGCTGAGCCAGAGCTCGCCGGTCATCGCGATCCCGCTGGCGCTGCTGGCGGGGATGGCCGCCGGAGCGCTGTACGGCTTCATCCCCGGCTTCCTCAAGGCGTTCACGGGCGCCCACGAGGTGGTCACCACGATCATGCTCAACTACGTCGCGATCTACGTCGTGGCGTACCTGATCACCGGCCCGCTGCGCCAGGCAGGCGCGTCGTTTGCGGTGTCACCCGACGTTGGCGCGGCAAGGCTGCCCGCCATCCTCAACGTCGGCACCGGCCACGCCGGTCACGTCGGGATCCTCATCCCGCTCCTCGTCGTGCCGACGATGTCGTGGCTGCTCTACCGGAGCACGATCGGGTTCGAGATCCGGACCGTTGGCGCGAACCCGGACGCGGCTCTGTACGCGGGCATGCGGCCACGGCGCCTCGTCGTCCTTGCCCTGACCCTCGGGGGGCTGCTGGCCGGGCTGGCTGGAGCGGTGGAAATCCTGGGGGTCAGCGGCAACATGCCGGCGGCGTACTCAACCAATATCGGCTTCGACGCCATCACGGTCGCCCTGCTCGGCCGGGCCAACCCGGTCGGGATCGTGTTCGGCGGTTTGCTCCTCGGCGCGATGCGCGCGGGAGCCCCGCTCATGGAGACGGTTGCCGACGTGCCGCGCCAGATGGTCGATGTCCTGCAAGGCATCATCCTGTTCTTCCTCGCCGCCGACGTGGTGGTCAGGCGCGTCTTCCGGATCCGGGCGGCGGGCGTCGGCGTGGACGAGCTGCAGACGGTCACCCGCTCCTACGGCGGGCAGACTACGCCGCCCTGACCGATGGACTTCCTGTTCGACATCCCGGTCCTTGGGCTGATCTTCCAGCTCGTGGCGTACAGCGTGCTGGTCGTCACCTCGAACTCGACGATCATCCTCGCCCTGGCCACGCCGATCGCTCTTGGCGCGATGTGCGGGATGATGAACGAGCGCTCGGGCGTCGTGAACATCGGCATCGAGGGCATGATGCTCGCCAGCGCCTTCACGGGCTGGTACGTCGCGTCGCTCGTGGGCCAGGCGGTCCAGGCAAGCCCGTCGTTCCTCTTCGGCGCCACGCCGGCGATCGTCATCGGGGTGCTGGCTGCCCTCCTGACCGGTCTCCTCTTCTCGGCGGTCCACGCCTGGCTGTCCATCTCGGTCCGCGCGGACCAGATCATCAGCGGCACGATCATCAACATCGTGGCCTTCGGCGTGACGGGCTACCTGAACATCCTCATCAGCAAGCACTCGCCGGAGACGGGCGGCAAGTTCGTGCCGTTCGCGCCCCCGGAGGCGCTTGTCGACATCCCGGTCGTCGGCTGGATCTTCCGAATGTTCCTGCAGCAGGGGCCGATCACGATGTCGGTCATCGTGCTGGCGATCGTCCTCCAGATCCTCCTGCTTCGGTCGCGTTGGGGCCTGCGTACGCGGGCCGTCGGCGAGCACCCCAAGGCGGCCGAGACAGTCGGCATCGACGTCATCCGGTTGCGCTATCGGAACGTCATCCTGGGCGGCCTGTTCGCAGGCCTGGCTGGGGCATGGTTCACGCTCGACTACGGCAACTCGTTCCAGCCGGGCATGACCAACGGCCGCGGCTTCATCGCCCTGGCGGCGCTCATCTTCGGCCGCTGGCATCCGATCGGTGCGGTCGCCGCGTCGCTCCTGTTCGCGTCGGCCCTGTCGCTGGGGACGGCAGTCCGGACGACACCGCCGATCGGCGACCTGGGCTCGATCCTGGGCTCTATACCGGAGCAGGTCTTCGCCGCCCTGCCGTATGTCGTCACGATCGTCGTGCTGGCCGGGGTCGTGGGTCGGAGTGTGCCGCCCGCGGCCGTGGGACGGCCGTACAAGCGGGAGAGTGCGGCGTAGGCGGGTCCGATCCCGAGGCCGGGCGGGCCGATCGTGCGGATGCCGACCGGTCGCGAGTGCAGGACCTGCTCGACCTGGCCGAGGGCCGCGCGGCGGTCGACCTGCTCGACGATGCCGGCCTCACCGCCGTCCTTCGCGCGGCGAGGCGGATTGCCATGATTGGGGGCCTCGTCAAACCCGGTTTCTGATCGGGGACGCGCCGATGCCGCCGTTGGTGGCGTCGTTCACGAAGGTGCCGCTTTGCTTGCCCTTCTCCTTGAACCACACGATCGCGTCGCGGCTCGCGCTCTGGAGATGCTTCTCGGCGCGCGTGACGATGCAGGCCTTCGCATCCGGAAGAGAGTTGTACTGATCCACGTCCACGCCGAAGCCGTAGATCTTCGCATTGCAGGCCGCGCGAAGCCCGCCGGCGCCGGTGAGCCCGGCGACTTGGAAGATGACGTCGACGCCTTGGCCGGTCATCGTCTTGGCCGACGCCTCCCCCGTTTGTCGCGCCGCGCGGCGAAGCAGCCATCGCGCGCGACGCGGCGATTCTGGGCTCAGAACGGCCGTAGGGCTGCGGGCGCAAGCCCGCTGTGGGGGAAGGCGAACACATAGATAAGGAAGACGGCGTAGAGGATCCCAAGGCTGGTGAGCTCCGCTCCCGAGATGGTGTTGTCCGACCGAAGGTAGAGCTGCATCAGGATGCCGGCGGCAATGGCGATGACCGCGGAGACGATCGCGAACTCGTTCAGGACCCACGGCGTGAACCAGAGGCCAACCGCCACCGGGATGCACGACTGGAAGACCATCGCGCCGCTGATGTTCCCCATCGCGAGCGTGTCCTTCCGCTGGCGGATCCAGATGACGCTGTTGAACTTCTCGGGAAGCTCAGTCGCAAGCGGCGCGACGATCAGGGAGAGAACGAGGGGCGGGATGGCGAAGAGATGGGCGATCCCCTCGATCTGCTGCACGAAGAGATTCGCGCCGAAGATGATCGCGGAGAGTGCGACGACAACCTGGAGCGCGACGGCGCGGGTGCGCGGAGTGTTCAGCTTGCGTTGGAAGTGAAGCGGCGCCAGGGCCTCGGTGCTCTCGCTCTTTGGGTCGCTCGCGGTCTGGCGGACGTAGAGGACGTATGCGCCTACGAGGAGGATCCCGGCGACCACTCGAAGCCAGAACGGCTTTTCGAAGAACGGGAGACCAAGAGTGATAGCGACGATGTACATGCCGAGGAAGAAGCGCAGGTCACGCCGGACGATGACCTGATTGATGTTCAGCACGTTCTTGCGCCGTCCGCTGCGGTGATACGCGAGCACGGCCACACCGGTCACGAACATCGCCGCCGTCGAGAGTAGGAAGGGCGCACCCAGGATCGCCCCGATGCCGATCTCTTCAGACTCGGCAGTCCCGACGAAGATGATGGCGATGATCGGGATCATCGTCTCGGGCATCGCGGTCCCGACGGCGGCGAGGACGCTTCCGACCATCCCCTCGCTGAGGCCCATCTTCTGACCGAGCCACTCGATGCCGTTGGTGAACAGCTCGGCTCCGGCGAGGATGACGACGAACGACACCGCAAGCAGGACGAGGCTGAGGAAAAGCGTCACGCGGCCATGCTGCCAGCCGCGGCCCGCCGTCGCCGGACGGTCCGCACCAGCGGGATGAGGACCAGGACGACCGCCAGGACCAGCATGCCGGTCGATAGGGGTGTGTCGAAGAAGTAGAGCGGGCTGCCGTGGCCGGCGATGAGCGCCTTTCGGAGCTCGCGCTCGGTCGAGTCGCCGAGCACGAGCGCCACGACGAGCGGCGCGAGTGGGTACTTGAGCTTGCGGAGCCAGTAGCCGATCAGGCCGAAGATCACGGTGATGAAGACGTCGAGCATGCTGTTGTTCAGCGAGTACGAGCCGATGATCGAGATCACGATGATGAACGGCGTGATGATCGCGTAGGGCACGCGCATGATCATTGCGAGCAGCGGGACCGCGAGCAGGCAGAGGATGAACGTCATCAGGTGGCCCAGGTAGATGCTCGCGATCAGGCCCCACACGAAATCCTGGTGCTGGATGAACAGCACGGGTCCGGGCGTAAGCCCCCAGATGAAGAGCCCGGCCATGATGACGGCCGACGTCGGCGAGCCCGGGATCCCGAGCGTGATCATCGGCACGAGCGAGGCGACGCCGGCGGCGTCGGCCGCCGACTGGGGGCCCATGATCCCCGAGATCTCCCCCTTGCCGAAGTTCTCCTTGTTCTTCGAGTACTGGCGTGCGAGGCCGTAGCCGAGGAAGGAAGCTGCGGTCGCCCCGTGGCCGGGCAGCACGCCGAAGAAGAAACCGATGACCGCGTTCGAGAGCACGAGGCGGATCCGCTTGAAGAGCTCGATAAAGGCTTGCCGAACGTCGCTGAGGCCGAGGCGGGCGCTGATCCGCTCGACGTATCCGATGCCCTGCTCCTCCGCTGAGGCGAGGATCTCGCCGATGCCGAAGAGGCCGATCGTCACTGGCACGAAGCTGATTCCCGAGAGCAGCTCGGTGTGGCCGAAGTTCAAGCGCTGCTCGGCGGTGATCGTGTCGAACCCGACAGCCGCGAGGAGCAAGCCGAGCGCGAGCATCGCGACGCTCTTCATAGGCGCTTCTGCCCCGAGACCGATGAGGGTCGCAAAGGAGAGCACGAAGACCGCGAAGAGCTCCGCCGGCCCGAACCTCAGCGCATTGTCCGCGACGGGCAGCGCGAAGAAGGTGAAGAGGACCGTCGCGACGAAGGCACCGACGAACGACGAGACGAACGAGCTCGCGAGCGCCAGCCCGGGCTTCCCGAGCTTTTTGGCAAGTGGGAATCCATCGAAGAGGAGGACGACCGCCCATGGTTCACCGGGAATGTTGAAGAGGATCGACGTGATGACGCCGCCGAAGAGCGCGCCCCAGTAGATGCCCGCGAGAAAGATGATCGCCGTTACCTCGTTCGACCCGGGGAGGGCGCCGTTCTTGATGAAGAGGCTTATCGGCAGCAGGATCGCGACGCCGCTTGTGCCGCCAAGGCCAGGCAGGACACCGATGACGAGTCCGAGGACGACCGCGACGAACAGCATGGCGATGTTGATTGGTTGGAGCGCGGTCGCGAAACCGCCCGCGAGCTGCCCGAGGACGTCCACTAGAAGGGAAGGATGCCGTTGCGGTAGAGAAAGCTCTTTGGCAACGCGACGCGGAATCCGACTTCGAACGCGAGGAAGATCACAAGGGGAAAGGTGACGAGGACGAGGGCGACCCACCAGATCTTGTAGCGCCCGAGCCACCAGGCGAAGCCGCCCATGTAGAGAGCGGTCGAGATGTAGAAGCCGAGCGGTGGGATGATCGTGTAGATGGTGACCGTAGTCCGCCATCCGATCCCGTTGATGAGGGTCGCGTAGAGAACCATCGGTATGGCGAGCTTCAGCACGGCGAAGACGCTGCTGCGCCCGGCGAACACGCCCTGGCTCCCCTGCGGGATCACCAGTGAGCGGTAAGCGACGAACAGTGCCGCGATGCCCATGAGCGCCGCGGCCCAGAACGGATACCAGCGGGCGCCGACATCACCGGGCGCCGTACCTGCCGAAGGACTGAATGCGGCGCGAGAGTCGAACATGGCGACGGCGGCGATCACGAAGATCGCCGCCGCCGTCGCTACCTGGTAGGGCCGCACGCCTGGATCGCTAGACCCACTTGAACTTCGTGGCGATGTCCTGATGGAGCTGTTGGTACTGCTGAATGAACGTGCGGAACTCGGCTCCGGTCCGGAAGTCCGACGTAAGGAAGAACTCGTCGACCTTCGCCTTCCACTCGGTGGAGTCCGAGACCTTCTTGAACACGCCGACCCAGAACGCCAGCTGCGCGTCGGAAAGGCCGGGCGGGCCCATGACGGCTCGCATGATGAAGTAGTCGTCGATCGCGAGCCCTTGTGATTTGCACGTCGCGAGACCGTTGTAGACACCCTTCGTCGGGCTGGCCGGAGTAAACGCGCAGAGCGGCCGCACCTTCTTCGGCGTGGCGCTGAAGAGTGAGATGCCCTCGCTGGGGTTGTTCACCGTGGCGACGACGCCACCCTGGTGGCCCGCAAGCGCGGCTGCCACGGTCGCGCCCGATGTCTGACTGATATACGTGAAGGGCTTGGTCTTCATCGTGTCCTCGATGCGCCGGAAGAGGGCTTCGTCCTCCTGCTTCGCGCCGGTGCCGGCGACGGTGAGGGAATCCTTCTTTGCGGCGTCGATGAAGTCCTGCGCGGTCTTCCACGGGCTGTCGTCGTTCACCCAGAGGAAGAAGGGGTCGAGCGCGAGATTGGCGATGGGAGTGAAGTCGGTTGCCTTGTACGCGGTCTTCTGAGTGATGATCGTCGTGAAGAACGAGTTGAGGGTGACCATGATGTAGTGCATGTCACCCGTCTTCTCGAATACGTACTGGAAGGCGACCGCGCCCGAGGCGCCCTCCTTGTTGAGAGGTTGAACTGGCTGGGGCGAGAGCTTTTGAGTCTCGATGATCCCTTGCCAGATTCGGGCGTACACATCCGAACCACCACCGGGGGCTGTGCTGATCACGAACTCGACCGCTCGTGTGGGCACTACCGAAGCCGCCGCCGATGGCCCGGTCGTGCTGGGAGCCGCCACCGGACTCGCGCAGGCGACAAGGGTGATGAGTGCGGTCGCCAGGATCGCTAACGTCGTCCGCCTTGCCATACGCACCTCCAAGAGCAGGTACGGCCGACGGTGTCTAAGGGGTCACACCGGCGGTCTGACCGCGGGTAATCCTGTCACAATGGCGGAAGCGGGTCGGCACGGGGCGTGCGTTGAGCCGGTCCAGAGCTCGTTCGGCCGCAGGGCCGAGCAAGGAGTGTGGGCATGGTGCAGGAGCTGACCAGACCGACATCGCTGCGACGGGGCGCCGCCCCCGATACCGCGTTCGCCTTCCTAGACGGCGAATTCGTCCCGGTCAAGGACGCCAAGGTCAGCGTTCTGACGCATGCCTTCAACTACGGAACGGGCGTCTTCGAGGGCATCCGCGCCTACTGGAACGCCCAGGACGAGCAGCTCTATGCCCTGCACCTCAAGGAGCACTACCTCCGGCTCCACCGCTCCAGTCGGATCATGCGGATCAGGCTGCCCTACACGGCGGACGATCTCGTCGGCATCACGCTCGAACTCCTGCGTAAGTGCAACTACCGCGAGGATGCGTACATCCGACCGATCGCATACAAGTCGAGCCCGCTCATCGGCGTTCGGCTCCACGACCTCGAGGACAGCTTCACCGTCTTCGCGATCCCGTTCGGCACCTACATCGATATAGACCGCGGTATCGCGTGCAGCGTCTCCAGCTGGCGGCGCACCGACGACAACGCGATCCCGGCGCGCGCCAAGATCACCGGCGCTTACGTCAACGCGGCTCTCGCGAAGACCGAGGCGCAGGAGGCGGGCTTCGACGAGGCGATCGTCCTGACGCAGGACGGACACGTCAGCGAGGGAAGCGCCGAGAACCTCTTCCTCGTCCGCGAAGGGGTCCTGATCACCCCGCCGGGGACCGACAACATCCTCGAGGGGATCACCCGGACGTGCGTTCTCAAGATTGCCGCCGATCACGGTATCCCGTCGGTGATCCGGCAAGTGGATCGCACGGAGCTCTACATCGCCGACGAGGTGTTCCTCTGCGGCACGGGCGCGCAGCTCTCGCCGGTCACGAGCATCGATCACCGCGCCATCGGCAACGGACAGCGCGGCCCGATCACGATCAAGATCAGCGAGACGTACTTCGATGCCGTGCGCGGCAAGACGTCGCAATACCGCAGCTGGATCACGCCCGTGTACAAGCGTTGACCGCAAAGAAGAAAGCGAAGAAGGACAACCCGCTCCGACGCATCATCGGAGTGATCGACGCCGCCGGCCGCGATGCCGAGCTCGCGCGCCGTAGCGCGAGCGATCCGGCATTTCGCAGGGGCGTGCAGTCAGATCGCCGCGGGACGCTCTCGAAGTTCACGACCGTGAAGCAGGCGCTCGCCGACCGCGAGAAGATCGAAAAGGCGAAGAAGAAACCTTAGCGGCTCGCGACCCGCCATTGCCTTCGTCGCCCTTTAGCGTTGCGGGTCCTGTCCCAGGGGCAGGGGCCCCTGACCGCGCAGCGGCTCGGGTCGGCCTCTCGCTCGCGCACCCTCTCCGCCGGCCGCGCCATTCGCTGCGCTCATGTCGCGGGGGCGGGTCCCCGGGGAACCCGCGCATCGCGAGAGTCCATCCCTCGCCGTGCCACCCGCAACGCCGATCGGCTAACGAGCTAGGTCGGTCGCGAGCCCTCTGAAGTCGGTTCCTACTCGCACAACGATGTCCGCCGCAGTCGTCTCGCTGCTGGGGAGCGTGTCTACTGGCAGCCCTC
Source organism: Chloroflexota bacterium (assembly GCA_030854525.1). The sequence goes on along the minus strand of JALYSZ010000329.1, from coordinate 6,202 downwards.
CCAATTGCAGAGCGAGCGCGTTCGCGGTGTATCGCTTCGCACCGTCGCGCACGAGCACGGCGGAACGGCCGGTGGCGCCGTCGCTCACTCGCGAGACCGTGAACGCGCGCTCGGTCAAGCGGTCGGCAACGTTTTGCGCCAGGCCGTTTCGTGCTCCCGCGCTTCGCACCTCGACCGATGCACCCTCTGATTTCACTTGCGGGTCGTAGAAGAGGGCCGCCGCGAGGTCGCGGATCTTCGCGCGATCGGGCACGAGGATGAAGCCGTGCTGCCCACTTGTTGATGCCTGGAGCTCGCAATGGGGATAGGCCCCGCCGCAGGGATACAGCACCTCGCTCCGGATGGCGCCCCCGTCGATCCCCGTGCCGAATCGGGCGAGGGGCAGGATGTTGGCGGGATCGAAGTTCGTCTGGACGGCGCTGCCCACGCGGTCGATGAGGCCCGGAAGGCCGCGGAGGAAGTCGCCCTCGGACAGGCGCGTGCGCAGTGCGGAGAGTACGAGCTGCTGGCGCTGGGCGCGGCTGTAGTCGTTCGTATCGTGCCGCGACCGCGCGAAACGTAGCGCCGTCGAGCCCTCCATGAGCTGCGGCCCCGCCGCGATGTCGACGCGCTCGATGCCGTAGTCCGGAGTGGGGTAGGACTCATCCCGCACCGGCCTTTTCACGTCGATCACCACGCCGCCGACCGCGTCGACGATCTTCGTGAAGGCGTCAAAGTCCACGAGTGCGTACGCGTTCAGCCGGATTCCGAGGAGATCCTCTACGACCTTTCGCGCGAGGTCGTAGCCCCCGTACGCGTACGCGGCGTTGATCTTGTCGGTGAATACCCCCGGGCGGTCGATGTACACGTCACGGGGGATGGAGAGCATCGCGGCGGTCTTGTTCACGGGGTCGAGACTCAAGACGATCATCGTGTCCGTGTTCTTTGTCGCCGATGAGTCGCCGCGCGAATCGATCCCCAGCAGGAGAACATTGAGCCGTTCCGTTCCGGTCCATGCGGGAGGCGGTGGATCCTCTCCGGAAGCGGTGCCGACAAGGGGTGCGTTCGCGAGTGGCGCGAATACCTTCGCGAAGAGTCCCGCCCACGGCGCGGACCCGCGGTATGCACTCGCGTAGAAGACGACGAGCGCGACACCGACCAGGCCGAGCACCACGTAGTCAACGAGATGCCGACCCCGGAACGAGCGCGGGCCGCGGCGCTTTCCGGCGAACGCGTCGGCGACCACCAACAAGTGGTACGTGAAGAAAGTGCCGGCCAACAGGAACGTGATCTCGCGAGCGTTGCGAAGCACGAACGCGGTGACCGGATCCGCGATCGCCACGAACGCCCCGGCGAGGAGGACCGTGAAGATGGGAAGCACGATCATCAGGACTCCGCGGATCCACCGCCCGTAGTAGATCTGTCCCAGGCCCGGCAGGAGGAACGACAGGATCGCGGCGAAGCCAGGAGAACCAACTGTCGGCGCAAAAAGCGCGCGGACGTGCGGCCGGGTGGCGGAAGCTGCTCCCCGATTCGACACCGAGCCCTAAGCGTACGAGACTCGGACTCCCCTAGATGGAGCGCCCGCTTCCGGCTGACTCCGCCACGCTGCGCGGCGCTCGCGCTGTGGGGGTCGTCTGCGCCACGCTCTTCATCCTCCCGGTGATCTTCGCGATCGCATTTCCATCGGCGTTCCTCTTCCCGCCTTACAACCGGATCTACGAACGAATGATCGCTGCCGTTCTGCTGGCGTTCGGTCTCGGCCTTTTGCTCGCCCTTCGCGATCCCGTTCGCAACGCGGGTGTCTTTGCGGTCGTCGGCCTCGCCACCGGACTCCTCGGAGGTGCTGTGGTGTACGCGCTCGTGGTCGACCGCGCGGATCCCCTTCACTGGGTCGCGCAGGTTCCGATCCTCGCCGCGATCACGGCGACGCTCGTCGTCACGTACACGCGTCTCCGCCGCCCGAACCCGATCGTCGTTCGCATCGTCGTTGCGGCCGTGGTGATTCTTCCGTTCGCGTTCTACGTGCATGACCTCGCATACGCCGCGTTCGTCGCGAACCGATAGCGTTCGAGTCATGACGCCGATCGTGCAGGTCACTGACCTGCGGAAGCGCTACGGAGAGATCGAAGCGGTGCGCGGCATCAGCTTCTTCGTCGAGCCCGGTGAGGTCTTCGGCCTGCTCGGGCCGAACGGAGCGGGGAAGACCACCACCGTCGAGATCCTTGAAGGACTCCGAAAAGCGGATGGCGGGTCGGCCACCGTCGCTGGAGTCGACGTGTTCGCCGATCCTGCCGGTGTGAAGCGCCGGATCGGCGTCCAGCTCCAGGCGAGCGCGTTCCCCGACAACCTCACCGCACGCGAGACCGTGCGATTTTTCGCGGCCTGCTACGACCTCGAGGTCGATGAGTTCGCGCTGCTGCGCCTGGTCGAGCTCGAGGAGCGTGCGCGGCAGCCGCAGATGAAGCTTTCAGGTGGTCAGCGACAGCGGCTCTCGATCGCGACCGCGCTCGTGAACCAGCCGCAAGTCCTGTTTCTTGACGAGCCGACGACCGGGCTCGATCCACAAGCGCGACGCAATCTTTGGGAGCTCATCCGCGGCATCCAGGGCCGCGGCACGACGGTTTTTCTCACGACCCACTACCTTGACGAGGCCGAGATCCTCTGCGACCGAGTGGCGATCATGGATGAGGGCAACATCGTCGCGCTCGACCCGCCGCGGAAGCTGATCGACGACCTCCTGGGCAGGGGATTCACGAAGCCGGTGCTCCAGCAGAAGGCCAACCTCGAGGACGTTTTCCTGGATCTCACCGGTCACGAGATTCGCGACGGATGAGGCAGACTCTTCGGCTCTTCTCCCTGCTCCTCCGCGGCTACCTGCGCGACCGCACGGCGCTCTTCTTCAGTCTCATCGTGCCGCTCATGCTCATGGTCATCTTCGGCTACCTGAACCTTGGCGATTTCGGCCGCGTGACCCTCGCCGTCGACGATCAGGCGAAGAACCCGTCCAGCGCCCAGCTTGTGCAGATCCTCAAGGGGATCGAAACACTCCAGGTCACTGAGCTGCCGACCAGCGAGGCGTTAACGAGGCTGCGCCGGACCGAGCTCGACATGCTCGTCGTAATTCCTCCGGACTTCGTCCTGGCGCCCGCGCGGCCGGGACAGACCGTCCCGCAGCTCTACGTCTACGGCGACGACGCGCGGCCGCAACAGGTCGCCGTCGGCCGGCAGATCGTGGCGCAAGTGATCGACCGGCTCTCGTTCGCGGTCACCCAGACCGCACCGATTGTCGCGGTGAAAGAAGAGACGGTGCAGGGGGTGCGCCTGCGCTACGTCGACTTCCTGGTGCCGGGGATCCTGGGCGTCAACATCATGCAGCTCGCGATCTTCTCGGTCGCCTTCGCGCTGGTGGCCGACAAGCAGCGGGGGGTGCTGCGGCGGATCATGGCGACGCCCGTCCGTGTTCCGAACCTTCTCGCCGCGCACGTGCTGACGCGGCTGGCGATCGCGACCGGGCAGGTCGCCGTTCTCCTCCTCGTCGCGCTCGTACTGTTCAACGTGACGATCGTCGGTGGGCTCGCGCCGCTCGTTGTCGTCGCGCTCCTCGGGACGATCCTTTTCCTCACGATCGGCTTCGCGCTGGCGGGGTGGGCGACGACCGAAAACCAGGTGCCGGCTATCGCGCAGCTCATCACCCTGCCGCAGTTCTTCTTCTCTGGTGTGTTCTTCTCGAAGAACGCGGCGCCCGAGCTGATCCGGCCAGCGACGAATTGGCTGCCGCTCACATTGCTGAACGACGCGCTGCGTGAGATCAGCGTTCAGGGCGCGACACTCTGGGACGTGCGGGTCCAAATCCTGGGCCTGCTGGTCTGGACGGTCGCAGGCTTCATTCTCGCGGTGCGGCTCTTCCGCTTCGAAAAGTTCTAGCCCACAAGTTCCTCGTGCACGGCGCGGTGCACGATCGCGCGGAAGCGACCCCAGTCCGACCAATCGCCGCCGATGTCTTTCGATTGTGTGCTGGTGAGGCTCTCGAGCCGGTCGGCCACCGTTGTTAGGGCGGAAGGCTCCACCTCGACCCATTCCTCGAGTTGCTCGCTCGTGTCGCGCGTCTCCAGCGTGCCGCCGACCTCGTCGAGCAGGAACGCGAACGTGTGGAAGATCGGCGGGCCGTCCGGCGAGGAGACCGAGCGATACGCGATCGCGGCGAGGAACCGACGGACCTCCGTCTCGAGTCCGGTCTCCTCCGCGGTCTCACGTGCGAGTGCGTCGAGGATTCGCTCCCCGTAGTGAATACCTCCAGTGGGAAGACGGTGCGCGCCGCGGGGATAGAAGGTCTTGATGGACAGGAGCACCTTTCCGCTGGGGCGGCGGACGACCATGCAGACCTCGGCGAAGCGGTCGGGTCTCTGGACCGGATCGAAAAACGGCCGGATGGCGACCTCAATCCGGCGCGGCTCGCCGAAGCGGGCCGCGAGCTCAGCGATCTCTTTTTCGAGCTCCGTCACTCAGTCGCGATCGTACTTGCGAAGCAGGTCCTCGGGCCGAGACCTTCTCCTAGCGCGCTTCAATGCGTACACTCGATGGACAAAGCGTTGAGGGGCCATCCACCCCGAGCTGCCGGAAGAAGCACAAGTAGAACTGGCCGGATCGCGCACCGTTAAAGGCGCAAACGAGTGGACGCAAGCCGCGTCAACTTGGGTGGTACCACGGCATGCGCCGTCCCGAGATTCGGGACGGCGTTTCTGTTTGTAAGGAGAGCGAGCGTGGTGAACGAGAGCGAGAAGACGCGATTCCGGCCGGTCGGCGCGAAGCTCGACCTGGCGGAGCTAGACCATCGCGTCCTCGACCTCTGGGAGCGTGAGCAGAGCTTCGAGGTCCTCCGAAAGAAGAACGCGGGCGGGCCGCGGTTCTCCTTCTTCGATGGACCGATCACCGCGAATGTCGAGGCGATGGGCGTCCACCACGCCTGGGCCCGCACTTATAAGGACGTCTACCAGCGGTACAAGGCGATGCGCGGTTTCGACCAGCGCTACCAGAACGGCTTCGACTGTCAGGGCCTCTGGGTCGAGGTGCAGGTCGAGCGCGAACTGAATCTCAACAGCAAACGCGACATCGAGACGTACGGCATCGCCAAGTTCTCCGACGCCTGTCGCGCACGGGTCGACCGCTCCGCCGCGGCCATCACCAAGCACTCCATCCGGCTCGGCCAATGGATGGATTGGGAGAACTCGTATTTCACCTACACCGATCTGAACATCTCGCACATCTGGCACGTCCTCAAGATCTGTCAGGAGAAGGGTTGGCTCTACAAGGGCCACCGTTCGATGCCGTGGTGCGCGCGATGCGGGACCGCCTTGTCGCAGCACGAGATGATCGACAGCTACCGCGAGATGACGCATCTCTCGGTCTACGTCCGATTTCCCATCGAAGACCGTAAGAACGAGAGCTTCCTCGTGTGGACCACGACGCCGTGGACTCTTCCGGCGAACGTGTCGCTCGCGGTCAACCCGGATCTCGACTACGTCCGCGCGAAGGTGGGGGAGGAGATCCTCATCGTCTCGAAGGAGACTTTCGACCAGGCGAAATGGGACAACGCGACCGTTGTCGAGACCGTGAAAGGCCGGTCACTCATCGGCCTTCGCTACAAGGGTCCGTTCGACGAGCTGCCCGCGTCGAGCGAAGGAGTCGTTGGCCATCGCGTGATCGAGTGGGACGACGTCAGCGCCGCGGAAGGCACGGGTCTCGTCCACATCGCGCCCGGCTGCGGTGCCGAGGACTTCGCGCTGTCAAAGACGGAGAAGCTCCCGGTCCTCGTCCCGATCGACGAGATGGCGCGCTTCGTCAAGGGGTACGGCTGGCTGGAGGGCAAGGAGGCGCGCGACGTCGCGCGCGAGATCGCCGACGACCTTGAAAAGCGTGGTCGACTCTTCCGCGCCGCCGACTACACGCACCGCTACCCCGAGTGCTGGCGCTGCCACGAGGAGATCGTCTTCCGCGTTGACGACGAATGGTTCATCGGCATGGACGAGCTCCGGCCCAGGCTGATGGCGGCCGCCGCGAAAGTGAACTGGCTCCCGCCGGCGGCAGGGCGTCGCATGGAGAACTGGCTCCAGAACATGGGCGACTGGAACATCAGCCGAAAGCGCTACTGGGGCCTTCCGATGCCCTTCTACAACTGCACTCAGGGCCACTTCTTCATCATCGGCAGCGAGACCGAGCTGCG
>JALYSZ010000311.1 GCA_030854525.1 Chloroflexota bacterium | reverse complement strand
GCATACGGCGGTAGCTCAACTGGTAGAGCACTGGTCTCCAAAACCAGCGGTTGAGAGTTCGAGTCTCTCCCGCCGTGCAGAGACGCTTTAGTGGCCGCTCGCTCGCAGGCACCCGCCGTCCGGACCGGGAGGAACGTTGGGCTTGTCCGCTTCGCCCAGGAGTGCTGGTCGGAGCTCCAGAAGGTCACCTGGCCCGACCGTCAGACGGTGATTCGTCTCACCGTGCTGGTCATCATCATCTCGGCGATCGTGGGCGCATACATTCTCGGCGCCGATCAGGTCTTCACATACCTAGTGAACGGGGTCCTTCTGAACCAAAGTATCCCGACGCCGGCGCCGGCCGCACCGTAAGGGGAGGGTCATGAGCGACGAGCGCGACGATCTAGCGCGGAACGAGGAACCGCAGCAAGAGCCCCCATCGACCGAGTCCGCCCCCGAAGCCGACGCCGAGGTCGACGCCGCCAAGCTGTCCGATGAGGCGGCCGCTGAGGCGGCCCGCGCGTTCCTTGGAACCGCGGAGCCCGAAGAAGAGGTCTCGGTCGACGAGGTCAAAAGCGTGCTGCGCCGCGCCGGCGCGGTCGCCGAGGCCGAGCCGGTCGCCCCGCCGGTCGTCGAGGCTCAGCCCGAGGTCATCCCGCCGTCGGGCCCGACCGCCGACGAGGTCGACACTGGCCGCCGCTGGTATGTGATCCACACGTACTCGGGCTACGAGAACAAAGTGAAGACAAACCTCGAGCACCGGATCACCTCCATGGACATGGGCGACAAGATCTACCAGGTGCTGGTGCCGACCGAGGAAGAGATCGAGATCAAGAACGGGAAGCGTCACCCGGTCGAGCGCAAAGTCTTCCCAGGCTACGTGCTCGTCGAGATGATCATGGGCGATGACTCGTGGTACGTCGTACGCAACACGCCCGGCGTGACGAGCTTCGTCGGCAGCGGGAACAAGCCGACCCCGCTCACCGACGGCGAAGTGCGCGCGATCCTGCGCCAGATCAAGCTCGACGCGCCGAAGTACAAGGTGGCGTTCACCAAGGGCGAGGCGGTCCGAGTGACCGATGGCCCGTTCACCGATCTGCACGGCGTGGTCGACGAGGTGAACCCCGAGCGCAACAAGGTGAAGGTCCTCGTGTCCATCTTCGGCCGCGAGACGCCGGTCGAGCTGGACTTCCTACAGATCGAGAAGCTGGTGAAATAAGTGGCGAAGAAGATCAAGGCCGTCGTCAAGGTTCAGATCAACGCTGGCAAAGCGACCGCCGCGCCGCCGGTCGGCACCGCGCTCGGCCCACACGGGATCAACATGGGCCAGTTCATCAAGGAGTACAACGAGCGCACCGCGTCGCTCACCGGGACGATCGTGCCCGCGGTGGTGACGGTCTTCGAGGATCGGACTTACACGTTCGTCACCAAGAGCCCTCCGGCCGCCGACCTCATCCGCAAAGAGGCAGGCATCGAGAAGGGCTCGGGTCAACCCAACAAGAACAAGGTGGGGAAGATCACACGCGCGAAGGTGCGCTCTATCGCCGAGATCAAGATGAACGACCTCAACGCGAACACGATCGAGTCCGCCATGCGGATGGTCGAGGGCACCGCGCGCAGCATGGGCGTGGAGATCACCAGCTAAACTGAGCACCTCCCGCACTACGGCGGGCGCCCACCGCGCGACAGACGGGAGGCCGTAGGGCCGAGAGGAGCGATTCCCATGGCGAAGAAGCACGGCAAGCGCTATCGCGCCCTCGCAGAGAAGATCGAGCGCGGCCGGGAGTACCCACCCACCGAGGCCGCCAAGCTCGTGAAGGACACCAGCCAGGCGAAGTTCGACACGACGGTCGAGCTGCATCTAAGAATGGGCGTCGACCCAAAGCACGCCGATCAGATGGTCCGCGGCGCCGCGGTACTGCCGAATGGCACCGGCAAGAAGGTTCGCGTCATCGCTTTCGCTCAGGGCGACAAGGCGCGCGACGCTGAGGCAGCCGGGGCCGACGCGGTCGGCGCGGAGGACCTCGCCAAGCGAATCGAGGGTGGCTGGCTCGACTTCGACGTCGCCATCGCGACGCCCGACCTCATGGGGCAGGTCGGTCGCCTCGGTCGTGTCCTCGGTCCCCGCGGGCTTATGCCGAACCCGAAGTCGGGAACTGTCACCTTCGACGTCGCCAAAGCCGTCCGCGACGCCAAGGGTGGGCGCGTCGAGTTTCGGACCGACAAGACCGGCGTGATCCACACGGTGGTCGGGAAGTCCTCGTTCACCCAGGAGCAGATCCTCGGCAACCTCGCGACGCTCATGGACGCGGTGAACCGCGCCCGTCCCGTCGGCGTGAAGGGCACGTACATCCGCGCCGCGCACCTCACGAGCACGCAGGGTCCGAGCGTCAAACTTGAGCTCGGCGCCATCAACGAGCTGGCGGGCACAGCCAGGACGTAGGGCATTCGGGGGTGGCAGGGGCAGAGCCCCTTGCGAAGAGTGGTTCTTTCTTGGCTATGAAGTCGTTCGCCAAGTAAACTGACCACTACGTCAACTTCATAGCCTGAGAAAGCCGGTTCCCAAAAGGATTAAGTCGGGCGAAAGCCCGAGCCTGCGGAGGCAAGCCAAGCGGCAGCAGCCGCCTAAGCGCCTTCGCGTCCAGGGGTAAGGGCCCCAGGGGACCGGAGGCGTTTCCATTAGAAGGAGGGCAGCTGCTTGGCGAAGATCAAGACCGGACCCAAGGTCAAGCGCAAGGGCGGCGGGGTCGCCGCTAAAGCGAAGAAGGTCGAAGAGCTCGCGGGCGAGCTCGGCGGGACCGTTTCACTCGTGGTGACCGAGTACCGCGGGCTCAAGGTTGGTGAGCTGCAGGAGCTGCGGCGTCGGCTGCGCCCGCGCGGCATCGAATACCACGTGGTCAAGAACAGCCTGTTCGCTCGCGCCGCGGAGCAATCCGGCAAAGGCGAGCTGCGCTCGATCCTCGCCGGCCCGACCGCGGTCGCGATCGGCAACGTCGACGAGGTCGAGCTCGCGAAGAGTCTCGTCGAGGAGGCGCGCGTGCTGAAGGCGCTTAAGATCCTCGGCGCGCTCATCGGGGGACGCGCGATGAGCGCCGACGACGTGACCTCGCTCGCGCGTCTTCCCGGCCGGCCGCAGCTGCAAGCCACGTTCGTCGGAACCCTGCAGGCCCCGCTCGCTCAGGTGGTCGGAGTACTCACAGCGGCTCAAGGAAATCTCGTCCGCGTGCTCCAAGCGCGCGGCTCGCAATAAGAAGGAGAGAAAGATGGCGACGGAAGTCAAAGAGAATCCCAAGTTCGAGAAGGTTGCCGGCGAGCTGGAAGCGTGGTCGATCCTCGAGATCGCCCAGTTCGGCAAGTACCTCCAGGAGCGCTGGGGCGTATCCGCCGCGCCGGTCGCCGTCGCAGCGGCGGGTGGTGGCGGCGGAGCTGCCGCGCCGGCCGAGGCCGAGGAGAAGACCGAGTTCACCGTGATCCTGAAGGAAGCGGGCGCGTCGAAGATCAACGTGATCAAGACGGTCCGCGAGCTGACCGGCCTCGGGCTGAAGGAAGCCAAGGATCTGGTCGACGGAGCGCCCAAGGCGGTGAAGGAGAACATCGGCAAGGATGAGGCAGCCGCGGTCAAGAAAAAGCTCGAGGACGCTGGGGCGACCGTCGAAATGAAGTGAGATTCGGCCTTTTTTGGCCGAAACTCTCACATCTTGTCGTAAGCCCCTGCTACCAACTTCGGCAGCGGACCACGTGCCGATAGAGTTCTCGCCGCGAGAGCGCCCTGATCGGCGGGCTCGCGAAAGGTGCCGGACCGGGGCCCCAGGGGAGGGGTCCCGGTTTGGTTTTTCAGGGGGTAAGCGACCAGCCCAGCGCATCGTGCGCGGCTAGATATTCCTCGGCCTTCGCTGATCCCAAAAGGAGCGCGGTCTTCGCTAATACCTCCGCGTCGGCGCCGGTTCGAGCGATGACTGAAGCCTCCGAAAGGTCGGTCCGCGATGGAACCCCGGTGCGGGGATCGATCAGGTGGTGGAGCTCGTCTCCCCACGATCTCTTCCGGGTCCCGCTTGTCGCGGCTCCCATGTCCAGGAGAAGAACGGTCTTGCCGCCCAAGCCTCCCATGGGCCAGCCGTCACCGGTTTCGCCTCCACCGCGTGCGAACAGATCGCCGCAGAGGTTCACGAGAGAGTTCGCGCCGAGGTCGGCCGCGAGCCGATCGGCGAGAAAGCCCTTCGCGATCCCGCCGAGGTCGATCGACGCGCCGTGCCGAAGGCGCGCCTGTCCCCTTCGGAGCTCCAGAACCTCCGGCAGCGCCGGCGGAACGAACGACGCAGTCACCGCGGTCGGTCCTTCCGAGAACGTACGCGTGTATCCCGCGGCGAGAAGCGCCGGAAGCACGGCCGCGTTCACGAGGCCACCCGAAAGCTCGTGCGCGCGGAGAGACTCGCGAAGAAGCGACTCGAGCAGCGGGCTTACGTCGACCCACCCGCCGGCCGACGCGTTCAAACGCGAGAGCTCCGAAGTTGGAGCGAAGCGCGTGAGACGGTCGTGCATCTCATGTACCCAGGACTCGGCCTCCGCCAGACGCGCCGCTCGGAGGCCGAAGGCGTAGATCTCGCACTCGCCGCCAAGTGCTTCGAAGAGTCGTTGTTCAGGCGCCACCCGAGCGACGATAGAGTTGGCGACGCGCGGCGAACGCTGAGCGCGATCATCGGCGTCGGGATTCTCGGAGTGGGACTGGGGTATGCCTTGCTAGCCGACTCCCGCGCACGCGACGGCCGTGACGTTGAGTTGCTGAGGCAGCATGGAGATCGAGTCCGGCTGACCGCTCCGCACGGCCCGCCTCAGTTGGTCCCACCCCGAGCGCCAGGCCCAGGGGTGATTGCCTAGGCTGCTCGGCCGGCAGACACGAAACTCCCCTCTTGACACGGCATGGCCGCTTGTCGAAAGTGAGCTGTTGCCACCGTTGACCTAGCGGTCTGGTCGGGAATACCATATTGCTCTTGCCACAGGTACAGCCCCCGCCGTCTATCCACCTGTCCAGCCATCAGCCCTGAGGAGGGTCCGCCCATGTCCGTCACCCTCGACCGGGTGCCCGCGTCCGTTCGCGCCCGTCGCAACTTCGCGTCGCTGCCCGAGGTTCTGCCGCTCCCGAACCTGATCGAGACGCAGATCGTGTCCTTCAAGTGGTTCTGCGAGGAAGGCCTTAGCGAGCTGTTCGCTGAGATCTCGCCTATCCAGGACTTCACTGGGAAGAACCTCGACCTGAAGTTCATCTCGAGCGAGTTCCGCGAGCCGAAGTACTCCGAGGAGGAGTGCCGAACGAAGGACCTCACGTTCTCCAAGCCGCTGTGGGCTCGCGTCGAGCTCGTGAACAAGGAGACCGGTGAGGTCACCGAGCAGGACGTGTTCCTCGGCGACTTCCCCTGGATGACCGACAAGGGCACCTTCGTGATCAACGGCGCCGAGCGCGTCGTGGTCTCGCAGCTGGTGCGCTCGCCGGGCGTCTACTTCACGGCGGTCGACGACCCGACGACGGGCCGCCGGCTCTTCTACGGGAAGCTCATCCCGAACCGCGGTGCGTGGCTCGAGTTCGAGACGTCAAACAAGGACGTCATCTCGGTTAAGGTCGACCGCAAGCGCAAGCTGACCGTGACCACCCTTCTGCGCGCGATCGGGTACTCCTCTAATGAGGAGATCGCCGCGCTCTTCACCAACCTCGACGCTGACCCCGAGCACCAGTACATCGCGTCGACGCTGGAAAAGGACCCGACGACGAACACGAATGAAGGCCTGGTCGAGGTCTACAAGCGTCTTCGCCCGGGTGATCCGCCGACCATCGACAACGCGCGGAGCCTCGTCCAATCGCTCTTCTTCAACTTCCGGCGCTACGACCTCGCAAAGGTCGGCCGCTACAAGCTGAACCGCAAGCTCGGCCTCGACCTTCCGATGGAGACCCGCACGCTCACGAACGACGACCTCGTGAAGATCATCGCCCGGATCATCGAGCTGAACCGCGGCCTCGGGAAGGCCGATGACATCGACCATCTTGGCAATCGCCGGGTGCGCGCGGTCGGCGAGCTCATCCAGGGTCAGTTCCGCGTCGGCCTCCTCCGTATGGAGCGGGTCGTCCGCGAGCGCATGTCCATCGTCGAGCCGGAGAAGGCGACCCCGAAGGAGCTCATCAACATCCGTCCGGTCGTCGCCTCGATCAAGGAATTCTTCAGCGGCAGTCAGCTGTCGCAGTTCATGCAGCAGACCAACCCGCTCGACGAGCTCACCCACAAGCGCCGCCTGTCTGCCCTCGGGCCAGGCGGTCTGTCGCGTGAGCGCGCCGGCTTCGATGTCCGTGACGTGCACTTCAGCCACTACGGGCGGATCTGTCCGATCGAGACCCCGGAAGGCCCGAACATCGGCCTCATCGGCTCGCTCGCGACGTATGGACGGGTGAACGCCTACGGCTTCATCGAGTC